>NZ_OX031157.1:641666-962500 GCF_943736995.1 Sporosarcina sp. Marseille-Q4943 | reverse complement strand
TGCCTACAAGTTGTCAGAGCCCGTTAATGGGTGATGGCGTGCCTTTTGTAGAATGAACCGGCGAGTTACGATTCCATGCAAGGTTAAGCAGCGAATGCGGAGCCGCAGCGAAAGCGAGTCTGAATAGGGCGAATGAGTATGGGGTCGTAGACCCGAAACCAGGTGATCTACCCATGTCCAGGGTGAAGGTAAGGTAACACTTACTGGAGGCCCGAACCCACGTACGTTGAAAAGTGCGGGGATGAGGTGTGGGTAGCGGTGAAATTCCAATCGAACCTGGAGATAGCTGGTTCTCTCCGAAATAGCTTTAGGGCTAGCCTCAAACGAAAGAATCTCGGAGGTAGAGCACTGTTTGGACTAGGGGCCCATCCCGGGTTACCGAATTCAGACAAACTCCGAATGCCGATGATTTATGTTTGGGAGTCAGACTGCGGGTGATAAGATCCGTAGTCGAGAGGGAAACAGCCCAGACCGCCAGTTAAGGTCCCCAAGTATCCGTTAAGTGGAAAAGGATGTGGCGCTGCCCAGACAACCAGGATGTTGGCTTAGAAGCAGCCACCATTTAAAGAGTGCGTAATAGCTCACTGGTCGAGTGGCGCTGCGCCGAAAATGTACCGGGGCTAAACGGATCACCGAAACTGCGGATTGACACCTATGGTGTCAGTGGTAGGAGAGCGTTCCAAGGGCGTCGAAGCTAGACCGTAAGGACTGGTGGAGCGCTTGGAAGTGAGAATGCCGGTATGAGTAGCGAAAGAAGGGTGAGAATCCCTTCCACCGAATGCCTAAGGTTTCCTGAGGAAGGCTCGTCCGCTCAGGGTTAGTCGGGACCTAAGTCGAGGCCGAAAGGCGTAGACGATGGATAACAGGTTGATATTCCTGTACCACCTCCCCGCCGTTATCAGCAATGGGGGGACGCAGAAGGATAGGGTGAGCGCGCTGTTGGTCATGCGCGTCCAAGCAGTGAGGTGTGGAACGAGGCAAATCCCGTTCCTATAACATTGAGCTGTGATGGCAAGGGGAATTATCCCCGGAGTCCCTGATTTCACACTGCCAAGAAAAGCCTCTAGCGAGGCGGGAGGTGCCCGTACCGCAAACCGACACAGGTAGGCGAGGAGAGAATCCTAAGGTGATCGAGAGAACTCTCGTTAAGGAACTCGGCAAAATGACCCCGTAACTTCGGGAGAAGGGGTGCTCTGGTAGGGTGTTAAAGCCCGAGAGAGCCGCAGTGAATAGGCCCAGGCGACTGTTTAGCAAAAACACAGGTCTCTGCAAAACCGTAAGGTGACGTATAGGGGCTGACGCCTGCCCGGTGCTGGAAGGTTAAGAGGAGAGGTCAGCGCAAGCGAAGCTTCGAATTGAAGCCCCAGTAAACGGCGGCCGTAACTATAACGGTCCTAAGGTAGCGAAATTCCTTGTCGGGTAAGTTCCGACCCGCACGAAAGGCGTAACGATCTGGGCACTGTCTCAACGAGAGACTCGGTGAAATTATAATATGCGTGAAGATGCGCATTACCCGCGACAGGACGGAAAGACCCCGTGGAGCTTTACTGTAGCCTGATATTGAATTCCGGTGCAGCCTGTACAGGATAGGTAGGAGCCTTGGAATCCGGAGCGCCAGCTTCGGAGGAGGCAATGGTGGGATACTACCCTGGCTGTATTGGACTTCTAACCCTTGCCCGTGATCCGGGCAGGAGACAGTGTCAGGTGGGCAGTTTGACTGGGGCGGTCGCCTCCTAAAGTGTAACGGAGGCGCCCAAAGGTTCCCTCAGAATGGTTGGACATCATTCGTAGAGTGCAAAGGCATAAGGGAGCTTGACTGCGAGACCTACAAGTCGAGCAGGGTCGAAAGACGGGCTTAGTGATCCGGTGGTTCCGCATGGAAGGGCCATCGCTCAACGGATAAAAGCTACCCCGGGGATAACAGGCTTATCTCCCCCAAGAGTCCACATCGACGGGGAGGTTTGGCACCTCGATGTCGGCTCATCGCATCCTGGGGCTGTAGTCGGTCCCAAGGGTTGGGCTGTTCGCCCATTAAAGCGGTACGCGAGCTGGGTTCAGAACGTCGTGAGACAGTTCGGTCCCTATCCGTCGCGGGCGCAGGAAATTTGAGAGGAGCTGTCCTTAGTACGAGAGGACCGGGATGGACACACCGCTGGTGTACCAGTTGTCTTGCCAAAGGCATCGCTGGGTAGCTATGTGTGGACGGGATAAATGCTGAAAGCATCTAAGCATGAAGCCCCCCTCAAGATGAGATTTCCCATTACATTTGTAAGTAAGATCCCTCAAAGAAGATGAGGTGGATAGGTCCGGGGTGGAAGCGTGGCGACACGTGCAGCTGACGGATACTAATCGATCGAGGACTTAACCTTAAGTTACTTAAGTACGGTTGAACTTGAAGTTCAGCAACAATGTTGGTTTTATCCGGTTTTGAGCGAACAAAATAATTTATTTTGAAAAAACGCTTGACATATTTACCAGATTTGATATAATAAATCTTGTCTTGTGAAAATAGTCCAGTGGTGATGGCGAAGAGGTCACACCCGTTCCCATACCGAACACGGAAGTTAAGCTCTTCAGCGCTGATGGTAGTAGGGGGCTTCCCCCTGTGAGAGTAAGACGTCGCTGGGCTGTCATTTCTAAGATGACCGCAATGAGTATAAGTAGTTGAAAACTCGTTAAAGTATTATTCCGCAGTAGCTCAGTGGTAGAGCAATCGGCTGTTAACCGATCGGTCGTAGGTTCGAATCCTACCTGCGGAGCCAATTGGAGAGCTGTCCGAGTGGCCGAAGGAGCACGATTGGAAATCGTGTATACGCTAACCGCGTATCAAGGGTTCAAATCCCTTGCTCTCCGCCAGATTTATTACTTACTAGATATGGCCCCTTGGTCAAGCGGTTAAGACACCGCCCTTTCACGGCGGTAACACGGGTTCGAATCCCGTAGGGGTCACCATTTTTAAAACCTAAGAATTATTGCAGCTCCCTTTAAAATCGGGAGAAGCGAGCAGGACAAGGAAGCGATTGAGAGAGGGAAGGAACGTACAACGGTACGTGACTGACTGAACGAAAGAAGCTGACGCAGTAATGCGAAGCTTATCGCGATTTTAACTGGAGGATTAGCTCAGCTGGGAGAGCACCTGCCTTACAAGCAGGGGGTCGGCGGTTCGAACCCGTCATCCTCCACCATATAATTTGTTGTATTAGTATTATCGCGGGGTGGAGCAGTGGTAGCTCGTCGGGCTCATAACCCGAAGGTCGCAGGTTCAAATCCTGCCCCCGCAACCAAAAGGTCCCGTGGTGTAGCGGTTAACATGCCTGCCTGTCACGCAGGAGATCGCCGGTTCGATCCCGGTCGGGACCGCCATTTTTATGTGGCTCAGTAGCTCAGTCGGTAGAGCAAAGGACTGAAAATCCTTGTGTCGGCGGTTCGATTCCGTCCTGAGCCACCATTTTAATATTTTGCCGGTGTAGCTCAGTTGGTAGAGCAACTGACTTGTAATCAGTAGGTCGTGGGTTCGACTCCTATCGCCGGCACCATACTTTTGGTGGGGTAGCGAAGTGGCTAAACGCGGCGGACTGTAAATCCGCTCCCTCCGGGTTCGGCGGTTCGAATCCGTCCCCCACCACCATTTATTATAGGGGCATAGTTTAACGGTAGAATAGAGGTCTCCAAAACCTTTGGTGTGGGTTCGATTCCTACTGCCCCTGCCATTATTATTTTAATTCAGTACTACGGCGGTCGTGGCGAAGTGGTTAACGCATCGGATTGTGGTTCCGACATTCGGGGGTTCGATTCCCCTCGTCCGCCCCATTCTATGCAGTATATCTAAATAAAAAATAATTTATATTATGGCGGTCGTGGCGAAGTGGTTAACGCATCGGATTGTGGTTCCGACATTCGGGGGTTCGATTCCCCTCGTCCGCCCCATTTACTTTTTGGGGTATAGCCAAGCGGTAAGGCAACGGACTTTGACTCCGTCATTCGTTGGTTCGAATCCAGCTACCCCAGTTTTTGCGGAAGTAGTTCAGTGGTAGAATACGACCTTGCCAAGGTCGGGGTCGCGGGTTCGAATCCCGTCTTCCGCTCCACTTTTCTTACGGCGGCATAGCCAAGCGGTAAGGCACGGGTCTGCAACACCCTTACCACCGGTTCGATTCCGGTTGCCGCCTCCATATTTCATGTATGCTGTAAGTAATTTGTTGTTATGCCCGAGTGGTGGAATGGCAGACACGTCGCACTCAAAATGCGATGCCGCGAGGCGTGCCGGTTCAAGTCCGGCCTCGGGTATCCACATTGAAAAGATGCAACCAAGGTTGCATCTTTTCTCTTTCCAGTTTTATTTATCTCTTCTATGCCCAAGTGGTGGAATGGCAGACACGTCGCACTCAAAATGCGATGCCGCAAGGCGTGCCGGTTCAAGTCCGGCCTTGGGTATCCAGTTTTACAATAAAACGCTCCTTCCACTATTACGTGGAAAGGAGCGTTTTCCATGGGAAGGAGTAGTATCTCTGCTTGCTGATCATCCGTGAACGTTCACAAATTGAATGGTTTGCTTCCATTTAACAAAACGGAAGGACTCTCTTCATTCAAAACATAGCAAGTAGATTCTCCACCGCTAATGGACGTAAACATATTACCGCATGCAGTCGTCAGTTGTAGAGCTTCCTCCTTGTCCATTGAAGGGCGGAGAAACAGGACATGGAGCGCATCCGTCGTCTCTTCCGTAACGGCCGTTCTGACAGAGTCAACATAAGGGCTGCCGAAAGGGCTGTATTCGTCTTTTAATTGAAGTATGCGATCCAGTGAGTTGAAACGGCCGTTCAATCCATCATAACCATCTTCCTCTCCGCCGACTGTCAAATGGATATCTCCAACAATTTTACCTAAATCGTATATACCTGCTGGGATTTCATATTGGAGAGAGAAAAACGTATTCAGGTCAACCGCTGTATGTACTGTCCGCAAGTAATTCTGCTTTTTAATCCTACGGAATAGAGCTTCCGCAGATGGTCGGTATCGGTTTGGATCTGCCCCGAAAGCTTTCCACGTCTCTCTCCATTCCTTGATGCCTTGAAAATCCGTTAAAGGCTTGGTGTCCAATTCGAAAAATAGCTGTTCTTGGAACAATTGGAGTCTTCCTTTTAGCATTTGAGGAGATTCTGACACTGTAATTTTGTTATAATGGATAATGCCCAATTTCAAGTCGGGCATCAGTTGAAAGAGATTTTCATCTATAGTTATTTTCATCTTCATCACCTTTGTCATTATCTTTTTATCAATCCTACCATAAAGGAGGCGGAACGTAGTGAATGTCGCTCAGCTACAGTCATCAATCAAAGAATATGCAGCTACTATCGGAATCGATAAAATCGGCTTTACGACCGCCGCCCCTTTTCTAGAATTAAAAAACCGGTTACGACGTCAACAGGAATTGGGCTATCAATCGGGCTTTGAAGAGAGTGATGTCGAAAAACGGACGGAACCGATACTATTGCTTGATCGCGCCGAGAGCATCATTTCCATTGCCGTCGCTTATCCTTCTAAAATGATAGATGCGCCTAGAGGGAAGAAGGGGGAAAGGCGCGGCATCTTCGCAAGGGCATCTTGGGGGATGGATTATCATCACGTCCTCCGTGAAAAGCTGCAACTACTGGAAACGTTCATTTCCGAAAAGATGCCGAATGCCAAAATGCGGTCGATGGTGGATACCGGGGAGCTCGTTGACCGGGCTGTTGCCGAACGGGCAGGAATCGGCTGGTCAGGGAAGAATTGTTCAGTCATCACGCCTGAATATGGATCGTACGTCTACTTAGGGGAAATGATAACGAATATCCCTTTTGAGCCAGACATACCGATGGAGGATCAATGCGGGGATTGTACACTTTGTTTGGATGCTTGTCCTACAGGGGCTTTGATTCAAGGCGGTCAGCTGAATGCACAGCGATGCATCGCATTTTTGACACAGACGAAAAAACCGATTCCCGAGGAATTTCGCGCGAAAATCGGAAACAGGGTATACGGCTGCGATACATGTCAAACCGTTTGTCCGAAAAACAAAGGGAAATACAATTTACACCAGCCTGCGTTTCAACCGGAGCCGGAATTGGCGAAACCGCTTCTCGTACCGATGCTCAGTTTGTCGAATCGTGAATTCAAGGAGACTTACGGGCATATGTCAGGTTCATGGAGGGGCAAGAATCCGATACAGCGGAACGCCATCCTTGCACTTGCACACTTCAAGGACGAGACAGCTGTTCCTACACTGGCAGAACTGCTTGTGAACGATCAACGCCCGGTCATCCGGGGTACAGCTGCATGGGCGCTCGGAGAGATCGGAACGAGCGAAAGTATTGAAGCAATTGAAATAGCATTGCAAAAAGAAGAGGATGCCGACGTACGCATCGAGATGGAAAGAGTATTGGAGACTATTTGAAGGAAGTGCTGAAATGGCGATACATGTCGCATTATTTGAACCACTAATACCCGCAAATACAGGGAACATCGCCCGTACATGTGCCGGGACAGGAACTAAGCTGCATCTTATCAAACCGCTCGGATTTTCCACCGATGATAAAATGCTCAAACGTGCAGGACTGGATTATTGGCAATACGTCGATATTACGTATCATGAAGGCATACAAGAGTTTCTTGACGCATTTCCGGAGGCACAGTTTTACTTCATTACGAAATTCGGGGAGAAGGCTTATTCGGACTTTGACTTTTCCAATCCTTCAAAGGATGTCTTTTTCGTTTTCGGGAAAGAGACGACCGGATTGCCTGACGAAGTGATTGAGCAGAACAAAGAGAATTGCTTGCGTATCCCGATGAATGACCACATTAGATCATTGAACCTATCCAACACAGCCGCTATTCTGATCTACGAAGCACTGCGGCAACAATCATTTTTAGATTTGAAATAAAAAAACGGGACAGCCATTTGAGGCATGTCCCGTTTTTGCTTCTTATTTTTTCACTTTACCTGGTTTATCTTCGTATCCACCTGTAAGAATTGCAGAAAGGAATGCGAAGCAAACAGCCATAATAAGGATAAGATTCATCAGATGTACCTCCCGTAAAATCAGTAGTCCTTGATATAGTATACCCTACTACGTCAGAAATTGAAATGACTGGACTGAAAAATTGTGTCATTCTGATTAACTATTAACTATCATCATTCGTCAAAGTTATGAAATACAGGTACAATAAAAGTACAAACTGTAGAGGAGGAAAGCGGAATGGATACTTTTGACGGCAAGGTGACATTATCGAACGGTGTTGAAATGCCTCAGCTTGGCCTCGGCGTTTACAAGATGACTGATTCCGATGAGACAATACGGGCGATTTCATATGCTTTGGAAATCGGCTATCGGGCTATCGACACTGCGGCAATCTATGAGAACGAGAAGGAGACGGGCATAGCAATGCGGCAATCGGGCATTCCGAGGGAGCAGCTATTCGTCACGTCGAAAGTGTGGAACACCGACCAAGGGTATGATGCAACATTGAGAGCTTTTGAAGCCTCTTTGGAAAGGCTTGGAACGGATTACTTGGACCTTTATTTGACCCACTGGCCGGTCGCAGACAAATTCGTGGATACATATCGTGCAATCGAGAGGCTCTATGCTGAAAAACTGATCCGGTCTACTGGGGTGTCCAATCATCACATCCATCATCTCGAGAAAGTTTTCAACGTTGCGAATGTGAAGCCGATGGTGAATCAGATTGAATTGCATCCGCAGCTCACACAGGAGCCTTTGCGAAACTTCTGCAATGAACATGGCATGGTTGTCACTTCATGGTCCCCGCTGGCGAGAGGCAGGCTCATGGACGAGCCGACATTGCAGCAGATCGGGCTGAAATATGGCAAGACGCCAGCGCAAGTCATGATTAGATGGCATCTGCAACATGGATTAGTTGTCATTCCTAAATCTGTAACTCCGGCCCGTATCCAGTCAAACATAGACGTGAAAGACTTCGAGTTGACGCCGGAGGATATGATGAAAATCGATGCCTTGAATCGGGATGAGCGAACCGGCACGAACCCGGAGAAGTACGACGAGGCGTGAACTGTACATTCGCCGTCATAATAATGAAAAACGAAAAACCGCGGAAACTTGAACATCATCGTTCATTTCCGCGGTTTTTTTACATGACTTCTATTGTCGTCTGTTCATCTGTAAAAGGGTGCTTAAAGGAAACCTTCTTTGCGACGAGTCGATAGTTCCCATCCGCAGTTTCGCTTCCGCCATAAAGTGTATCGCCTTTGACAGGATGCCCTATATGGGAAAAGTGAACACGGATCTGATGGGTTCTGCCGGTTTCAAGACTCGCTTCCACTCTTGTCGCCTCATCATCCCGTTCTAAGACACGGTAGCGGGTAATGGCATCCTGTCCGCCTGGCGAGACACGGCGCCTTGTTGGATGGTGCCGGTCGCGTCCGATCGGATATTGAAGCGTCCCTCTCATCCGTTTTAAGCGTCCATCGACTTCGGCATGATAGATGCGCGTTATCGCACGTTCTTCGATCATCCGGTCAAAAAGCGCTTTGGCGATCGGATGCTTTGCAACGAGCACAATTCCTTCCGTCCCTTTGTCAAGACGATGGATATGCTCGGCATACGCTCCGCCGTTCGTTGCTACATGTGCCATGATGGCGTTCATGAAAGTCCCGCCTTCATCTGTTTCATCTGGATGGATGGCCATGCCCGCAGGTTTCAAAGCAGCAAGAATATGTTCATCTTCAAATAGGATGGCTACTGTAGCGTGTTCGTCCGGCTTGTACGTTGATACAGCGTCCTTGAAATGAAAGATAAGTTCCGTCCCCGCTTCCAAGGGAGTCCGCCAATCTACAGGTTGTCCTGCAACATCTGTCACTGCCTTTTCCATCCTCATCTGATGGACGGTCTTTTTGCCAGCTTTCCATTCATCCCTTAGAAGCTCTTCAATTGTCAACCCATCCCGATGTATCTCGTATCGGAAAAATGCATTCGCTCTATCCATCATTTGTCTCCATATGCATCAAAGAAGGCTCGGATATGTTCCTCGGGATTTTCTTTCGGCAAGCCTTCGGAGCGGGCAACTTCTTTACCATCTTCATAATGGATTAATGTCGGCCATGAAGTGATGCCGTACGGCTGGGCCTCCTGCTCGAACTCCTGCATATTGAATTGATATACGTGAATCCCTTTTTCTTTTGCGATCGGCATAAGCATTGGCGTCATCTGCTGACAATATTGGCACTCAGGGTGGAAGAAATAAGCTGTGACTGATTCTCCAGAAGTGACTTTTGCGTAAAGGTCATCAGGAAGAATGATATTGCTGTAATGTTCATTGCCGATCAAGTCGATTGTCGACTGCTCCAAATTATTCGTTCCATATGGATTGTCCTTCAACTTTTCCTTGTTGGTTTGATTATTCAACACGATGATTAAAGCAAAGATGGCGACGATGACACCGCCGATGACTAGTAATTTCTTCAATTTAGTTAGACTCCTTTTGCCATTTCAGTAAGAAGAGGCTTGTAATGAGGATTAGCACGAATGCCGTCAATGCCATGAACGGAATTGTGATGAATCCAAGATAGTTCACATACTGGCCTGTGCAGGGGACATTCCCACAAGCCGGTGCGCTGTCTTGCAAAAAGTTTAGTTTCTGGATTCCATAATGGTACAGCGATATGGAACCGCCGACAATTGCAAATACAGCTGTCGTCAAAGCGATTTTAGCGCTTTTCTGGAATAAAGCCACACCCGTCATTAGAACGATTGGATACATGAGGATGCGTTGATACCAGCATAGAGTGCAAGGTTCATAACCTCGTACATTCGAAAAGTATAAAGATCCGAATGTTGCGATGAGGGAAATGGTAAAGATGAAAACAAGACCGTTTTCCAACCGTTTGTGCATATTGTCAACTCCTGTTTCTATGACTCCTCTTTGATTATACGGCGTGGGTGTATCCGTGTAAAATAATCGGAATCACATGATTTTTCATCGTCAATTATGGGTACATAATATGAAGAAAGGGTGAACTGTGGATGAGTGAAGAAATTGATTTATCGTCATTTGAAATGAGTATGATCATCCGTGAGATGAAAGAGGATGACATCGAAAAAATATTGAATATGCAGGAAGTATGTTTCCCCGGTATGGAGCCGTGGGAAGAGGAGCACCTGAAAAGCCATCTGTCCATTTTTCCGGAGGGGCAATTCGTCGCCGAGCTTGATGGGGAAATTATCGGTTCCTGTTCTAGCCTGATCATCAATTTTGATGAATACGATGACCGTCATACTTGGGATGACATTTCCGCGAAAGGCTATATTACGAACCACAATCCCGAAGGATACAATCTTTACGGCATCGAAGTGATGGTCCATCCGGAATACCGGAGAATGAAAGTTGGGCAGCGGCTGTATGAAGCGAGGAAAGAGCTCGTCCAACGATTGAATTTGAAATCGATTATCATCGGCGGCAGGATTCCGAATTATCATCGGTATGCTAATGAAATGTCTGCCCGCGAATATGTCGAGGCGGTGACTCGGCATAAAATCTATGACCCGGTCCTCACATTCCAGCTATTGAATGATTTCACCCTCATGCGAATCAACCCGAATTACTTGCCGGATGATAAAGCATCAAAAAAATATGCGACGCTGATGGAATGGAACAATGTTGATTACAAGGCAACAACTAAACGGCATTATAAGACAAGTTACCCTGTCCGTATTTGCGTTGTCCAGTATTTGATGAGGAAAATTTCTTCATTCGAGGAAATGGCTAGTCAATGCGAATACTTCGTTGATGTCGCGTCGGATGCGAATTCTGATTTTGTCGTCTTCCCGGAAATCTTTACGACGCAGCTCATGTCATTCTTGGACGAGCCTTCGCCGAGCAGGGCGGTGCGGAAGATGACGGAGTACACGCCGGAGTATATCGAAATGTTCACGAATCTTGCGGTCCGCTACAATGTGAATATTATCGGGGGCTCTCATTTCGTCGAGGAAGAGGATGAGGAGATCTACAATATCGCCTACCTTTTCAGGAGGGATGGGTCGATCGAAAAGCAATACAAGATCCATATTACACCGAATGAAAGGAAATGGTGGGGAATCAGCCAAGGGGATGAAATCCAAGTTTTTGATACTGACTGTGGAAAAATCGCCATCCAGATCTGTTATGACATCGAATTTCCGGAACTTGCGAGAATTGCAACGGATAAGGGAGCGAATATCATCTTCACTCCTTTCTGTACGGAAGATCGCCAAGGGTATTTGCGCGTCCGATATTGCGCACAAGCCCGCGCGATTGAAAACCAGATTTACACGGTCATTTCAGGGACGGTCGGCAATTTGCCGCAAACTGAAAATATGGATATCCAATATGCGCAGTCGGCCATCTTCTCGCCATCGGATTTCGAATTTGCAAGGGATGGAATCGTCGGAGAAACGAACCCGAACTTGGAAATGGTTCTTATCGGAGATGTCGATCTGGAGATATTGCGTCGCCAGCGACAGGACGGAACTGTGAAACAGCTGAAGGACCGACGTCATGATATTTACCGTGTGGAGTATAAGAAGGATTAATATATACAAAACGGCATCTCCTATATAAGGAGATGCCGTTTGTTTTTATGACTCAACCTGTAAGTCGGCTGATCCGTTCGCTTTATCATATTTCATAGCTTCCAAGTAAAGGATGTGATGTCCTTCGACGTCCTTCACGGTGAACTCATAACCTTGCTCAATGATTTTTTCACCAGGGACGGCTTCAAAACGTTCCGACATAAACCATCCGCCGATCGTATCGATATCCTCTTCATCGATATCGATATCGAGCACATCGTTAACGTTTTCAATTAACATTTTTGCATCCAAAATAAAATGGTTATCATTGATTTTCTGTACTTCAGGCACTTCGTCCATATCAAACTCGTCTTGGATTTCTCCGACAATCTCTTCTAAAATATCTTCGATCGTCACGAGTCCGGAAGTCCCTCCGTATTCGTCCATGAGGATAGCCATGTGGATTCGTTCGCGTTGGATTTTCAGTAGTAGATCGCCGATTGCCATCGTTTCGATGACTCGGATGATCGGTTGCATATATTCACTGACAGGCTGATCTCCCGTTGTCGGGTCTTTGATGAACGCCGTCAATAGATTTTTCATATTCACCAAGCCGATGACATGGTCTTTATCCCCATCGGTGACAGGATATCTTGTGAATTGCTCGACACCCATCATTTCAAACATTTCCCGTAATGTGACATCTTTCTCGATTGTCATCATTTCGGTACGCGGCACCATGATCTCTTTGGCGACCCGGTCGTCAAATTCGAATATCTTATTGACGAATTTGTATTCCGACTGGTTAATTTCCCCGCCCTTCAGGCTATCGGTCAGAATCAATCTCAGCTCGTCCTCCGAGTGTACCATTTCTGTTTCGGAAGCGGGTTTGAACCCGAATAGCCGGGTAATGAGACGTGCTGATCCATTCATCCCTTTAATGACTGGGAACATAATGAAAAAAAAGAAAATGAGCGGTTTCGCTGTTGCCAGCGTAATGGCTTCCGCCCGTTGAATTGCGATCGTTTTAGGAGCCAATTCACCTACTACCACATGTAAAAACGTTACGACGGTAAATGCGATGATGAAAGAAAGGATTGTCGCAGCATGCGGGGCAATTTCAAAATGGGAGAAAACCGGCTTCATTAGCAGTTTCACGGTCGGTTCACCTAGCATCCCCAGCCCAAGAGCTGTTATCGTTATGCCCAATTGACAAGCCGATAAATATTCGTCGAGATTACTGATGACTCTTTTTGCTGTGATCGCCCGGCGGTTCCCTTCCGCGACAAGCTGGTTGATCCGCGTTGTTCGTACTTTCACTATTGCAAATTCACTCGCAACAAAAAATGCGGTGAGTGCGATCAAGGCAGCAAATGCTGCCAATCGTATGGCAATTTCCAAATAAGTTTACTTTGTCCCGCGCCCGAATGAGGGGTAGAACAAAGTGCACACCTCCTGTAAGGTTAAAATGGTTAGTTAAGATAATGATAAATTATTTACAAGAAAAAAACAAATGGTTTTGCCTAAGTCTTGTATAATTGTTAAAGTACATTCGGAGGTGGAGTTATGAAGAAGCAGAACAATGCATCAGAGATTTTGCGCACATCATTGCTGCTCGGACTGACGTCTTTCGGAGGTCCTGCAGCCCATATCGGTTATTTCAGAGACGAATATGTGAAGAAAAAGAAATGGCTCGATGATAAAATGTATGCTGATATTGTGGCGTTATGCCAGTTCCTGCCCGGTCCTGCAAGCTCGCAAGTAGGGATTGCGATCGGGTTGATGCGCGGAGGTTTACTAGGTGGAATCCTTTCATGGATCGGTTTCACATTGCCATCGGTGTTGCTGTTAATGGCATTTGCCTGGCTCATTTCCTCGACAGCTTCCTTTGACCTTGGTTGGATCAAAGGTTTGAAGATTGTTGCAGTCGCTGTCGTAGCGCATGCATTAGTCGGGATGAGCAAGTCGTTGACTCCCGATCGGGCTAGACTAACACTCGCACTCGTTGCGGCGGTTTTGACATTATTGATTCCGACAGCAATCGGACAAATTGCTATCATCGTAGGCGCAGGGTTTGTCGGTTATGCTCTATACCGGAAGGAGAAGGCACCAAAGCCTGAATCCATCGATCTTTCATTCGGAAAGAAGACAGGTGTGGCTGCGTGGACGATATTCTTCCTCCTGCTAATAGGTGTGCCGGCGATCAGGTCTTTCTTTCAAAATGCATTCATCGAGATTTTTGATATATTCTACCGGGTCGGTTCGATTGTTTTTGGCGGCGGGCATGTCGTATTGCCGATGCTTGAACGGGAAGTCGTGCCGGCAGGCTGGATGGACGCTGAGACGTTCATCGCAGGATACGGAGCGGCACAAGCCGTGCCTGGGCCACTATTTACGCTGGCTGGCTATTTGGGACAACTAATGAATGGACCATCCGGAGCTGCGGTTGCGGTCATCGCCATGTTCCTGCCTTCATTCTTACTCGTCATTGGAACATTGCCTTTTTGGTCAGCAATCCGTTCAAAGCCAGGAATTCAAGCGGCTTTGAAAGGAGTGAATGCAGCAGTCGTAGGAATTTTGCTTGCTGCGCTATATGATCCTGTATTCACAAGTTCCATAGGTTCTCCCGTAGACTTCGGAATTGCCATCATCGCATTCGGCCTCTTAATGTATTACAAAATGGCTCCTTGGCTTGTTGTTTTAATTACTGCCGGATTAGGAGCGCTATCTCATTTATTAGTTATGTGAGTCATAGAGGATGCATTACTAGCATACAATAAAAAATGCCAGGAATAATGCTCCTGGCATGCCCGCTCTATATGTTACTTTGCCGTGGGGTAACTGTTGGTGAATATTGTCGAACATCCACTTAAACGAGTAAAAACCACATCGTTTCATTTCGCGAGTGGTATGTCTGTTCAATACCCGATTGCAGAGGATTAAAACAATCAATGCGAATTGTATAGAAATGTATTGACAAATTGAAATTATCAATGGTAATGTTGAATTATTCGAAAATATAAATAGTAAGGAAGGTGCGGAAAATGCAAACAGTCATTTTTATCAAACAACAATCAAATATGAATTCCGTGCTGACCTGCTGTTTTTCTATTGTATGAAATATATCGGGGCGGCATGACTTAGTCGTCCCTTTTTTTTGAGCACACGCTTATCTTAGGAGGCGTGTGCCTTTTTTGTCTTTGGAATGAATTTCCGGTGTTTTCACGGTTACCGTGTAACATAAGGTGAAACTTCAATCAGTGGGGTTTTTTCCACTGATTGTTAGTTGAACCAATCGGGCATTTACTGGCTGTTGATCTCCACGAAGTGGAATCTTACAGCCAGTTAATGCGGGATATAAAAAACTGTAGGAAAGGAGCGCTGATCATGAACTATGTAAATCAGCAACGGAAATTATTAAAGAAGGAATCTCTTGAAAGTGGATAGTTAAGAGAATTGAAGGAAGAAGGTTGAAAATATGTTCTCGGTTTTATTTAAATTAAAGTGGTTTTTCAAGGAAAACCGCAAAAGGTACACGATTGCACTCGTCCTCTTAATGTTGGCGAATGTTCTCGTCATTTTGCCGCCGTGGTTGATCGGGCAGGCAATTGACACAATTTATACGAAGACGATGACTACGCATCTGCTTGCACTTTTTATTGGTGCTATGTTTCTCATCATGCTCGTCGCTTATGTCGGCAACTTCGTCTGGCAGTACCAGCTCTTCGGTGGGGCTTATGTCATTGAACGTCAATTGAGGACGCGGCTCATGCGCCATTTCCTGAAAATGACACCGACATTTTACGAGAAAAACAAGACAGGCGACTTGATGGCACGCTCGACGAATGACCTCCGCGCGATTTCTGAGACAGCAGGCTTCGGAATCATGACGCTCGTCGACTCGACTGCATATTTAGGTACTTTAATCATTACGATGGGATTTGTCGTCTCGTGGAAGCTGACGCTCGCTGCAATATTGCCATTGCCGATTTTAGCTTTCATTTTGCAACTGCTCGGAAAGAAGATACATGAAAGGTATATGACGGCGCAGGAGGCGTTCGGGGAACTGAATGATAACGTGCTGGAGGCTGTGGCAGGCGTCCGGGTCGTCCGTGCTTATGTACAGGAGCGTGCTTCGGAGCAACGGTTTGCGGATATGACGGAAGACGTGTACAAGAAGAATATGCACGTTGAAAAGATCGACGCGCTGTTCATGCCGTTTACGAAAGTGCTCACGGCATTGACGTATATGATCGGACTCGGATATGGCGCCTATTTGGTTTCGGCTGAAGAAATTACATTAGGGAACCTTGTCACTTTCAATGTCTATTTAGGAATGATCGTCTGGCCGATGTTTGCAATCGGTGAGCTGATCAATGTGTTGCAACGCGGAAATGCTTCCTTGGACCGCGTAATGGAGACGCTGGATTATGAGGAAGATGTGAAAGATCCTGACGAGCCGGTCGACATCGATCAGCCGGAAAGCGTCGGCTTCAACGACGTCAGCTTCACGTATCCAATGTCGCATGCCATCAATTTGGACCATATCGAACTTCAGTTGGATCGGGGACAGACGCTCGGCATCGTCGGAAAGACGGGAAGCGGGAAAACGACGTTCGTCAAGCAACTATTGCGTGAATATCCAGCGGGCGACGGAGAGATTGTCTTCTCGGATGTTGCACTTCAATCCTTGAAGAAGGATCAAGTCCGCGATTGGATCGGTTATGTGCCGCAAGACCATGTACTCTTCTCGCGTTCCGTACGGGACAATATCCTGTTCGGACGTCCGGAAGCGACTGAGGAAGACATCGCGGAATCGATCCGCCTATCACATTTCGAAAAAGATTTAGAGATGTTGCCGGCGGGCTTGGATACATTGGTGGGCGAAAAAGGCGTTGCATTATCAGGTGGCCAGAAGCAGCGGATCTCGATTGCGCGTGCTCTCGTGAAAAATCCTGAAATCCTCATCCTCGATGACTCGCTTTCCGCAGTCGATGCGAAGACGGAAGCGAAGATCATTGAAAACATCCAATCGGAACGGTCAGGGAAAACGACAATCATTACGACGCACCGCCTATCTGCCATCCAACATGCGGATTGGATCATTGTGCTCGATGATGGACGTGTCATTGAAGAAGGAACACACGAAGACTTGCTTGCGAACAACGGATGGTATAAAGAACAATTCGACCGCCAGCAGATCGGGGAGGTTGAAGTATGACTACCGGAAAACGTTTAGTACAGTATGCACTTGATTATAAGAAGCTTTTAATTACAGGACTCGTCCTTCTCGGCTTCGCTGTTGCGGCGGACTTGATGGGACCGTTGATTGCGAAGAAGATCATTGACGATCATATCGCGACTTCAGTTGATAAGACAATCAATTTTACACCGATCGCCAAATTGTTAGCTGTATTTTTCAGCTTGGCAGTCGTTACAGCTATCTTGCGGTATTTCCAATATTTATTGCTACAAAATGCCGCAAACCGGATTATCCAGAAGATGCGGAACGAATTGTATGGACATATTCAGACGCTGCCGATCCGTTATTTCGATAATTTGCCGGCGGGGAAGGTCGTTGCGCGGATTACGAATGATACGGAAGCGATTCGGAATCTCTATGTGACGGTCGTTTCGCAGTTTGCAATCAGCGGCATGTATATGCTCGGGATCTTCATCGCCCTCTTCTATTTAGATCCGAAAATGGGGGCCATCACGCTATTCGTCTTGCCAGTCCTATACGTATGGATGAAATTGTATCGGAAGTTCGCATCAAAAGTGAACCATATCATCCGGAGCAAAAACAGTGAGATGAATGCAATGATCAATGAATCGATCAATGGCATGACGATCATCCAAGCTTTCCGCCGGGAAAAGCAGATGGACGGCGAATTCAATGAATTAAATGATGAGCATTATAAGTATCAAAGCAAATTATTGAAAGTTGAAGCGGCGACGTCCCATAATCTCGTCGATATCATCCGTTCGTTGGCTTTCGTCTTTCTGATTTGGTATTTCGGCGGTGCTTCGCTGTCGACAGAGAGTGTCATTTCTGTCGGGATGTTATACGCATTCGTCGATTATATTACACGGCTATTCAACCCGATTACGGGAGTCGTCAACCAGTTCGCGCGACTCGAGCATTCACTTGTCGCTGCGGAGCGCGTCTTCAGTCTGATGGATCGTCAAGGGGAGCCAGTGAGCGATGAGAAGATTGCCCGTTACCGCGGGAACGTCCGATTCGAGAAAGTCTGGTTCGCTTATAAAGATGAGGAATATGTGTTGAAAGACATTTCCTTCGAAGCGAAGCAAGGAGAGACCGTCGCGCTCGTCGGCCATACAGGCTCCGGGAAGAGCTCCATCATGAACTTGCTTTTCCGTTTCTATGACGTATCAAAAGGGAAAATCACGATTGATGGAATGAATATCGGGAACATGTCGCGCCAGACAATCCGCGATCATATGGGAATCGTGTTGCAGGATCCATATTTGTTCAGTGGAACAGTGGAATCGAACATCAGCCTAGGGGATGCACGCATTTCCCGCGAAAGAGTACAGCAAGCACTTGATGCGGTTGGCGGAGACCGTGTGCTGAAGCATTTGCCTGGCGGGATTGACGAGCCGGTCGTTGAGAAGGGAAGCACACTTTCATCCGGACAACGCCAGCTCATTTCATTCGCACGGGCCCTTGCCTTCGACCCGGCCATCCTCATATTGGATGAAGCAACTTCCAATATCGATACGGAAACCGAGGAAATCATCCAGCATGCGATGGACGTGTTGAAGAAGGGACGGACGACGTTCATCATTGCTCACCGTTTGTCTACGATTAAAAATGCGGACCGCATTTTAGTGCTGGACCGCGGTGAAATCGTCGAGCAAGGCAATCACGATGAATTACTCGCGCTTGACGGCCAGTATGCACAGATGTATAAATTGCAGGCAGGGAATAGTTCGAGAGTTGGTTAAATTGTAGGTAGGGGCTGTCACGGGAAAGTCGGTAAAATGACTTTCTGTGACAGCTTTTTTGTTAGGAAGTGAGCCAGCTTCCAAAGCGGAGGTTGCGCGTCCAAAGCTGGAGGCTGCGCGACAAAAGTGAGCGGCTGCGCGTCCAAAGCGGGAGGTCACGCGTCCAAAGCGATCCATTCCGCGTCCAAAGCAAACCGCTACGCGCCCAAAGCAAGCCGCTTCGCGCTCAAAGCAGTCCGTCCCACGCTCAATGCAATCCATTCCGCGTCCAAAGATTTAATTAGAATGAAAAGTCCATTGCAGAATGTTTCGTAAACACGTATATTTAGAGTATCGAAATACCGTGACGCGAGAAAGTTGGAAATGTGGATGAAATGGTTTAGCGAATGGGGACGGAAATTTTCCTCTTTCAATCGGAATGTGAGGCTTTTTATAATCGGGAATGCGCTCATCCAGATCGGGATGGGTGTTTTCATGGTCATGTACAATTTATATGTAAAAGAGCTCGGAATGCCCGAGACGGTAAATGGGAAAGTGATTTCCATGACGGCGATGGCTTCGGCAATCATGCTCGTTCCTGCGGGGTTTTTAAGCGATAAATTTGGCCGTAAATGGATGATTGTCGGCGGTGCTGTATTAACGGTAACGACGCTATTTTATAGGGGAATTGCAGTTTCGGAAACACCGATTATTGCGGCTGCATTTTTGACGGGCTTATTCATGGCATTCGTTCAAGTTTCGGGTATCCCGTTCCTAGCGGAAAACTCGTCTCCGACTGAAAGGGTTAAGCTATTCAGTGTCAATTTTGCAATTATAACGATTGCGAATGTCATCGGTAGTTTAGCAGGAGGAATCATTACAGACTTCCTGGAAACTGTTTTTAGGATCAGCGCAGCGGAAGCAATACGATATTCACTGCATTTAGGTGCAGCTATTTTCACAGTCGGCTTGATTCCTTTATTCAAATTAAAGGAGAATCGTACTGAGTCCGCAAAGGTGAAAAAGGGAGACAAGGAGCAAGCTGCAACAGAGGACGATAGTTTGAAACGGAATCTGATTGTTATCTTTCACTTTTCATTCGCAAGCTTGCTAATCGGTTTTGGATCCGGTTTGGTCGTTCCATACTTGAATTTGTATTTTGCCAATCGTTTTGATGCTTCCAATTCCTATATCGGACTTGTGCTGTCATTGGGTTCGGCTATGACTGCGGTTGCCGCTATGATCGGTCCCGCGCTCTCACGGAAAGTCGGCAAGGTGAAGGCGCTTATTTTATTCCAGGCGTTGTCGATCCCTTTCCTTCTATTGACTGCATACACAACATCTCTATGGTTGGCGTCACTCGGCTTTCTTTTGCGACAAGCGCTCATGAACGCCGGCAATCCAATTCAAAGTGCAGTAGCGATGGAAGTCGTGTCGGATAAATACAAAGGGCTCGCCAATTCAATGAATCAGATGGTTTTTAGTCTAGGTTGGGCAACCATGGGGAGTGTCGCGACGGGATTAGTCGTCGCAAACGGCTCCTATTGGGGCTATGCATATGCCTTCACGATTACAGCAGGGCTGTATATTGTTTCATCGGTCTACTATTATTTCATTTTCGGCAGAAGAAAATTGTCCGGGGAATAAAAAGGGCAATCCCAATTCCGGGATCGCCCTTTTGTCATTCGCCTCTTTTATACTGAGTTTCCTTCCAAGCGTTTTGCTCGTTGGGCACCCGGCTTTTATCCTCAAAGACGTTTTCGGTTTTTTGGTTTTGAATCTCTAACTGTTCTTTCTCTTTCTGCAATTGTTCAGGGGTCTTTTCCTTATCCACATCCATCGCCTCCTTATCGAGGGATAGTATGTACGGAAATATTTCCTTCATTCATATACGTGGAATGTCATCAGTTCGTGAATCATTTTTTTGACGTTTTCTTCATCAGACGGAGTTGCACTAGTCCAGACAATCGTGCCGTCCGGCTTATAGTCTCCTGTGAACCGTTCGTTTTTATAAAAAAATGAAAACGTCCAACCGGGCAAGCTGCCGCCCGCAAACATCGGTTTGTAGCTAAAATGCTGAAGCATCGTGTTCATACTCCTTTCATAGACAAGCGCCTACCCGCATAAAGTGTACAAAAGATGCGAAAGGGTGCTGACGTGTTTGTCGATAAATTAAAACAGGCTATCGAGAGCGAATACAAGGACTATTACTTTTATAAGTCGATGTATGAAAAAACAGATGATCCGCTTTGGCGGGACTTCATCCAGCATGCGTATGAAGACGAAAAAAGCCATTATGAAATGTTTCAACAACTCTATTATATGATGACTGGGACATTTGTACAAAATCCGAAGAAACCGATTCCGTGCTATAACTTCAAGCAATGTGTCAAACAGGCGCTCGTCGGTGAGTTGGATGGGGTGGAAACATATAAGGAAATGCTGTTGACGATTCCTATTCAGCAAGCTTATAATCCTTTGTTCATTGCCATGCATGACGAAATGGAGCATGCCATCCGGATGTCAACGATCTATAATTCATTGAGATGAACGCAAACACGAGACCATCGTTACGATGATCCCGTGTTTTTTTAGTGTTGAAAGCGAGAAAGTTGCTTTCTTAAATATGCGGCTGCCTCTACCATTCTCGGTCCGTACCAGAACATTTCTCCGTCGATTAAGATAGGTTCAGTGTCTGGCATCATCTCTAAAAATTCTTCGAAATGCTTTTCTTTGAAAGGGAAGGGCTCAGAGGACAACAGTACATAATCCAAATCCGCGTTCTTGAACCCTTCTGCCGTGACCACCGGATACCTGCCGTCCGCTTCGGTAAATGGATTGACGAATCCCATCCTTTCTAATAGCGAATGGATATATGTATCTTTCCCGACGACCATATATGGCTTTCTCCAGATGACATAAGAGACCCGTTCTCCCGCAACCTTAGGCAAAGACTCAAATTGCTCATGGATAGCGGAGATCAATTGCCTGGCGGCTTCGCTTCGATCTGTCAAGCTGCCCATGTCCTCGATCATCCGGAATGCGTCATCCACTGACTGGACTTCTGCGACATAGACAGGGAAGTGTTTCTCCAACTCCTCTACAATCTCTTTCGTGTTTTCCTCTTTCTCGACGATAATGAGGTCCGGTTGCACGTTATGGATTGCTTCCAGCTTAATGTCCTTTGTGCCTGCAACAGCCGGAACAGTTTCGACCTCACCTTTCGGATAAATGCAAAAACGGGTCCGCCCGACGATTTTCTCTTCAAGCTTGAGTGCAAATAGTGTATCCGTAATGCCAGGGCATAATGAAACGATTCGTTTTGGCGGGAAGGTAAAAGTGACACTTCTTCCGACCCGGTCTACAACAGTTTTATTCAAACCTTTGCTTCAATCCTTTCATACGAAAAACTTTGCGGCTGCCTTTGCAACTTCTTCAGGAGCTTTTAAGGACAAAGGCTCCCCGTGCAAGTAATTGAAAACGTTCATGTCGCTCGTATCCAGCATCCCGATTGTCATTCGGGGGATCAGCCTGAAATGGACTTGCTCCGCCGCGTGCTTGTTGACAGGAATGAACAACGAAGCATTAAAGCTTTCCAATCCATTTTCTTTAAAATAGCGGAAGAAACGGAGAAGGCTTTTCGCAAGGTCATCAAAGGCGTCACTATCCAGTTCGTTGAAAGAAGACGCATCGAAAACTCCGAGGAAATCGCCATGGCTCTTTGGTGCAAAGGCATGCATCCAGTTAATGGAGCCTTTTTTGCCAATCCAACGCTCTTCAAGTTCTCTCTCTTCAGAGACGAGCGAAGTAAAGTAATTCTTTCCTTCGGTTTCATAAAAATCGTGACTGCTCGATGTGACGATTGCCTGATAATTCGTCGGCTTCTCAGAAGCGAGCACATGAATGTGAGGATGAAGGATGCTTCCTCCCGAAGGTGGCAGGTAGTTCCAATTGATGGAAACGTATTCGGTTTTCGGGTCAAACTCCAAGACGTTCTCGATATACTGATGTGCGGCTGTAAACGAATCCGAGATCAGGGTTTCCGTGAATTCTTCGAGCTTCACATAATGCTGCTCCGACATGCGGACGACAGCATTATGCTTGCTGTAAGGGAATAGATTCGGAAAAACGACCGCTTCTTTGCCGACGTACCGCCCGCCTTCCACCAACTCATCGGGGAAACGCGGCGTGATTGTAGATACATTTTCAGCACAAAAAGGACATTTTTTACCTTCGGTCGCCTTCGCAAGCTCAGAATAATCCTTCGGCACGAAAGGTGCGCCCGGGTCGAAAATGATACGTGATGTTTCACCGGTTAACGGATCGAATCTAATTTCAGTCTTTCTATCAATCAACTTCCCGTCTTGCATCGGGTCATGGAATGTGAAAAATTCTTCATGTTTGCGAAACGAAATTGGCATAATCGTACTCCCCCTTAAAATAAGCTTTCTTTCATTCTATCGTTAACTGACAGAAAAGTCAGCCGGGCTGGTCGTTGATTAATTATTGGAGTTTGGTCTTTACGTGCCCTTTTCCATTGTTAACCGTCACACTACCGCTCGCCCCATTCACGAACGTAATTTGTGGAGGGACATGACCTACATCGGCATCATAAATAATAGGCAGTCCGGTCAGATCTTTTATTCTTTCCATTGAATCAAATACGGTGAATCCTTGAACTTCTTGACCTGCAGGGGAGCGGCCGAAGATGATTCCTGCGGCATTGTCAAACCAACCTGCATAGACAAACTGAAGCATAGTCCGGTGAATATCGGTAGCGTTCATTTCGCAGTTCTCGAAATACCATAAAATCGGTTCGTCGTTCAAGAAGTTTTTCTGGAATGAAGCAATATCGCCATATGGCGTCCCGACGAGGTGACGGATCGTATCGAGGCAGCCTCCTAACAAACGTCCTTCCAATTCGACATTGTCTGTTCCGAGAACCTTCCATTCCGTCGGTGTATCGAGTTTATATACATAAGGATTATCTGGAGCATCGTGCTGCCATTTGGATTGGAATTTTTCAGATGATTGCTGCTCAATGGTTGAGCCAGCGGACGCTTGTAGTACATTCATAAATTGACTTGCAACAGGCTCCCATTCATCGCTGCGCAATTCAACGAAGTTTGGACCGTGCGCAGTCGCAATGCCGGTTTTGACTGTCATCGCAAATAGGAAAGTGCTCGTATCCGAATAGCCTAAAATCCATTTAGGCTCAATTTTCTTCCAATCGATGAACGGTAATATTTCCAACAGGATTTCACCGCCCCACGGGGGGATGATAGCATTAATGTCCGGGTTCTTGAACATTCCCATTAACTCGGCAGCACGGACTTCTATCGGTGCTGAAGCGGACTTGTTTTGTGTCCACACCGTAGCTCCAATGTTTACTTTGTACCCTCTTTTTTCAAACTGGCGTTTTGCATTATGGACGAGATGGTGAAGAACTTCCTCGACACCCGAAGACGCGGCTGTTACGCCGATCGTGTCTCCTTGTTGCAATGGTTTTGGATAGCGGATCATTTCAATCACTCCATTTTCTTTCATAATATATGGTAAGATAGGTGTATAGTAGTTTATCAATAATTCTTGAAATTGTCACAAGTAATTTTGTGAGTAGGGGGAAAAGTCAAGATGATCAAGTCTGCAACATTATATACAAACAATCTGAAAGCATTACGACGTTTTTACGGAAACGTGTTAGAACTCGATATGATAGAGTCAACAGCTGAACAGTTCACCGTTAGGATCGGAGAATCACATCTAACATTCAAAGGGACGGAGCAACCGGCTTTCTATCATTTCGCCATTAACATCCCAGGCAATCAATTTTCCATGATGAAATATTGGATAACGGACCGCGTCACGCTAAACCGTGAAGAAGGGCGGGACGAAGTCTATTTTCCGAGTTTTGACGCGGATTCGATGTATTTCGAGGATCCCGTTGGTAATATCGTCGAATTAATTGGCAGAAGGAAGCGGGACCTATTCGGGGATTTGACAAAAGAATCATTCTTGAGTATTAGCGAGATGGGCATGGCGACACCACATGTCGTTGAAGTGGGAGACCAGCTGCTTGATCTTGGAATTCCTTTGCGCGATGGAATAGAGGTGGAACCGGATGAGCTGAACTTCCTTGGACGCGGAGATGCATTCATCGTCCTCGTCCCGCTTGGGCGCCGGTGGTATTTTTCAAAAAAAGTATCGGAATCATACCCGGTTGAACTGACTTGGAATGATACACATATTAAATTAAATGAAGATGGTAAGCTTACCTTCTAGATGGAACGCCGAATGCCGAGAAACTGGCACGATCGGTGTAGAGCGGGGAATAGCAGGAGATGCCATCAAAGGTTTACCTATTGCTACAATTGTCGGAGATCGAGAATGCGCTTTTCTTAATCGATTTGGGAGGAGAACGGATGAGGAAATTCTTGCAGCTGATTGGAATCGGAATCGCAAGCGGAATCATTTTGGCTATCCTCATGCAACTCGTTTTTGCACTGACAGGAAACGAAGCGTACATTTTGTTATATAATGTAGATTATTTTCCTTTCATTCATATCTTCAAGGACAGCGCCTCGTTTGGCTTTGCGTTTCATCTTGTTTTTTGCATCGCTAGTGTCGTTGGCCTGTTTTACATATTAACGTTCTTTGATTGGCACTACAGCATTTGGCCATATGTCGCTGTATATACCGCAGGTAGCGGAGTGCTGTACTTTTTGACGCTGCTCACAGAAAAGCCGCCCGCTGCAGATGACGGGATGGCTTGGTTCTTCTGGACGGCCGGCCACTTCGTGTTCAGCCTTGCAGTCGGCTGGATGATCAGCCGGTTTGTGAAGCCGAATACGAAAGTTAGAGTATAACTTTGTTCACGCACTAGCCGAATACCCATTTAGGTGACCGGTTTTTCATGTGAGCTGTCGCCCCCAGTCGAATGCTTTTTCCACAGGCCCGCCTTCTGTTATAATGAAATCCGAATGAATCGGAAATAAGGTGAAGCGATGGATTTCATATGGACATTGTTGTTTATGGCTTTGATTGGGGCATTGATCGGGGGATTTACGAATCACCTAGCGATCAAAATGCTGTTCAGACCCCATGAGGCAAAATATATTGGAAAATGGCGCCTTCCGTTTACGCCAGGGTTGATTCCGAAACGGCGTGATGAACTTGCCATACAATTGGGGAGGACGGTTACGAACTATTTAGTCACTCCCGATGTGTTGCGTAATAAGTTATTGACGCCTGATATGGAAAGAAAAGCGGAGGCGTTCCTTCAAAGCAAAATGGAGGAGTATGTGCTTCAATCGGACAAGACGTTGCACGATTGGCTACAAGTGGCAGGGGCTCAAGACATTGTAGAGAAAGCTGAGCAAAAAATCGATGCCCTTATCGATGCACAACTCATGAACGTGCGCATGAAATTGACAACGGGCACGATTGAAGAGGTCGTTCCATTGGATTGGCAGGAGCGTGCGAAAGCGCATATTCCCGTAATGACAAACTATATCCTGCAACGAGCCGAGCAATTTGTGGATTCTTATGAAGGCAAAGTGATGTTCCAAAAGTTGATCAATGATTTCCTAGAGTCGAAAGGGACGTTTGGCGGCATGTTGAATATGTTCTTCGGCGATTCCAACTCGCTCGTAGAGAAGGTGCAGCGGGAAGCGTTGAAGTTCATCAACGCGCCAGGCACATATAATCTGTTGCACACTATGTTTGAGAAGGAATTTGCGAAGCTGCAAAAGCGTCCGATGGCGGAACTGCTTGCAGAGTTCAACTGGGATGGACTGTTCACTTCCATTAAAGCATATGCTAACAAGGAACTTGCGCTAGACACCCGTTTGGATAAAACAATCCAAGATTACTGGCCGAAAGGTTCCGAGTGGACTGCAGAAAATCTGACGCCGAAAGTGACGCAATTCGCTTTTGATCAAGCTCAAAAGCAGCTGGAGCAATCATTGAAAAAGCTGAAGCTTGATGAAATTGTCAAGGAGCAAGTAGATACGTTCCCGGTTTCTGTCCTGGAAGATCTTGTTCTCGGCATTTCAAGACGCGAATTCAAAATGATTACTGTCCTTGGAGCGCTGTTAGGTGGTATCATCGGGATAGTGCAAGGATTGATCGTCTTTTTCACAAACTACTAGGGGGAATAAATGATGACTGTTAATATTTATGATGACTTGAACAAATTGGAGTCGACACTTCGCAAGACTGATGAATATGCCGAAGTGCAGAACGCGATTGAGGAAGTGAAGAAAGACGAACAGGCTTTGGAACTGTTCAAGAGCTTCCGTAAAATCCAAATGACGCTTCAGCAGAAGCAGATGCAAGGCGAAGAAATCGCGCATGAAGAGTTGGAGTATGCACAAAAAACAGCGCAGCTTGCTCAGCAAAACGATAAGATCATGCAAATGCTCCAAGCGGAAATGAAGCTGAGCGGCCTGATCGAAGAAGTGAACCGTGTCTTGATGAAGCCGGTTCAGGAAATGTACGAAACGATGCAATAAAACCGGCTCAGCCGGTTTTTTTGTGTTATATTTCACGTAATCTTTAATGAAAGTTGGAGCAAACCATGCAAAAGATAATCCTTACAAAATCATTCGAACAAGATTGGATACGGATGTTCACCCATCTCGCCAACCTCTTCTTCGAACAATCAAAGGTCATCACGGACACCGAAGAAGAAGGAATCCTTGTCGACCTATCCATACAGCAAGACGGTGCCAC
Organism: Sporosarcina sp. Marseille-Q4943; assembly: GCF_943736995.1. GTDB lineage: Bacteria > Bacillota > Bacilli > Bacillales_A > Planococcaceae > Sporosarcina. The sequence goes on along the minus strand of NZ_OX031157.1, from coordinate 935,258 downwards.
GATAAATGGCTATGCCCAATTAACGCATAATGGCAACGAATTCAGTGCCGCGTTCTCAGAGCAAGTGACAACCGACAATTCGGAAACGAAGACCCGTCAGCTGAAACGGATTTATTCCCACGTGTTTCTAGAAGTTCTGGAGCAGCTAACCGGAATGAAACAGTCTTGGGGAATTCTAACCGGCATCCGTCCGATGAAACTGTTCCATAAATACCGACAGCAAGGACATAGCGTGGAAGACGCAAAACGTCTTTTAATGAAGAAACACCGGATTTCCGAAGAAAAAAGTGAACTTCTCGCAACGATTGAACAAGTCCAGCTGCGGGCAATCCCGGATTTACACCAAATCCAAAACGATGTCAGCATCTACATCGGCATCCCGTTCTGTCCGACAAAATGTGCATACTGCACGTTTCCGGCTTACGCCATTCATCGGAAAAACGGGCGGGTCGAATCATTTCTCGACGGGTTGCATGAAGAAATTCGCGAGATCGGGAAATGGTTGACGGAGCGGAACATTAAAATCACGACAATTTATTTTGGCGGAGGGACGCCTACTTCCATCGAAGCAGATGAAATGGATGCCCTTTATCAGACGATGTATGACTCATTCCCGTATATGAAAGAAGTGAGGGAAGTGACCGTCGAAGCGGGGCGGCCGGACACAATTACACCTGCCAAAATCGATGTCCTCAAAAAATGGGGAATTGACCGGATCAGCGTCAATCCACAATCGTATACGGATGAAACGTTGAAAGCGATCGGAAGGCATCATTCCGTACAAGAGACGATTGATAAATTCTGGTTGTCCCGAAACATGGGGATGAAAAATATCAATATGGACCTCATTATTGGTTTGCCAAATGAAGGACTGGAAGAATTCCGCCATTCGCTCGACGAAACGGAGAAGATGCAGCCCGAATCGCTGACTGTCCACACGCTTTCATTCAAACGGGCTTCTGAGATGACACGGAACAAAGAGAAATATAAAGTGGCGGATCGGGAAACGGTTGAACAGATGATGAAGATGGGCGAGCAATGGACGAAGGAAAACGACTATGTGCCATATTATTTGTATCGCCAAAAAAACATCCTCGGCAACTTGGAAAATGTCGGATATGCGAAGCCGGGCGAAGAAAGTATATACAACATCATTATTATGGAAGAAGTACAGACGATCATCGGAATTGGTTGCGGCGCATCGAGTAAATTCATGGATCCCGCGACCGGTAAAATTACGCAATTCCAAAATCCGAAAGATCCCGCTGCTTATATCCTTACGTTTGAAGAATATATCGATAAGAAGATCGAACATCTTGAAAGGATTTTCCCTCAAGCTATCCAAGTCGACTGAACTAGCACATAACCTTGGCACTTTAATAGTGCCAAGTTTTTTTAATTTTAAGAGGGTTTCCTCACTACATATCGAATAAGTACTAATGAATGGTTATTCATCATTGTGAGGGGGTAATAATTATGTATTCTACGATTGAACTGAAGGTGGAGGGACGGCTAGCACGGCTGACAATGAATAGGCCGGATTCCATGAATGCAATGGACGACACGATGATGAAGGAATTGGCAGATGCCTTTGAATCTCTTTCATCCAATGATGAAGTGCAAGTGTTGATCATTAATGGGGCAGGCCGCACATTCTCGGCGGGCGGAGATATAAAGAAAATGATTGACCCGGATTCTCCAATGGATATCGGGAAAGTGATGGTCGATGTGTCGCGACTTGCAAAAGCGTTATACGAATTGCCTCAAATAACTATCGCTGCAGTACAAGGAGCAGCTGCAGGACTCGGTTTTAGCTTGGCGCTCGGCTGCGATGTGATTATCGCAGAGGAAAACAGTAAGCTTGCAATGAACTTCATCGGTGTTGGGCTTGTGCCGGACGGTGCCGGCCATTTCTTCTTGAAAGAACGGATCGGGGTGCCACAAGCGAAGCAACTCATCTGGTCAGGAGAAGTAATGAAAGCGGAAGCCGCCAAAGAGAAGGGTCTCATCGACCAAATCGTTCCGGATGGAAGCGTCAGCCAAGCATCGGATTCGCTTGCCCAAAAGTTTTTGTCGGCTCCAATCTCAGCAATGCTTGCTTCCAAAAAGATTTTACATGAGCAAAAGATTGCTGAACTGGAAAACGTATTACGGATGGAAAGTGAACAGCAAGTTGCCATGCGCAAAACTAAAGATCATTTGGAAGGCATCAATGCATTCGTAGAAAAACGAAGACCTGCATTTGTAGGTAAATGATGATAAGTACAGCTGTTGACTGTAAGTCAGGACAACAGCTGTACTTACCTGTGAAAATGGGATGACAACGGAGGGAACTTATGACAAACGCAATCAAATCTGAATTGAATAGATTCATCGAGGAAAACGGGGAGAGTTTTGAAGATGAATTATTGATTGAGGCGTCAACTGTAAAAGAGAAGATTAATACAATCCTTGAAGTGGGCAACATTGACTTAATTAATAATGCACATAAACTTGTCAGTTATGCTTTGGAATCCAAATTGGATGAACTTCGGCAATTCGCCAAAGTGGAAGGGATTGCATGGGCGACCCATTCATTGACACTATCGTTCAAATTGGAGTGGGTGCAGGCGATCCGGAGGACACTTTGGACTTTCCTTCAACGATATATCGATGAAAACAAGGTGGAAATCGATTTCTTTCAGTTTGAGAGACAGATCAACAGCTCTATTGATCAATTCTTGAATGCGTTTTTCATTAGTTACTCCGCTTATAAGGATGAACTGTTGAAAACGCAAAGGGATTTGGTTGAAAACTTATCCGTGCCTATCATCCCGCTTACCCCGACTGTTTGCATCCTCCCTATTATCGGCTCAATCGATTATTATCGGGCGAGAGTGATGGAAGAGAAAGTGTTGAAGGAAATCGGTCGATTGCATATTCAAACATTGCTGATGGACCTATCAGGGATTGCGGATATGGAGGCTGAAGTGATTGATCAGTTAAAGAAGATCATTGACGGGGCAGCTATGATGGGATGTATGACTGCAATTACAGGATTGCGGCCGGATGTCGTCCGGAGCATGGTGCGACTCGGCGTACAATTCGACAGGAACACTCAAACGGTCGGTACGCTTCAGCAAGCATTGAGCATCTATTTCACGAAATAAAAAAAAGACTTAATCCTCTACAGGATTAAGTCCTTTTGATCTGTATTTATCCGCAGTGTCCCGCCAAGAGAAATATCCTTTTTCAACTGCTGCAATCAATAACTCTGCAGTCGCGATATTTGTCGCGAGCGGTATTCCATATACATCACAAAGACGCAGCAACGCACTGACGTCAGGTTCATGAGGTTGGGCTGTCAACGGGTCGCGGAAGAAGATGATCAAGTCCAACTTTCCTGTAGCGACCATCGATCCGATCTGCTGATCCCCGCCAAGCGGTCCGGACATCATTCGGTTAACGTGAAGGCCTGTCTCCTTCATGATCCGTTTGCCAGTTGTACCCGTTGCATAGAGCTCGTATTTTGAAAATACATGTTTGTACGCAATCGTGAAATTCACCATTTCATCTTTTTTCTGATCATGGGCAATAAGTGCGATGTTCAAGTGAAGCACCTCCATACTGTAGCTTGCTCAATTAACATATCATAGCAGCATGAGGGTAGCCAAATTTTATTGCAGATGCCGATTCGTATCAAACATGAAACAACAATAGCTTTCCAGCAGGCGAAGCAAGGCGATGCGTTTGTTCAAGAAGATTCTTTTCTTCGAGCAAAGCATGGCCTTTTTCTTTTGCCGATTCATCATTCTCTGCCGTGAACGTTTCTTCCGTAATTAACTTTCCTGTCTTTTCATACGCTGTTAATTTATAAGTTCTCAAGCTGCTCATCCTTCCGTCCCTTTTCTCCATTATACTATGAAAGCATGAAAAATGAATAGTTATTCATTTCGAAAAATGTATTGTAAAGTTTACTTGACATTACGTATATAGTAAAGTAACCTTTACGTAAAGCGACCTTTACATTGAAAGGGGGAGCATGTAACTGAATAACTTGATTAAGGAAATGCGGACAGCAATGGGATGGACGCAGGATGATCTTGCGGAAAAGTTGGAAGTGTCGAGGCAGACGATCATCTCTCTAGAAAAAGGAAGATATAATCCATCGTTGATTTTGGCATTTAAAATTGCGAAGCTCTTTAATTGCCGTATTGAAGATATTTTTCAGCCGGAGGAGGTTTGAAGATGTACGAAGGATTTGATATTTGGGCGTTTTTGGCTGGCTTGCCACTCGGCTTAGTCATATGGGGAATCGTGCATTATTTTACTTGGAAAAAAGGGAAGAAGGAGCGGTTATTTGATGAAAGGTATAAAAATCTTCATCGACACGCGAGATCAATCTCTTGGAAGGTGATGACCGTTGCAATTTTAATTGCATGGTTCATCGTCATGATTGTTGAAGGAGCAAAATTGGCATTTTTTATCTTAACCGCGCTGTGGTTTATTCATATGCTCTCCTGGGTAGTAGGAGCAGCGATTGTAAACAAACATCATTAATCGGAAAGAGAGAAAACTATGGTTCCATCAGTCGAGAGTTTAGCAGGGTTTAGTACGGGAGCAGGCATCGTATTGTTTATAGCATTCCTACTTACGGCATCGGCATATGGAGTAATGCTCTTTTCATATGGCATCGGAGTTCTCATTATGAATAGGAGAATGTAACGAAACTATTTACCTATGAAACACGTAGAAGAGTGAAGGCTGAAAAGGGAAGGGAGAAAAACATGTCATTACAACTTGAAAACGTAACGAAGCGGTTCGGGGAATTCACCGCGGTGGATCACTTGAATCTGACTGTGGAGAAGGGTTCAATGTACGGTTTCCTAGGTGCAAATGGAGCGGGCAAAACGACTACGTTCCGAATGATTTTAGGATTATTGAACGCCAATGAAGGACATATCACATGGAACGGTAAGACAATTTCCTACGCAACGAGCCCTGAAATCGGCTATTTGCCGGAAGAACGGGGACTTTATCCGAAAATGAAAGTGGAAGATCAGCTCATTTTCCTCGGTGAGCTACGAGGGATGAAAAAGGCCGATGCCAAGAAGGCGATCGATTATTGGCTGGACCGTTTCGAAGTGTCGCAAAACAAGAACAAAAAAGTGGAGGAGTTGTCAAAAGGGAATCAGCAGAAGATCCAAGTCATCGCTGCACTCATGCACAATCCGAAGCTGCTCATCCTTGACGAACCGTTTTCCGGGCTCGATCCGGTGAACGTCGAAATGTTGAAGAAGGCAATTATCGATTTCAGGAATAACGGAGCAACAATCCTCTTCTCAAGCCACCGGATGGACCATGTAGAAGAGTTATGTGAGAAGTTAAGCATCATCCATCATGGCAAGCAAATCGTGAACGGTTCGCTGCGTGATGTGAAGCGGTCGTTTGGCAGACAAAATGTGCGCATCCGATCCGACTATGATTTGAAAGCACTCGACAACGTGCGAGGAATTATTTCCGTCGCTCATTCGGTGGAAGGGGCCGTCTTCCAAATTGAGGAGGAAGCGGTCGCGAACGACTTGCTGGCAGCAGCATTGCAAGCGGGGCCAATCCGTCATTTTGAGATTGAAGAGCCTTCCTTGCAAGACATTTTCATCGCAAAGGTGGGGAAAGAGTATGCGTGAGTTTTGGATTATCTTTAAACAGGCATTTTCGTCGAAGGCAAAGTCCAAGTCTTTCATCATTACAACTGCAATCATGATCGTTGCGATCTTCCTGCTCGCGAATTTTTCAAAGATCATCGATACGGTACAAAACGTCACAGGAACAGGCGATTCACAAGAAGTCCTTCAAGTCGTGGATGAGAGTGGAATCGTCGTTGACAGGCTGCAATCTCAGCTAGCGGCTGGAGAGTACGATATCACTGTCGAAGCGGCCAGTGAAACGGAGGAGGTTCTTGCCGATAAAGTCTCGTCCGGTGAAATCAACTCATTTCTAGCTCTTTCGGTCGATGAACAAGGAACAATCCATGCGGAATATACGACGATGAGCATGATGGACTTTTCAGTGCCGCGGCGTATCCAGGATGCACTGCAATCAATCCAGACGGAATTGAAAGCGGAGGAGCTATCACTGACGGGTACGCAAGTGCAAACGTTGTTTACACCGATCCAGTTTGAGCAGAAAAATGTCTCGCCTTCCGCAAAATCGGAAGAGGAACTAGGCCAAGCAAGAGTCCTCGTCTATGTCCTCATGTTTGTCATCTATTTTGCAGTCATCTTGTATTCGAGCATGATTGCGATGGACGTGGCGACTGAAAAATCATCGAGAGTGATGGAAATCCTCATTTCGAGCGTCTCACCCGTGAAGCATATGTTTGCGAAGGTGTTGGGTATCGGGTCGCTAGGGATATTACAGATCTTCATTTATGGAGTTGTCGGCTTTATCGCCTTCAAAACGTCTGCTACGGAAGTGCCTGGCGGATTTTCAGATTTCTTCAGTTTGCAAGATGTAAGCCTCAGCACATTGGTATATGCGGCGGTATTCTTTATACTAGGCTACTTCCTCTATGCTACTCTTGCCGCTTTATTAGGTTCATTGGTCAGCAGGACGGAGGATGTCCAGCAAATGATTATGCCGATGTCCTTGCTGATTGTAGTGGCTTTCCTCATTGCCATGACAGGCTTGGGCAATCCAGAACTCGGCTATGTGACATACGCTTCGTACTTCCCATTCTTTGCTCCGCTCGTCATGTTTTTGCGGGTGGGAATGCTCGATTTACCTATGTGGGAACCGCTTTTGGCCATCGCCATTATGCTATTGACGATTTTCATCCTCGGCTGGTTTGGAGCGAGAGTTTACCGTGGCGGAGTTCTCATGTATGGACCTTCCCGTTCACTGAAAGACATCAAAAAAGCGATTCAATTAGGTAAAGAATGATAGAAAGCCGTTTTTCGTCGGAAAGATTGACGGACAGCGGCTTTTTTCGTTGTTATATTTTCTATTACTCTTGCGCATATGGTAAAATTAGAACAAATATTCGTTAGGAAGGGAAGATGCTTTTTGTCTACAATCCGGTTTATACATACGGCAGATTTGCATCTCGATAGTCCGTTCAAAGGGATGACAGGACTACCGCCAACACGTTTGAATGAATTGCGGGAAAGCACATTCACCGCATTCAACCGATTAATTGACTATGCTGTGGAAACATCCCCGGACTTTCTATTAATTGTCGGGGATATATATGACGGCGAAGATCGAAGTTTGCGTGCCCAGCGGAAGTTCCAAGAAGGAATGGAAAAGCTGCATGAAGCGGGGATCCCCGTTTATATCACGTATGGGAACCATGATCATCTGAGTGGGAATTGGACCCGTTTCGAGCTGCCGCCAAACGTACACGAATTTTCAGGGGAAGTGGAAGAAGTGTCTTTGACGGTAAGGGGGCTGGACGTTGTGCTCCATGGCTTCAGTTATCCGAATAGGCATGTCCGGGAAGAAATGATCAGCAACTATCCCGTTGCTTCAGACAACTACTCCTTCCATATCGGATTGTTGCACGGCAGCATCGCAGGAAATGATACGCATGCGGTCTACTCGCCTTTCACGATCGGGGAGCTGCAGTCGAAGCATTATGATTACTGGGCGTTGGGCCATATCCATTTGCGTCAGCAATTATCGGAAGACCCACCTATCGTATATCCCGGGAATATCCAAGGACGTCACCGGAATGAATCTGGTGAAAAAGGGTTTTACGAAGTGGAGCTCAGTAAATCGGGTGCAGTCCTTTCATTCGTTCGGACATCTGCCGTTCATTTCGGGAAAGTTCAAATTCCGTGTGTAAATATTCGACATGCAAATGAATGGCTCGCTAATTGCGAAGAGGCACTTCTTTCATTCGCTACGGAAAATGGCCCATCGGTCGTCGATGTTGAAATCCTTAATCTCGATGAGGAGACGGCCGCTTTTTTTGCACAGACTGCCGAAGACGTCTGGCTGGACGCGATCCGGGAAGTGATGGATGGCAAGGAGTCGTTTGTATGGGTGCAACGCTTAACAAGCACAGTGACTCTTCATAATAAGGAGAACAATGCGCTTGTGGATTCCGTGCTTGGACAAGTCGACAGCTGGTCACCCGAACAGTGGAAGCAAGTACTAGGAGATCTTTACCAACATGTACGGACTGCCCGATACCTTGATCCGTTGACGGAAGAGGACATCCGCGATTTACGGAATGAAGTGGAGAGGCACTTATTGAATGAATTACCGACCGAGTTGGAGGTGATTCGGTGAAAATACGAAAAATAGTCATTTACGGCTTCGGGAAGCATGAAAACAAGACGATCGATTTCAGTGACGGCATAAATGTAATCTACGGTCATAACGAAGCGGGAAAGACGACGATCCAGCAATTCATCGTGCAAACACTTTTCGGTTTCCCGCAAAAGAATAGTGCACAGCTTCGATACGAACCGAAAGCGGGCGGCAAATTCGGCGGCCAAGTCCATTTGCAAGACGAAGTCCATGGCTACTGCATCATCGAACGGGTGCAAGGAAAATCAGCAGGGGATGTCACTGTCTGTTTCGAAGATGGCACGCAAGGAGGAGAAGAAGCTGTAGCAGCATTAGTGAGGCAATACGACCGTGCTTCGTTTGAATCGGTTTTCTCGTTTTCGCTTCTTCAATTGCAAGGCTTTGAGCGGATGGATGAGACCGAATTGAGCCGGACGCTCCTCTCGTCAGGCACAACCGGCGTCGACACATTATTACGTGTTGAAAAGAAGATGGAGAAGGAATTGGGGGATTTGTTCAAAAAAACCGGTCGGAATCCCGAAATGAATGTTAGGGCAACCGAGTTGAAGGAAATGGAGAAAGAGCTGAAAAGCGAACAGGAGCGAATGGCGGCATACGCTCCGAAAATGAACAGGATCCACGAAATCGAAAGGGAATGGGACGAAGCTAAACGAGCGTATGATTCATTGCGGGAGCAACATCGAGCTCTCGAACTGGAGCTGCAATTATTGCCGTTGAAGGAGAGGAAACGAAAACTCGCAAGTAGACTGGAAGAAGTGAGGACGTCTTCTTTTCCGTCTGACGGCATCCGCCGTTTTGAAGTGATAAGCGGCAGATTGACTGAGATGGTAGCGAAGAAGCGAGGTTTGGAAGCAGAAATCGCGGCGATGGAACAGAAGATGCCCGATTCTCCGCGTCCTGAAATGCTGTCAGAAATCGAGAGAATGCTTGCACGCGAGCCGGAATGGCATGATTGGCGGTCGACACTCGGCTCAATCCGCGATAGTAAGGCTCAGTTGAATGTGAAGCGGTTGCGGTTGCTAGATCGTTTAGGCTTGGATAAGTCGGAAGCGTTGTTGCGTGCGGACGTTTCCATCCATCAGGAAGAGCATCTATATGAACAACTGCAACAGTTGGATGAAATGGGTCGACAAATCGGGTATATGGATCGACAGCTTTCCCAATTGGAGAATGAACTGCGGGATATCCGAAACGAGCAGCTTTCATTGCAAAAGTTTTCCCCGACAGAAATGGAAAGGAAGCAAGCGGAGGAGTGGCCGTCCATTAGAAGCAGATTGGCCGAAGCGAAAGCGTATGTGCAAATGAGCCGGTCGAATCAGGGTAACGGAAACCAACAAATGCTTCTGATTCTCCTAGTCGTGGCGGCACTCATGTCCATAGTAGGATTGATTAGTGACCAATGGATCGTCGTCGGGCTTGGCGCGTGCCTTGCGGTCATTGCCGCAATTTTGAAATTCGGGAAACGGAGCGGTCAGCCGACAAAGAAAGATGCTGAAATGGAGCGGTTCGTCGACGCCTATGAAGGACAGGCAGCGACGATGGAAGCTTTCATTATGAAAGTGCAAGACTATGAACAGAGACAAAGCCGGCTAACCGAGGCGGCCGAGACAATCGAACGGAAAATGGGCGTATTGGAAGAAGAGTATGGGGCGATCGTGCAGGGGAAGGAACGTCTAGAATTTTCATTAAACAGCTTCTTTCTTGCGTACGGCCTTCGGAAAATACCGAACTCCGGCATCCTTCATGAGTTTTTCGGCATGGCACGCTCGCTGCAGGAGATTGAACGCGAGCTTGAAGACATTGAACGTCAATCGGTAACGATTCAAGATAATATCCACTTGAGGCAAGCAGAAGTGGAGAGGCTTATCTCGATTGACGTGCCGGAATCATCCATTTATGACACATTGCGATCGGAATACATCTCTTTGAAAGAGAAGATGCAATTATTTAACACGTTGAGTCATAGGATTGAAGAGTACCAAACGCAGAAGCAAGAAGCGGAAGAGCTGGCAACATCCTTGCGCAGCCAACAACTCGAGCTGTTCGCTGAAGCCGGAGTGGAGACGGAAGAACAGTATTACAAAGCGTATGCGGCATACCAGGAAACGCTGACGTTGACGCATCAAATCGAAGATGTCGAATCCCAGTTGGCTGCGCTTGGCTCTGTAGAGGACCAGATTGGACGCTCGGAAAACCAGCTCCGGGAAGATGTCCACCAAGTCGGCACGGAACTTGCCCGACTGGAAGAACAGATGGGGTCGCTCGTGAAGGAGAAGACCTCATTGGAAGTGGAAACGGAGAAGTTGTTGACGGATGACTCCTATCAGCGGAAGCAGCAGATGTTTGAAATGAAAAAGGCTGAGTTTGCCGAGCTCGCGAAACAGTGGTCAGTCCGCCAAGCAATCGTAGAAGCGATCACAGGCATGATGGAAGAGTTAAAGGAGAAAAGGCTGCCCGAAGTGCTGAGCAGGGCCGAGAAAATATTCAGTGAACTGACAGGCGGGACGTATATGTCACTCGCATTATCGGAAAATGGTTACTTCCAGGCCATTGCCCGTAACGGACAACATTATCCGATCATTGAGCTAAGCCAGGCGACGAAGGAACAGGCGTATATTGCCTTACGACTGTCGCTGGCAGCCGCAAAAGAGGAGACAGCTCCTTTTCCGTTGTTGTTGGATGATCCTTTTGTCCACTTTGATGAAACGAGATTTTCACGAATGACGGCAATATTGGAGCGGCTAAGTGCGAAGCACCAGTTCATCTACTTCACATGTCATGATAAGATAGTAGAATACTGGACAAATGCAACGATTATTAACGTTTCCGACATTGGAAGCGCCAAGGGGGCGATGACGCGATGAAAAAATTATTGGAACATCAAGTCGGGGAGCCGATTGACCTATATTTACTCATTAAACAATCGACGAAAGGCATTACCCAACAGGGAAGCCCTTTTATGACACTCATTTTGCAAGATAAGAGTGGTGATATAGAGGCGAAGCTTTGGGATACGGGTGAAGAACAGGAGCGTCTGTATGCGGCCGCGACAATCGTCAAAGTCGGCGGAGAAGTGCATGAATACAGGGGTAAAAACCAGCTGCGCATTAAAAGCATCCGTCCTGTGAAAGAAGAGGAAGGTGTGACGATTTCAGATCTCGTCCCATCTTCAGCGAAAAGCAAGGAAGTGTTATTTGAAGAATTACTACAATATTTCTTCGAAATGAAAAATCCACATATCCAGCGGATTACGAGACATCTGTTGAAGAAACACCAATCAGCCTTCCTCGTTTATCCGGCTGCTACGAGAAACCATCACGACTATGTATCGGGGTTGCTCGACCATGTCGTGTCCATGCTGAAGCTCGGCAAGGCGATTGCCGAATTATATCCTTCATTGAATAAAGATCTGCTGTACGCTGGAATCATCTTGCATGACGTTGGAAAGGTCATAGAGTTGTCCGGCCCTATCGGAACGCAATATACAGTCGAAGGGAACTTGCTCGGTCATATTACGATTATGGTAAATGAAATATCGAAAGCTGCGGATGAACTCGATATTACTGGGGAAGAAGTGATGCTTCTTCAGCATATGGTGCTGTCCCACCATGGCAAAGAGGAGTGGGGAAGCCCGAAACGTCCGATGTTAATGGAAGCAGAGATTCTTCATTATATCGATAATATTGATGCGAAAATGAATATGCTCGACAGGGCGATGTCCAAAACGGCAAACGGTGAATTTACGGAAAGGATTTTCCCTCTTGATAACCGTTCGTTCTATAAACCCAATATAGAATAAAATAGGGCTGCAGCAAGTCGATGGTTGATCGATTAGCTGCAGCCCTTATTTTATTACTTCTTATCCGTGTCAGCTTTTGCTGGTAAATACGCATCCAAAGCTTTTTTGAACTCATCGACTTTAATGTCGACGTCAGCAGCTTTAATCAGTTCTTGAAGCTTCTCTTCGAATTGGACGCGTTTCAATCCGTCCTCGATTTCCGCTGTAATTTCTTCTTCTGTTTTTTCGGTTTCAGTCTTACGAGTGTCGAGCAATTCAATGATATGGTAGCCGAAGCTTGTCTTTACAGGCTCGCTAATTTCACCTTTTTTAAGGGAATAAGCCGCATCTTCAAACTCCTGCACCATTTTGCCAGGACCGAACCATCCGAGGTCTCCGCCCGTTTGTTCTGCAACTGGCTCAGTGGAATATTCCTTCGCCAGTTCAGCGAAATCTCCGCCATCTTTCAATTTCGACAATACTTCGTTTGCGGTCTTTTCGTCTTTCACGACGATATGACGGGCATGGACTTCCGTTTTTGCACGTTCCACGCCTTTTGCGACATCCTCATCGGACACTTTTAGTGAATCGATCATTTTCTTCTGAAGCATTTGTGATTTTACATTCTTCTCGAAGAATTTTTCAGTGATACCTTGTTGTTGGAGGTACATGTCAAAATTATCACCAAAAGCTTCTTTTTGCTTTTTGATTTCCTCTTTCAATTCCTTGTCGGAAATCTTATATTCGGTCTCCAACGCTTGTTGAAGAAGCAAATTTTCAACTACTTGTATACCAATTGCATCTTTCATCTCTTCATATAGATCTTCTTTTGTAATATTTCCGACTTTGGTAGTTGCGATAATTTCATCATCAGCCGCTTTTTGATCATTGTTACATGCTGCAAGTGTCAGAACTGAAGCCGCCATCGTCATTGCAAGGACTGTTTTTTTCATGGTATTTTCTCCCCTAACTTTTATCTACAACAATTGAAACTATACCATAAAAACGACCATAAAACAAAAAGGTTCCTTACCAAATGCCTAAAACGTCAATTGTCGTGCGCATAGGATACAAAGAGAGAGGAGGTGCCCTAATGAGTGGATATGGCCATGGCTCTTCTGGATTCGCGTTGATCGTTGTGTTGTTCATTCTTTTGATCATCGTCGGAGCTGCATTCTTGTACTAAACAGAAAAAGTCCAGCTTCCATTGAGGGAGCTGGACTTTTTAACCTTATACGTTCAATAGCACTTCAAGATAGAACGAAAGGATTAGAATCGTAATTAGAATATTGACGGTACGATATATTTTTGGTTGCTTTTCTTCTGGGATTTCCCGCGATTGACATAGAGCGAAAGTCATCTTGTTTATCTGAAATAAATAAAACAATGAGAACATGACAGTAACGATAAGGATCAAATCAATTCCTCCTCTTTAAGCCTTCACTTCATCATAGCAGACTGCCTCGAAAAATGACATTATTTTTCTTCGACTGCTTGCAATTCAGCGAACTCTAAAGATTCCTTTTCAGTGCGGCTTAAGGAGACAAGCTCGTCGTCAAAAGAATGGTCGATCCTTTTGAAGCCGAGTTCGAATATTTCCATGAAATCTTCTCCGTAAATATTTCGGAGGACAGACATGACTTCCAAAAACTCAGGGAACTTTCCGTAAAGACTCTTAATCGGAAGTGATCCGTCCAAGATCCCATGTTCTGAGTCATGATAGTGTTCATTCATGCCAAGAAGAAGTTCTTCTCCTTCTTCGGTGACTGATACGTATGTATTACGACGGTCGTCGTCCTTCTTGAAGAATTGCAAGTAGCCACGTTCTTCAAGTTTTTTTGAGAAGTTGAAAGCTGTAGACACGTGCATGACGCCAAATTTTGCAATGTCTGAAATTGTCGCGCCTTGCAGATGGTATGCAATCCATAGAATATGATGTTCATTAATATTCAAATCATAAGGTTTTATCCACTTCTGCCAATCTTTTTCGACAGCTTTCCAAAGTGCTTTTGACATCTGGGCAACACGTTGACTATAAATCATTGCTTCTTTTTGGGAAAACTTTTGCTCAGTCATGAAATACCTCCAGCATCAAATAGTTATCATTTTTCATTATAGCAGGAAAACTTCGAATAAAAAAGTCGAAATTCCAAAAATACTATATATTCTTAAATGATTTGATGTGAGAACGTGAGATTGGCGAGGTTTTCCAGTAAAAAAATTATTCTGTGCACGTTGATTTACGTTTCAGGCGGGCGCTTTCCGGGGGCGTCGCTTCAGCCTCCTCACTCCGCTTCGCTCCGTTGCGGGGTCTTCTGCTGACGCTTTTCCCCCAGGAGTCGCCGCCTTCCACTACAATCAACTAATAAACGTTTTGCACATGGCTGATTGTTTTCATAGTCAAGAATATTGATGAGCGAAATGTTTTAACTTAACAAACTAGTAAGAATTGGCATACTGTAATCCATGTTATTTTTCATTAGTCAACGGATAATATCGAAATGCTTGAACGGGATTTTTTCGTTTGCTGAAAATTTCAGGGTCATGATAAGGCGGATCTAATTGACTCATAGCAAAGGAATCTTCAGTGCATGAAATATACAAATCGAATGCTTCATTGTCTTCTGGATAAAATAATTCACGTTTTTCACCATATTGTAATGCCTGGTCTATTGCATTTCGCAACCTTTCCAAAGCTTCGCGATTACCAACAATGAAAGCGTCACTATGCCACATTTGTTGACCATATATGTGTAATTTCCCTGCTTCTTCGGGCAAATCTACAGCTTGCTCAATCGCTTCTATTATCTTGGCTGGATTTGTATCTACTAGAAATACATCTACATTTGCATCATGATAATCTTTGGTTCTCAAGTCTTCCATAAATCTGTTTGTCAGCTCGCATTCCTCAATTAACATATAAAGCTCTTCTTGGATGCTGCTTGAATAAAGAAATACCTGAATTAATTGATGGTCCTTTTTGAAGTGGAACCGTTGAAGAGTAGGAGCCAGAGATTGTTCTTCAATTAAAGTAAAACCTCTTGGATGGATTTTTGGTTTTGAAAATGAAGAAAAACGTGTGGAACTTCGATATATATGAAATAAGGTAGTCATTTTATATACCCTTTCTTAGCTTATAAGCTTTCATATTATTAATTGCTTTATTTAATCTAACTATAGCCTTTCCACGTAAAGAAACAATAACATAACAATTCAAAGAATATTTCCTTTCTATTTCAAGTCGTGATACATTTGATTTGTGAGTAAATAATTCCAAATATTCCTGTATCGTAAAAAGTTGTAAATGAGGTGTTCTCCATGACAACATTCATATTATTAGGTGTACTGTTCGTTGCGAATTTTATTGTTTGTAGCTTCGTAAATATTTTATTCCGCCAAACTAGGAAGGTCGATTGGGGAATGTCTCTTGTTATGAGCTTTATAATCTCGCTTGTTACTATAGGGATATTGGGAGTCGGAAGGTGATAGTAACACCTTCGATGAGGTTCACTTAAATCGGAGGTGTTTTACTCTTAATGATGGGGTTGATATGTTGAAGAAATTATTTATACTACTCATCTTTTTCTTATTATCTGCGTGCCAAATGAATAAGAGTGACTTAACGTTTGTTGGCGAAAGTGAAAATTGGTTAGCAGAAGTAACCGTTCTTCAAACGAAAGGAGAAGAAACATATCAAATTCAGCTTACGAACAAAGGAATTAACGTAGAGGAAATTGACGCTATTCATTATTATGTGGAATCAAAAAATAATGGGGTAATAAATTTCGGTGAGAATGATGTTACGTTAAATCAAGAAGGCAAGTATGACAACAAATCATTTAGTTCTAATTTTCCTTCTACAACTTCTAATGATGAGTTAGTTATAAAAATAGATTGGAACAATACAAGTGAAATTTTTGATTTAAGAAGTAAGTGATGATAAATACTAAGACCCAATAACTCACCTGTTACTAATCCCGGCAAGTGATCAAAAATCGCCACATCCAAATAAAAAAGACTGCCTCAGAAAGTCGATTTATCGACTTTGCGGGCAGTCTATTATTATTCCTATCACTTCTGTTGTTCTGCAATCGATTGTTCCAATTCGGCGAGCGACGTCTGGATTGCTGATAATTCCTTCTCGAGCTTAAGTCTGTTAGATTCAGTCGAGAGTTGCCATTGTTCGATAGACCCCTTAATGCCATTGACAGCTTCCGGAACTAACTCTTTCGCTTCCTTCGTCATATGTGTGATGGAGTTTTTCAACTCGGCGATTTTACCTTTAACGTCGTTCAATTTATGCTTCATGTCAGTTGAAGCGCTCTTAACGGACGAGCGGATTTCGCTTCCCGTTTGTGGAGTGGAAAATAACACAGTGACAGCGGCTGTCACCGATCCTGCAAGTAGACCAGCGAGAAATGTAGAAGTTTTCATGGAGTGCACTCCTTTCATTTTGAATAGTATTCCTTTTCATAGATTTATTAAAACATGGTAAAGTGTTTTGGGCAAATGAAAAAAGCTTTCCCCTTGAGGGAAAAGCTTTGTTATCAATTGGATAATGCTGTTTTAAATGACGTGCGTTTCAATAAAGTTTTAATGATCGGGTAGATGATGAAGAATACTATCCCGTTCATAGCGATTGCGGGAAGGACGACTGTTACAAACAATAATCCGAAAGGAACTTTCGCGCCGATAACGTAGATGGCGACGGATAGGAAGATTGTTCCGGATAACAGTGTTCCGCAGCAAGCGATGATTGTCGAAACGATTAAGTGGTTAGCGGCTTTCTTTAATAGAACGATGACCGCAAAAACAACAAATGCCGTAATGAACTTATCGATAATATTCGGTATGAAACCTCCAGGGAAGCTTGTGAAAATCCCTGAGATGACGCCGGTCGTCGCTCCGAGCAAAAAGACGCTGCGGACGTCCGGGAATAAAAAGATGCCGATGAACATCATCGTCAGCATGAAGTCAGGCTTCATGCCCTCGCCATACCCCGGAATGACCAAGTACAAAGCGGCACCGACTGATACTAATAGCGCCATTAACATAAGATTTTTCGTATTCATTTCTCATCTCTCCTCAACTATCTCTATTTTTCGTTCTCCCAACGTATCCTCGCGATCGTCAGCGAAAACTTACATTTATTATACAGGAATTATGTGGAAAGGCAAGCCTTATTCTTTGTCGAAATGGCTTCGGATTTGATTTGCAATTTCTTGGATCCGTTCTTGGGTGAATTCCTCCACCTTCGGATTCCAATCTGATTCGAAACCGTCCGTTTGATCGTATCTCGGAATGAAATGCATATGGAAGTGGAAAACGGCTTGTCCTGCTGGAGCGCCATTGTTTTGAAGCAAGTTCATCCCGGCAGGTTTGAATTCCTCTTTAAGGATGTTCGCGATTTTGGGGGCAACCGAAAATAGTTGGGAAGCTTCTTCTTCCGTCATTTCATACAGGTTTTCCCGATGCTCTTTTGGAATTAGCAAGACATGCCCTTTCGTCACAGGCATGACATCCATAATGGCGATGACGTTCTCGTCTTCATAGATTTTCTCACTAGGGAGGGTGCCTTCTACAATTTTACAAAAGATACATGATGTCACTTTGCGGTCATCCTTTCTGATTCTCAGTCTCCGTAACATGGAGAAGTATTCATTAATGACACAAGTGTAGCATATTTTCATTTAACACGTGAAAGATGGACAAAGCATTCCGGTGCGATGTTTGGTAAAATGGAAACAAGAATGGAGGATGGTTATGGCAATTCTTGAAGTGAAAGACGTGACAGGTGGATATACACGTAAACCTGTCCTGCATGATTTATCATTTGAAATCGGCAAAGGCGAGCTCGTCGGTTTGATCGGCTTGAATGGTGCCGGAAAAAGTACGACGATCAAACATATTATTGGCCTAATGAATCCGCATGAAGGCGAAATTGTAGTGAATGGCGTCACGTTTCGCGAGAACCCTGAAGTTTACCGTAAAGCGTTCACATATATTCCGGAAACACCGATTTTATATGAAGAGCTGACATTGAAGGAACATCTTGAACTTACAGCGATGGCATATGGATTGGATCGGGAAGCGTTCGAGGCACGATCTGAAATATTATTGAAAGAGTTCATGATGGAAAAGCGGTTGAATTGGTTTCCATCGCATTTCTCAAAAGGGATGCGGCAAAAAGTCATGATCTTATGTGCGTTTTTAGTCGAGCCTTCACTGTATATTATCGATGAACCATTTGTCGGGCTTGACCCGATCGGGATCCGTTCATTGCTTGACCAAATATCCGAAAGGAAAGCGAACGGCGCTTCGGTATTGATGTCGACCCATGTGCTTTCCACTGCGGAAAAGTATTGCGATCGGATCATTCTGCTTCATGAAGGACGCGTGAGGGCGCAAGGTACGATGGATGATTTACGGAAAGCGTTCAACCGACCGAATGCATCATTGGACGAGCTTTATATTTCAATGACCGAGGATAATGACAATGAACAACTTGCGTGAAATTTGGGGGAACCGGTTCGTCCACTACATGACGGAACTGCAAAAATATATGCGGTTCGTTTTCACTGGCCATTTGGCAATCGTCCTGCTCTTTACGATAGGAGCGGGGGGTTATGCATACAGTGAATGGCTGAAGGAAGTGCCGCCCGGATTCCCTTCTGCAATCATAGCGGCTATCCTCATCGGGGCGGCTGTATCCATCGGGTCGCCTGTTACGTTGTTGAAGCCTGCTGATATCGTCTTTTTCCTTCCAATGGAGAACAAGCTTGAAGAGTATTTGAAGCGGTCATTGCGGTATTCGTTATTCTCACAGCTGCCTATTCCATACATTTTATTTATCGTTCTTTTGCCATTGTTGGCAGCAACGGATGTAGCAGGGAAAACACAATTCATACTGACGGCTGTCGTCATCTTCCTTGTAAAATGGAAGTATGTCGAGACGGAGTACTATTACCGCCGTGCGAATGAAGGGGAAGGGATTTGGAAAGATCGTCTTGTACGATTCGTAATGGCAGCGCTACTCTTCTATGCGATGCTTGTAGGAATTACTTATTTATATCCTTTACTTCCTTTAATCGGTGTACTAATGTCTGTCTATTATTTATTCTGGAAGAAAAGAAGTGATGCAAATCCGTTTCCTTATGAACATTTCATAACGCTTGAGCAAAATCGGATGATGCGTTTTTACCGCTTCGCGAATTACTTTACGGATGTCCCACATTTAAAAGGCTCGGTCAGCCGCCGTGCGTGGCTCGGATTCCTTATGCGTCCTGCACAGTTCGGACAAATGTCCCCTCAGCAGTATTTGCTGCGACGGACTCTCGTGCGCACGGACGATATTTTCTGGCTGTGGGTCAGGTTGACGGCATTGTCGGTGTTAGGTGTCGTCCTCATTCCGTTCCCGATCGTCGTATATATTTTTATCGGTGCGTTGGCGTTTGCTTCATCCATCCAATTGGTCCATGCATTACGTGCGGGGGATGACTTCAGGATGGACATGCTTTTCCCTGAAAAGGAAAGTACAAGGGGACCTGCAATCCGCAAAACTGTTAGTGGTGTTCAACTGTTGCAGGCAATATCTGTCCTTGTGGCAGGTCTGATTACAGTCGGGATTTCCGTAACGCCAGTCATAATGGCAGCAATCGTATTCATCGTTTCCGAGGTGACAATCCGTGCTTCAAATGAGAAAACCGAAGAAGCTTGAACGGAACGTCCTGAAAAAATAATAATAGAATATTCTCAAAAACCTTGCAACTGATCCCGGAATGTATGTATAATAAAAAAAAGGCATCAGGGGTGAGGGAGATGGAAAACAATTATTCATATGCCGAGTTCTTAAAAGCCGTGGGGAAAAGCAGTACTTCTCTTCAAGCGGAGAGATTGTTGAATGATATTTACATGGATCTATTTCTGAACCATATTCATCGGGAGCAAACGAAGAAACGCCTCTTGAGGCTGATTGATCTTGCGCTTGATGAAAAGGACGAGTACGCCTTCAAATCTCTGACAGATGAACTAATGAGGCTTGAGGAAAACTAAGCAATTTGCAGCGGGCTGCCGCTAATCGTAATCGATTAGCAGAGCAGACCCGCTTTTTATTTTGTCGTTTGAATGGCTAGGAAACGATGTGCTCGTAACGCTGCGCTTTTACTCGCAAAAGCCGTTCTTCGTTACGGCTTTCGCTTTTATTTTGAACGTATGTTCTCTTATTTCTTTGGTCTTAGCTTAGTCTATGTTAAAATGAAAATAACTCATGTTGGGAGGGGCTTAGATGGTCCAGAAATTCGATTTAAAAGCTCCCTATGTTCCGCTAGGCGACCAACCTGCCGCCATTTCGAAGCTCGTGGAAGGCATCCAAGAAGGCAAAAAGCATCAGACGCTTTTAGGTGCGACCGGAACAGGGAAAACGTTCACCGTTTCGAACGTTGTAAAAGAAGTTAATAAACCGACACTCGTCATTGCACATAATAAAACACTCGCTGGCCAATTGTATAGCGAGTTCAAGGAGTTTTTTCCGAACAATGCTGTCGAATATTTCGTCAGCTTCTATGATTACTACCAACCAGAAGCATATGTCCCGCATACGGACACTTATATAGAAAAGGACGCAACAATCAACGACGAGATTGACAAGTTGCGCCACTCCGCAACGTCAGCTCTATTCGAGAGGAATGACGTGTTGATTGTCGCATCTGTATCTTGCATTTACGGCCTCGGTTCGCCGGAGGAATACGGAAAGCACGTCGTCTCGCTCCGGACGGGCATGGAAATCGGCCGGAATGAGCTGCTCCGTCGATTCGTCGATATCCAATATTCACGAAACGACATCAATTTCACGCGGGGGACATTTCGTGTTAGAGGCGACGTCGTGGAAATCTTCCCGGCCTCGCAAGACGAACATTGCATCCGCATCGAATTTTTCGGAGATGAAATCGACCGCATCCGTGAAGTGGACTCACTTACGGGAGAAATTTTAGGGGAACGCGAACACGTCGCCATCTTCCCGGCATCTCACTTCGTCACAGGCGAAGAGAAAATGGTCAAGGCGATTGCCAATATCGAAACCGAATTGGAAGAGCGTCTTGCAGTCTTGCGCAAGGAAGATAAGCTTCTGGAAGCGCAAAGGCTCGAACAACGAACACGCTATGATTTGGAAATGATGCGGGAAATGGGCTTCTGCTCCGGAATTGAAAACTATTCCAGGCATTTGACGTTACGACCGCCAGGGGCGACCCCTTATACGCTGCTTGACTATTTCCCGGATGACTTTCTTATCGTTGTCGATGAAAGCCATGTCACCTTGCCGCAAATCCGCGGCATGTATAACGGCGACCAGGCGCGGAAACAAGTATTGGTCGATCATGGCTTCCGTCTGCCTTCCGCCTTGGACAACAGGCCACTCATGTTCGACGAATTTCAGCGGTATGTCAATAAAGCAATCTATGTATCTGCAACACCCGGACCTTACGAAATCGAGCATACGCCTGAGATGGTTGAGCAGATCATCCGTCCAACGGGCTTGCTTGACCCGATTATCGAGGTACGGCCGATTGAAGGACAAATCGATGATTTAATCGATGAAATCAATGAGCGTACAAAGCGCAACGAAAGGGTATTGATTACTACATTGACGAAAAAGATGTCCGAAGACCTTACCGACTATTTGAAGGATATCGGCATTAAAGTCCAATATTTGCATTCGGATGTCAAAACGCTAGAGCGGATTGAAATTATTCGTGAACTCCGTTTGGGCAAGTACGATTGTCTAATCGGCATCAACTTGTTGAGGGAAGGGCTCGATATTCCTGAAGTGTCGCTTGTCGCGATTCTTGATGCGGATAAGGAAGGGTTCCTCCGTTCCGAACGTGCCCTCATCCAAACGATCGGAAGGGCGGCGCGTAACTCTGAAGGAAGGGTCATCATGTATGCAGACCGCTACACGGATTCAATGAAAAAGGCAATCGACGAAACAGCGAGACGCCGTGAAATTCAAATTGCATACAATGAGAAGCATGGAATTACTCCTACGACGATCAAAAAAGAAATTCGTGATGTCATCAGGGCGACTCAAGTTGCCGAAGAGGATATATCTGCACTGGAAAAAGTGACGAAAGGCAAGAAGTTGTCGAAGGACGACAAGGTGAAGTTGCTTGCGACTCTGGAGAAGGAAATGAAAGAGGCGGCAAAAGCGCTTGACTTCGAAAGGGCTGCCGAATTGCGCGATACGATATTAGAATTGAAGGCTGAAGGGTGAAAATGCGATGAAAAACACGGAAATAGTCATTCAAGGGGCAAGGGTGCATAATCTGAAAGATATTAATGTCCGTATTCCGCGTGACAAACTTGTCGTCATGACCGGTTTGTCAGGCTCGGGGAAATCGTCCCTCGCATTCGATACGATTTATGCGGAAGGGCAAAGGCGGTATGTCGAATCGCTCTCCGCTTATGCGAGGCAGTTTTTAGGCCAGATGGACAAACCGGATGTGGATGTGATTGAAGGGCTGTCTCCTGCAATCTCCATCGATCAGAAGACGACGAGCCGAAATCCACGTTCCACAGTTGGAACGGTCACTGAAATCTATGATTACTTACGGTTGCTATTCGCACGGGTCGGCAAGCCGATCTGTCCGAACCATGGGGTTGAAATCTCCTCCCAGACGATCGAGCAGATGGTCGACCGGATCATGCAGCTTCCGGAACGTTCCCGGCTTCAAATCCTTGCGCCTGTCATATCCGGCAGGAAAGGGACGCATGCGAAACTGATCGAGGACATTAAAAAGCAAGGTTACGTCCGGATTCGTGTCAACGGAGAAGTAATCGATCTCGATGATAATATTGAACTGAATAAAAATAAAAAACATACAATTGAAGTTGTCATTGACCGGATCGTCGTGAAAGAGGGAATTGAAGCGCGCTTAAGCGATTCGCTCGAATCGGCGCTACGGTTGGCTGAAGGGAATGTATTGGTCGATGTGATCGACGTGGAAGAATTGCTGTTCAGCGAACATCACGCATGTCCGATATGCGGATTTTCCATCGGGGAACTGGAGCCGCGCATGTTTTCATTCAACAGTCCGTTCGGGGCTTGCCCTGATTGTGATGGCCTCGGGACGAAGCTTGAGGTCGACCCTGATCTGGTCATCCCGGACAAGTCTCTTTCATTGAATGAAGACGCCATTGCACCTTGGATTCCGACAAGCTCCCAATACTATCCAGAACTATTGAAAACGATCTGCAAGCATTTCAAAATACCGATGGACGTGCCGGTGAGCGACTTGTCAGATGAGGATTTGAATATCATCCTTTATGGTTCGAAGGAACAAAAGATCCGCTTCCAATATACGAATGAATTCGGGAATACACGTGTGAACAACATCTACTTCGAAGGCGTCCTTGCAAATGTGGAGCGTCGTTTCAAGGAGACATCCTCCGATTATATACGGGAACAAATGGAGAAATACATGGCGAGCCGCGCTTGTCCGGCATGTCACGGATACCGATTGAAAGAGGAGACCCTCGCAGTGAAAGTGAACGGCACGCATATCGGGGAAGTGACATCGCTTTCCATTACGGAAGCGGACCGGTTTTTCAACAATCTCGTCCTTTCCGACAAAGATATGCAAATCGCAAGGCTTATTTTGCGGGAAATCGCCGAAAGAATAGGATTCCTCATAAATGTCGGGCTTGATTATTTGACGTTGTCGAGGGCGGCGGGCACATTGTCCGGCGGTGAAGCGCAGCGTATCCGGCTTGCGACGCAGATCGGATCGAGGTTGACAGGTGTCCTTTATATATTGGATGAGCCTTCGATCGGTCTTCATCAACGCGACAATGACCGTCTCATCGGCACGCTGCAAAGCATGCGGGATATCGGCAATACGCTCATTGTCGTAGAGCATGACGAAGATACGATGATCGCCGCAGATTATTTGATCGACATCGGCCCGGGAGCAGGTGCTGCGGGAGGACAAATCGTATCTGCGGGCACACCGGAAGAAGTGATGAACGACCCTAAATCATTAACCGGCCAATATTTGAGCGGCAAGAAGTTCATCCCATTGCCGATTGAAAGGCGTCAGCCCGATGGCCGAATCGTATCGATCAAAGGCGCGTCGGAGAACAATTTGAAGAATGTCGATGCAGACTTCCCATTAGGGCAGTTCATAGCGGTGACAGGCGTTTCAGGCTCCGGAAAGAGTACGCTCGTCAATGAAGTGCTTTACAAAGTGCTTGCCCAAAAGCTGAACCGGTCGAAGCAGAAACCTGGGCAATTCATGTCCGTCACGGGTCTTGAAGAATTGGAAAAGGTCATTGAAATCGACCAATCTCCTATCGGACGGACGCCACGATCGAACCCGGCGACATATACAGGGGTCTTTGATGACGTTCGAGACGTCTTCGCCATGACGAACGAGGCGAAAGTGAGAGGCTACAAAAAAGGTCGATTCAGTTTCAACGTAAAAGGCGGCCGCTGTGAAGCTTGTCGCGGAGACGGAATCATTAAGATCGAAATGCATTTCCTTCCTGACGTGTATGTCCCTTGTGAAGTGTGTCACGGAAAAAGATATAACCGTGAAACGTTGGAAGTGACGTACAAAGGGAAAAATATTGCGGATGTCCTATCTATGACCGTCGAAGACGCGCTCGTTTTCTTTGAAAATATACCTAAAATCCATAGAAAACTGCAAACGATCGTCGATGTCGGTCTCGGTTACGTTCAACTTGGACAACCAGCCACGACGTTATCGGGTGGAGAAGCGCAAAGGGTGAAGCTCGCCTCAGAGTTGCATCGACGTTCGAACGGAAAATCATTTTATATTTTGGACGAACCGACGACGGGTCTCCATGTCCATGATATTGAAAAGCTCCTTCACGTTTTGCAACGGCTCGTCGATTCCGGAAATACAGTCCTTGTCATCGAGCATAATTTGGACGTCATCAAAACTGTCGACCATATTATCGATCTCGGACCTGAAGGCGGGGACAAAGGCGGGCAGATCATTGCTACAGGAACTCCTGAGCAGGTCGCTGAGAGTGAAGTGTCATACACGGGCCGCTATTTGAAGCCCATTTTGGAACGCGACCGTCTGAGAATGAAAGAACGGATTGAAACTGCAACTGGAAAAGAATGAAACCTTCCGATAGATGATTCGTATATATAGTAAGTGTTAAGGGAGTATCCGCTTGTTCTACATTTGGTGGGGACTCTCTTGCGAATAGAAAAATCTCGAGCATACCTAGGAGGCGGAAAGATGCAGAATGAACGCAAACGTATCTTGACAATGTTGGAAAACGGCACAATTTCAATGGATGAAGCCTTAACCCTATTGGAAGCAATGGAGAAAAAGCAGACTTCGACTGACAGTGCAACCTGGACAGAGGAAAAGGTGGGCGTTGAAGAACCGCAGCAAGATGATGCAAACGAGTACTCCAGAAGGTCGAAAGGCAAAGATCCATCGATGGATGAATTCATTGAAGATATCCGCAAAGATTTCGTAACCGTTGGAGACCGTTTCATGCAGTTCATGCAATCAACCGTGGAAAGGATGAAAGGCTTCGATTTCGATACGCCGTTCGGCGGCGGATCCACAATCCATCATACGATTGTGAAGCCGGCAGATGATTTGGATGAAATCCTCGTTGACGTCGATCACGGAAGTGTTTCAATTCATGGAACCGAAAACTCGGAAATCCGTGCGGAATTCACCGTCAAATCCTTCAATGGAAGGTCGGAAGAAGATGCGAAAAAGGAATTTCTCGATAAATTGATCTTCCTGAAAGACGAAGGAAAACTGCGCTATTTAAGTGATTCAAAATTAAGTCAGGTGAATGTCGACCTTTTCATTCCGAAACAGGAATATCGCAAAGTTTCCGCACGACTGCTGAATGGGAGCTTCAACTTGCAGGATCTTACGGTTGACCGGCTCTATTCGAAAACGGCGAACGGAAAAGTCGACATCGAACGGATCGACTTCAAAGAGGCTGAGTTGGAAGCAGGCAACGGATCAATCCGTTTGAATGAAAGTACAGGTGAAACGCTCGAAGCGGAGACGATTAACGGACGCGTCTACGTATCAGGTAAATTGAAGGATGTTGAGGCAAAATCGTTGAATGGCCACGTAGTTGTT
Source organism: Sporosarcina sp. Marseille-Q4943 (assembly GCF_943736995.1). Lineage (GTDB taxonomy): Bacteria > Bacillota > Bacilli > Bacillales_A > Planococcaceae > Sporosarcina. The sequence continues at coordinate 909,044 of NZ_OX031157.1, read as the reverse complement.
ACAACTACAGACGCTTCGGCACAAAAAATTGATGCCAAAACGGTGAGCGGTTCCGTTGAGATGTATATTCCATCCGATGCGCCTCTACGGGGAGAAATCTCCACGAATATGGGACGTTTGGATCTGCAGCTGAATGATGTCAGCAAAACGACAGAACAAGAACAGTTCCTTCACCGTACAATCATATTCAACAAAGATGTCGAAGGCGATGCTACGCCGCTCCATGTGTATGGAGAAGCAAAAACAGGATCTGTGATAGTTTGTTATAACGTAAAACATGTTTAAAACAAAAGCGTAGGGTGCCTGCTTAGAGGCGACAGGCATAAGGCAAAGATACGGCGTGGCGTTCTTTGCCACAGAGTAACTTTGACTTATGACCCGAGCCTCTGGCACCCGGAGTCTAGACGTTAATGAAAAACGACTGCCAAGAGAGTCAGTGAAAGCTGACATTCTCCGGCAGTCGTTTTTTGTTTTATTTTATGCGAATCGGTAATAGATCAATAAAAATGTACTGAGCACAAACAAAAAGTTCAGGAAAACAAAGATCATTTGGTCCAATCGGTTCTTATGCATTTTAACTGGCGGATGATAAAAGGATATTCCTTCGATAATAAATATTAATAAGACAATATGAATCATCCCATGTCCTACTACTTCGGTATAGCCAAATATTGTTGTTGTGAGGATAAATAAAATGGTTACGACGACAGCTAATAAACGGTTGAGAATACCGACGACTAATAGGTAACCAACAACAAATTCAATAAATGCTGACAGGACAATAAATAGTTCTGGGGGAAAGCCAAAAGTAGGGACGCCATGGCGGTGAATAATATCGATCGTCATACCAGGGTATACCCATTTTTCTACTGCAACCCAACATAAACTTAAACCTGTACCAAGGTATAGGAATGGAAACCCTGCCGTCTCCAGTTTTGTTCTTCCCACCAATAAAACACCGATAATAGCAAGGTAAAACCCATAATCCAGCATATGAAACCAACCGGAATAACTCCAAATATAAAGAAATAAACCAAGCATTAATACGGAAGCCATTTTCGTTGCTATATGATGCGGAATAAGAAGCAAAATGATAATCGCCCACATAACAACCGTTTCCCAACTATTATGGATAACGAACTCAGGTGCAAACATAGTTCGATTAACGACTTGTAATATAAATGCGGCAGCTGTACCGTACTGTAGAATATAACGAGAATATTTCCGGTATCCATCTAATTTCATATCAATTTTAGCGACACCGGGAATCTTCATTAACTGTGGTATGAATTGAGATAAGATCGCTAAGAAAAGAGCAATGACTAAGGATAATACTATAAATTCCGTTGAAAGGATCTGTTCAATAGAAACCTTTTCAGGTTCGATTTCCGTAAACCATTTAACATGCGCGTTTACAATAATTGGTGATAAACAAAACAACCCTATTAATAGTATAGAACCGTATTTCTTCATGTATTTCCCCCTCCTATTTGTAACAATCTGTGAAAATTATTATTCCCTAAGAAATATCGATTATGCTGATGTTTACTGTAAGTAGGACTTGTGAATACATGTAAATAAATAAGACTGCCAAGAAAGTCGGTGAAAACTGACTTTCAGTAGCAGTCTTTTTGTAATAAAGATGACTCGCGCCCAAAGCAAGCGTCTACACGATTTTCTCATGATACAGCCAACTCAAAATGCCGAAGCCGATCGCCCTTGCGCATTGAACGCGATATGCCCTCGATAGCAAGAGGCCAGCTTCTTCGCGATTCGTCATGAAGCCGCATTCCACTAGCACGGCAGGCATCTTCGTCTCCCTCAACACTGCGAAGTTGGCGGTTTTCACCCCTCGGTCTTTCCGCCCGCAAGCGGATATCATTGAGCTATGTATCAGGTTAGCCAATGCAGCAGTCCGTTTGCTCACTTGCGGGTACATATACGTTTCGATACCTTGGGCTTCATTCCAACCGTTGCCGAATGCATTTGCATGGATGGACACGAACGCATCCGCATCCAACCTGTTTGCAATCGAAGCCCTTTCCGATAGAGGCACGTCCCGGCTGTTTTCATGCGAATAAAAGACGTCCACTCCTTCCAGCAGCAAATAGTGCCGTAGCAGTTCCGCCACCTCCGCGTTGAAACGGAACTCCACTAGTTTGCCATCTGGCGACCTTTTGCCAGCAGTATTCGGTCCGTGCCCTGCGTCAAGTATGATAGTTGCCATCTCATCCCCTCCTCGCTATCTATATAGTCTGTTTCGCATCATTAGTGGACAAATTCGAACGAAATCATTTCAATTGAATCCGTTCATGGTAAAATAGGGGATAGGGTTGACTTGATGAAGCATGGTTCCTTCCGCTTTGCGAAGTGGTCGGATGCGTGTTCAACATAGAAAGGCGGCGAACAAATGTCGGTTGTTACAGTGGAAGACGTTCAAAATCGTTTTGGACTTGAAATTGTTGCCGGTGGAGAAGGTATTGAACGTAGTATCCTCACGAGCGACATATCCCGGCCAGGTTTGGAAATGGCCGGCTATTTCGATTTTTATACGGCAAATCGTGTTCAATTGCTCGGAAAAACAGAGCTTTCCTTTTTCAACAAATTGGATGAGGCGGAACGCCAGGATCGGATGGACCGTCTCTGTACGACAGAAACGCCCGCTTTCATCCTTGCACATAATATTGAATGCCCCATAGAACTTAAGCGGAATGCGGAGGAGCGGGGAATCCCGGTGCTGCAGACCGAACATCCGACGACGCGGTTTTCGGGTATGTTGACGAACTTCCTGGAAGGTCAGCTCGCTCCGATGACGACAGTTCATGGTGTGCTTGTCGATGTATATGGAATCGGTGTGTTGATAACAGGGAAGAGCGGCGTAGGGAAAAGTGAAACTGCTTTGGAGCTTGTGAAACGAGGCCATCGTCTCGTCGCGGATGATGCTGTTGAAATTAGACAAGTGGCGAAGAACGTCTTGATCGGAAATGCTCCGAAAATTCTGCGCCATATGCTTGAAATCCGGGGCGTTGGCATTATTGATATGATGATGCTATTCGGTGCGAGCGCCGTGAAAGATGATAAACGGATTCTGATGGTCATCGATTTGGAAGTGTGGGACCCGGATAAAGTATATGATCGTTTAGGCATCGACGAAGAAAAGATGAAGGTCATGGATTCTGATTTGACGAAGCTCACTGTCCCAGTAAGACCTGGGCGGAACTTATCGGTCATTATTGAAGTGGCCGCCATGGATTATCGGATGAAACGATTAGGCATCAATGCAGCAGAGACATTTTCGAAGAAGCTTGATTTGGCAATTAGTCAAGGCGCAGAGAAATCCGATGAAGAGGGGATAGAGTAAACTAATGTTCGACTTACTAACGATTGACCCGACGGCCTTTAGCATAGGGCCAATAGATATCCGATGGTATGGAATTTTAATTACGACCGGTATCATTCTTGCATTCATTGTCGTTCAAAAAGAGATGGTGAAGCGGGGAATGCATCCGGATTTCTTAACGGATCTGCTTATTTGGGCAGTGCCTATATCCATCATAAGTGCAAGAATCTACTACGTTCTATTTTCGTGGGATTCTTATAAAGATAACCCTGCCGATGTGATTAAAATATGGGAAGGCGGCATCGCCATCCACGGTGCATTAATTGGTGCCTTTTTAACGACGTATTTTTATACGAAACGACGCGGCATCTCCTTCTGGAAAGTGGTGGACATCGCCGTTCCGGGCATATTGATTGGTCAAATTATCGGCCGATGGGGAAATTTCATCAATCAGGAAGCGCATGGCGGTCCTGTATCGCAAAAGTTTCTAGAAACCACTTGGATTCCTGATTGGATCATGAACCAAATGACAATTAACGGCGTAACCTATCATCCGACATTCCTTTATGAATCGTTATGGAACGTCGTCGGCCTTATTATCATTCTGTTATTACGAAGAGTCCGATTGAAGCGGGGCGAAATGTTCTTCTTCTACTTGACATGGTATTCAATCGGAAGATTTTTTATCGAAGGGATGAGGACGGACAGTTTGTACGGCGGCGATCTTCGTGCTGCGCAAATCGTATCCATCATCGCCATTGTATTTTCAGTGTCACTATTCATCTGGAGAAGGTTCATCAAGGAAGTCAAAGTGGAATATCAAGATAAATAGAAGAGGGATGGGGAAATGCAGACGCTTCGAAATGGGTTGAAAGCTGGCTTGAAGACGACATGGACGTTAGGGAAAATCATTTTTCCAATCACCGTCCTTCTCGTCATTTTGCAACATACACCTGTATTGCCGTGGCTCGTAAAGTTAATATCGCCATTCATGGGCTTATTCGGATTGAGCGGGGAAGCCGCGATTCCGTTAGTGCTCGGCAATGCATTGAATTTATACGCAGGGATTGCAGGTATTCTCTCGCTCGAACTTACGGTGAAGGAAGTTTTCATTTTGGCTGTTATGCTCAGCTTTGCGCATAATATGTTCATCGAGACGGGAGTCGCTTTGAAAGTCGGAGTCAAATTGTGGATTGTGTTAGTCGTCAGATTCGGTTTGGCGGCGTTCTCCGGCATCATCATCAATTTGTTTTGGAATGGCGGCGGAGAAATTGCGCAGTACGGCATAGCTCCTGAAGTGGCAACTGCTCCGGAAGGCTGGCTCGCAATCGGCTTGCTCGGTTTGCAGAAGGCGTCGTTCGGCGTATTGCAACTGGCGCTTATCGTCATTCCGCTCATGATCATCGTGCAATTTTTGAAAGACCGCAACTACTTGCAGAAGTTTTCGGATAAACTGGCGCCTTTTACGAAGGTGATCGGCGTACAGCCGAACGCGTCGTTAACTTTGGTTGCCGGCCTCGTCATCGGCCTTGCCTATGGCGCAGGTGTCATGATCCAAGCGGTACAGGAAGATGGCGTCAGCAAAAAAGATGCGACGCTCGCGTTCATCTTTCTCGTTGCATGTCACGCGGTCGTTGAAGATACACTTATTTTCATGCCCTTAGGTATTCCTATCTTGCCGTTGCTCATCATCCGCCTCGTCACGGCCTTCGTACTGACGATTGCGGTCGCTTACTTATGGAAACAGGCGGAACGGAAGAGGGAGAAGGAGGTTACAGTTCTGGATGGATAAAATTACAACTTTGCTATTTGACTTCGATGGAACGTTGCTCGACACGAATGAACTAATCATTCAAACGTTCCAAACGGTTTTGAACGCACATTACCCGGGAAGGTTTGAAAGGGAAGATATCCTTCGATTCCTTGGGCCGACTTTAAAAGAAACATTCGATAGTATCGATCCTACGAAATCGGAAGAACTGATCAATGAATATCGCACATGGAACTTAGCAAATCACGACGCTTTCGCTTCCGAATTCGACGGGGTGAGCGACACGTTAGTGCAATTGAAAAATGCTGGCTTCAAGATGGCCATCGTATCGACGAAACGGAATGATATGATCATGAAAGGCTTGAAGCTAATGCCGGCAGGGAACGTGTTCGATACGATAATCGGATTGGATGCTGTCAAACATCCGAAGCCTCATCCGGAGCCATTGCTTCTCGCAATGGAGCGATTGAACTCGACACCGCAGGAAACGTTGATGATCGGTGACAACATTCATGATATTCTCGGAGGGAAAAACGCCGGAGTTCGCACGGCTGGAGTAGCTTGGTCAGCAAAAGGCGAAAATTTCATCCGGGAGCAGGAGCCTGATTTTGTCTTGCAACATATTTCAGACTTACTGTCGATAACAGCAGGCGTGGAAGCTTGAGACGGACAGAGCGTTATCCTGCTGAAGGAAATGCGAACTCCCTTTGGCAAATATATAAAACGGTTTCGTTTTTTAAAGTGGCAAAGAACTTTATCTTCATCCAAATCGGAAGGTACACACCTTTCATTCCGATGAAGAACTTCATCTATCGGACATTTTTAGGAATGAAGATAGGTGAAAAGACATCATTCGCATTGATGGTCATGCCGGATACGATGTTCCCGGAGCGTATTACGGTCGGGAGCAATTCGATCATCGGGTTCAATACGACGATTCTCGCCCATGAATATTTAATTGAAGAGTATCGGATCGGCGACGTGGTCATCGGTGATCGGGTGATGATCGGTGCAAATACGACAATCCTTCCCGGAGTGGAAATCGGGGACGGAGCCATCGTATCTTCCGCGTCGCTTGTCAACCGCGACATCCCTGCTGGTGCAATGGCCGGGGGCAACCCTGTGCGCATCATTTACACTGCCGAGCAGATGGAAGAGCGTCGCAGGACTGCCCAAAAATTGGACGTTGACAAGAAATAGGATGACGGAAACAGAAGGTATGGTATAATTAAGCAAGTTTATTGGGAGGGACGTATAAAGCGTTCCTTCTAATTTTTTCGGAGGAATCTGATTGGACAAAAAGTATAAGAACATAGATAAGAAAGTCATTTCTTTTATCCCGGACGGTGAATTCTACTATCAGAAAGGCGTTAAAGCAATGCAGCGCGAACGCTTCGATGATGCCCATAGATACTTGCAAAGGGCCGTTGAATTGAGCCCTAATGATCCACTCATCCTTATGCAATATGGCATTCTCATCATGGAAGAAGGCATGTTTGAGGAAGCTTATGAAATTCTGGCGGCAGCGCATGGCCTGGATCCGGAAGAGGAAGACATCATCTTTTATTTGGCCGAAGTCCATGCTCATTTGGGCCTTCTTCGTGATGCGAAGATTTATGCGGAAAAGTATATAGCATTGGCGCCGGATGGACCTTTAGCGGATGATTCGATGGAGATCATCGATTTCGCCGAGCAGGAGGAAGCCTTTTTTACAGACGAGGAAATGCCTGACGGAGAAGTGTATTTCCTTCAAGAGAAAGCTAGAAGGTTAATGGAAGCTGGCTCGTTTGAAGAAGCGATCGAAATTTTGGAATCGATCATCGTCGATTATCCTGATTTTTGGGCTGCCTATAATAACTTGGCGCTCGCTTACTTTTATATCGGCAAGATTGAACAAGCGAAAGAATTGCTGTTTGACGTGCTCGATAAAAACAAAGGGAACCTTCATGCATTATGCAATCTCGCCGTCTTTTATTATTATGAGAAAGATAAAGAGGAATTGGACTCGATGCTCGAGCTTCTCATGAAAATAAAACCATATCAATTCATACATCGCTATAAATTAGGGGCGACCTTCGCGTTGGTCGGCAAGCATAAAGAAGCGTACGGTTGGCTTAGAAGCTTACAAAAACGGGGTTTTGAAGGGGATGCCGGATATTATTTCTGGCTCGCGCATTCTGCCTACTTCTCCGGTCATGAACAAGTGGCGAAAGAATCGTATGAAAAGCTCGTGGAATTGGATCCATCAAAAGCGGGTTTTGAACCGTGGAAAGACGTGCACTCTACGGCGAAGCCCGAGTCCTATGAACAAGATCGGGATTTTTTATTAAGCAAAATTACGAATAAATATAGAAGTGAAAGATTATTAGGGTTTTATCTGTTAGGGAAATCAGCGCATAAACAGGAGATTGTCTCACACCCTTCGTATATCAATCTCGAAAAGCTGAGTGTCATCGAGCAATTGTTTCTAGCGCATAGCCTCAATTATGAATTCACGATAGAAAATGAATTTGATCATTCATTCATGCGCGCCTTGGAAACGACTGAATTGTTATACGAGAAATACAAGCCATTGGAACGGCAAGGGACTCATCTTTTTCAAATGTGGTTCACACTTTGTGAAGTCGGTCTCAGCCGCTCCTACCATTTCAGGAATCCTTCGGCGTTGGCGGCGGCGGCAGATTATATGTTCCAATCATCCCGTTATAAAGGGGTTACAAAAACCGCCATTGCCCGCATCTATGGCATTTCAGTGCCGACGTTAACGAAATACGTCAGCGACTTGATGGAGTTTTTGCCGCAATTCAATGCGTAAATCTTGTCAATACATGTAAGCATATATATTGAATGCCTCCTTGGAATCTTATACGATTTGGACAGTGGTATATGTACTGGAGGAGGAAAATGTATGACTACCGAGAAAATATACGACGTCATTATCATTGGCGCTGGTCCAGCTGGAATGACCGCTGCAGTCTACACATCCAGAGGGAGTTTATCGACTCTTATGCTGGAGCGCGGCATCCCGGGCGGACAAATGGCAAACACGGAAGAGATTGAGAACTACCCTGGATTCGAAACGATCCTCGGTCCTGATCTTTCGACTAAAATGTTTGAGCATGCGAAAGCTTTCGGTGCGGAATATGCTTACGGCGACGTAACCGAAGTGATAGATGAAGGAAATTTCAAAACGATCAAAGCAGGCAATAAAGAATATAAAGCTCGAGCCATCATCATTACGACCGGTGCCGAGTATCGTAAAATGGGCGTACCGGGTGAGAAGGAATTGACAGGCCGCGGCGTCAGCTATTGCGCAGTTTGTGACGGAGCATTCTTTAAAGGAAGAGAGATCGTGGTCATCGGCGGCGGAGACTCCGCAGTCGAGGAAGGTGGATATTTGACGCGCTTTGCAAACAAAGTGACAATCATTCACCGACGCGACGAACTTCGCGCACAAAAAATCCTTCAAGACCGTGCGTTTGCAAACGAGAAGATCGACTTCATCTGGAATTCGACGGTCAAGCAAGTTAACGAAAAAGACGGCAAAATCGGCTCAGTGACACTCGTCTCAACAGTGGACGGCACGGAGACGGTAATGGATACGGAAGGCATGTTCGTCTATATCGGCATGGATCCGTTGACGGCTCCTTTCAAAAGCCTAGGCATCTTGGATGAACACGGCTATATCGTCACGAACGAAGAGATGGAAACGAAAGTGCCGGGCATCTACGCAGCCGGCGACGTACGCCAAAAAACACTCCGCCAAGTCGTCACAGCAACAGGCGACGGCAGCATCGCAGCACAAGCATGCCAAAAATACATCGAAGAACTCGCAGAGAAAATGGCTGCTGAGGTTTGATTATCGAAGAGATCCTGTATGGGATCTCTTTTTAATTTAATGTAATTTGCGGATTGAAGCGAAAGGCGGCGACTCCTGTGGGAAAGCGAGACAGGGGAGACCCCGCAGGGAGCGCAGCGACTGAGGAGACTCACCGCTCGCCCACGGAAAGCGTCCGCTTGCAGTGGGAATCCGGGTTAACAACATTAATCTATCTTTAATCTAACTGTAACCGTCCTGCAATACAAAAAGGTTATGATAAGAATATCAATTGACCCCCCTTTTTAATATAGCAACATTTTAAAGACGATCTGCCCTTCAAACGGCAGGTGGTCTTCTTTTTTTGTCGTTTGCTTTCAAAACATTGTATAATGGTTACATGCGTATAGAGAGAAGTGAGGAAATGGTCATGCAAAGAATCGCGAATTTACTCGTACTCAAAGACAACCAAGTTCTTTTATTGAAAAAACCGAGACGGAATTGGTATGTGGCACCCGGAGGCAAGATGGATCCGGGCGAATCGATTTACGATGCCGCCATCCGTGAATTTACAGAAGAAACCGGAGCGACACCCGTCAATCCGCACGTGAAAGGCATCTACACAATGATGATCGTAGATAAGGATACAAATGAATTACTGAACGAATGGATGCTGTACACGTTCGTTGCGCAAGATCTGATTGGAACGCCTTATGAATCGAACAGGGAAGGCCTGCTCGAATGGCATCCTGTCGAAAGCTTGAAGACGCTTCCGATGGCGGAAGGCGATCGAACGAATTTATTATTTGCAGCCTCCCAAACAGGCGTGCAATATGGTACATTTTATTATACAGAAGAGTTTGAACTGTTGGATGAACGCATACAAAAATCAATGGAAGGTGACCAGAATTAATGGAGAATGAATTACCGAACAGCGATGTCGAATTAGTCATCATCACTGGCATGTCAGGTGCAGGGAAAACAGTTGCAATGCAAAGTTTCGAAGACCTGGGGTTCTATTGTATCGATAATTTGCCTCCTGAGCTGCTCGTCACTTTTCTGGATTTGATGATGAAATCCGAAAACAAGATGAGACGCATCGCCGCAGTCATGGATACAAGAGGCGGCGACCTGTTTGACGCGTTGATCGGCGCGTTGGATAACTTGCTCCAAATGGACGGAGTATCGACGAAGCTTCTCTTCTTGGATGCGGATGACGAGACGCTTGTCAGACGATACAAGGAAACGAGAAGGTCGCATCCGCTCGCGGAAGGCGGGCTGCCGCTGACAGGCATCCGCAAAGAAAGAACCCTCTTATCAGAATTGAGAGGTCGGGCACGCTCCATTTACAACACCTCCGAGCTGAAACCGAGGGAATTAAGAGAAAAAATCATGTCGGAATTCTCTTCGACCGGAGACACTGCATTCACCCTCAATTTCATTTCTTTCGGTTTTAAGCATGGCATGCCGATCGATGCGGACGTCGTGTTCGACGTACGTTTTTTGCCTAACCCCTATTACATCGAAGATCTGAGACCGCTTACCGGTTTACAGAAAGAAGTATACGAATATGTGTTAAAATGGAATGATACGCAAGTGCTGATTGAAAAGTTGACAGACCTGTTCAAATTTATCATTCCTCAATATAAGAACGAAGGAAAATCTCAAGTGGTCGTCGCATTTGGATGCACGGGCGGACAACATCGATCCGTGTCGCTTGCAGAGTATTTTGGAAATCGCTTTAAAGAGGAATACAAGACACTGATTACTCATCGAGATGTAGAGAAGAGAAAGGGTTGACACTATGTTGCAATCCGGGAAAATGAAGAAAATTGTCGTCTTTGGAGGCGGGACCGGATTGTCCACGTTGCTTCGGGGATTGAAGGCCTATCCAGTCGATCTTACCGCGATCGTTACGGTCGCGGACGACGGCGGCAGTTCAGGAAGGCTGTTGGATCAATACAATATCCCGCCACCAGGCGATATCCGTCAAGTGATGGCAGCGCTTTCAGATGTCGAGCCATTGATTGAAAAAATGTTCCAATACAGGTTTTCCAACTCGGACGATTTGAAAGGGCATTCGCTCGGGAACCTCATGCTTGCCGCATTGACGGACATAACAGGGGATTTTGCACGCGCAGTTGAAAAGATGGGCCGTGTTTTGAATATTAAGGGAAAAGTGTTACCAGCTGCAAACCAAAAGATCACCTTGCATGCGGAGCTAGATGATGGCACAATTGTAACCGGTGAGTCTAAAATCCCGGTGTATGGGCGCAAAATTCGGAAAGTCTATATGTCTCCGCAAGAGGTCGAACCTTTGCCTGAAACGGTGGAGGCCATCAAGGAGGCAGATTTAATCATTTTTGGGCCTGGAAGCTTATATACGAGCATTCTGCCGACGATACTTGTGAGGGATATCCGTGATGCCGTCCTGGCGTCTCAAGCGAAGAAGGTATATATCAATAACTTGACGACGCAGGAAGGTGAAACGTATCAGTACACTGCGTCCGAGCATGTGAAGGCACTATATGATCATGCCGGCAGTCAATTCATTGACACGGTGCTGTTGAATAAGACGGATTTCCAAACGTTATTACACGGGGAAGAGCCGTCCGTGGCGCAGCTCCCTGTAGAAAATGACATAGATGCTTTGCAACTGCTCGTCCCTACTATCGTATTAGGGGACTTTTCGACGGTTTTGGACGGAAGAATTATCCATGACGCCGGTAAAGTCGCATCATGGATCATGGGTTATATGGAAGGTACGATCGTTAGCGAGGAGACCTGATCATCGCCGTGAGAGAGGGGGAAAATCATGTCTTTTGCATCTGAAGTAAAAAAGGAACTGACACAAATCGATTCCAAAGAATGCTGTGTGAAAGCGGAAATCGCCGCCTTCATCAGAATGAACGGAGCCCTATCATTTTCGAATAAACAATTAAGCTTGGACGTGCAAACAGAAAATGCGGCAATTGCTAGGAGACTTTATTCAAATATTAAGAAGCTATATCCTTATAAAGTCGAGTTGCTCGTCCGTAAGAAAATGCGCCTGAAGAAGAACAACGTCTACATATGCCGAATTCGCGATGGAGCGAAGCAATTATTGGAGGACTTGTATATACTGACGGGAACCTTTCAATTTAAAAATGAGATTGTAGAGCAATTGGTGAAAAGGAAATGCTGCCAGAAATCGTATTTGCGTGGAGCATTCCTTGCAGGCGGCTCTGTCAACAATCCCGAAACTTCCTCCTATCACTTGGAGATTTTCTCTTTTTACAAAGAGCATAGTGAAGCATTAGTGGATTTAATGAATAAATACCAATTGAACGCGAAATCGATTGAACGTAAAAAAGGCTATATCGCCTATTTGAAAGAGGCGGAGAAGATTTCGGATTTCCTAGGATTGATCGGAGCGCACGTCTCCTTAATGAAATTCGAAGACGTCCGCATTCTGAGGGATATGCGAAACAGCGTCAATCGTCTTGTCAATTGTGAAACTGCCAATTTGAATAAGACGATAGGAGCGGCACAGAGACAAGTTGAAAATATCAAATTCATCCAGAGCACAATCGGACTGGATCAATTGCCTGACCGCTTGCAGGAGATTGCTCAACTACGCATAGAACACCAGGACGTCACCTTGAAAGAGCTTGGCGAAATGGTGAGCGGCGGTACAGTAAGTAAATCCGGAGTGAATCATCGTCTTCGGAAAATCGAAGAAATCGCAGAAAATCTCCGTAGCGGAGGTATTGTAAGCCGATGATAGAACGGATCGGAAAGAAAGGAGTCGAAGGAGTATGGCGGAAAGAACGGTTGAAGTGAAAATGAAGACCGGGTTACAAGCACGACAAGCTGCACTATTCGTGCAAGAAGCAAATAGATTCACGGCAGATGTATTTATAAAGAGGGATGAACGTCAAGTAAACGCGAAAAGCATCATGGGCGTAATGAGCTTGGCAATTGCTAGAGGCGCGGAAGTGACATTGATCGCAGAAGGCGTCGACGAAGATCAAGCAATCGAAACCCTTACAGAACTTGTTGAGAAGGAAAACTAATAATAAATAACAGCCGTTTCACTATGCATATAGGAAACGGCTGAAAAATAAAAAAAGCCGTAAACATGAAAACATGTTTACAGGCTTCTTTATAAACACTATAACGCCCTCGGCAGGAGTCGAACCCACATTTCAAGAACCGGAATCTTGCGTGCTATCCATTGCACCACGAGGGCAACTATTACTGTTATTAGTAACAGACAAGATTCATTATACAAAGAAACAGGTATAATTGCAATACCTATTTTAAAAGCGTTATATTTGACCTTTATTGACCATAATATGTATGATAGATGTACAGTTGAAACAACTGGTTTCAGCAGAACGAAAATCCTGACCCATTCATAAGGAGGAAACAAGATGAATCTAATACCTACAGTTATTGAGCAAACGAACCGGGGAGAACGTGCTTATGATATCTACTCCCGTTTATTGAAAGACCGGATCATCATGCTAGGAAGCGGAATCGACGACAATGTGGCAAACTCCATTGTTGCCCAATTGCTATTCCTTGAAGCGGAAGATCCAGAGAAAGACATTTCCATCTACATTAATAGTCCAGGTGGAAGCATCACAGCGGGTATGGCGATTTACGATACGATGCAATTCGTCAAGCCGGATATCCAAACGATTTGTATCGGAATGGCCGCTTCAATGGGAGCTTTCCTTTTGACAGCAGGTACAGAAGGAAAACGGTATGCGCTTCCTAACGCAGAAGTGATGATTCACCAACCGCTTGGAGGAGCGCAAGGCCAGGCGACTGAAATTGAAATCGCAGCAAAACGCATTCTCTTCCTACGTGAAAAATTGAACACGATCCTTTCCGAGCGCACAGGCCAGCCTATTGACGTAATCGCGAAAGACACAGACCGTGATAACTTCATGACGGCTGAACGTGCGAAGGAATATGGTTTGATTGACCATATCATCACACGTAGCGACATGAAAGAATTGAACCCGAAAAAATAATAGATGTACGAAGAGCCGACTCTGTTTATGGAGTCGGTTTTTTATGTAATTTGTTCGGGATTAACAAAGCAAGTGCTCCCGCGTCCAAAGCAGGTGCCTCCGCGTCCAAAGCAAGTGCTCTCGCGTCCAAAGCAAGCGCATCCGTGCAGGTAGTATAAAAAGTGGACACAATCTAATGAGCATGTTTGGATTAAGATAACAATAATATGCGAACGGAGAGTGTCCAAAATGGGTAAAAGAATTGACGATGACCTTAAGAAGCATTTAGTCAAACTTGTGTTGGAGGAAGGGAAATAGCAGACTGATGTCTCCAGGGAAATGGGAATTCCCTTGGGCTCCTTACGAAGATGGGTCAGCGAGCATAGACAGAAAATCCAAGCGGAGCGAGACGGTGTTGAATATCTTACCCCGACTGAACAAATGAAACGCCAAAGAGACATGGAGAAACAAATTCGTGATCTGCAAGAAGAGAATGAAATCCTAAAAAAGGCTATGCACATCTTTTCAAGAAACCCGCAGTAATCTATGAGTTCATTGAAGAACATCGGGAGGAATACAGCGTGACAAAGATGTGCCAAGTACTCCAGGTTTCTAGGACCGGTTACTATAAATGGCGCGAGAAAGAAAAAAGCCCTTCCCAAGAGAAAAAGGAAGAGGCGCAAGTACTCATTAGTAAGATTTTTTACGAGAAGAGACAAGTTTATGGCAGCCCGCGAATCAAAAAAGAGTTGGAGAAGAAAGAGGTTTTTCTAGCTGAGAAGACCGTGGCCAACTATATGCGGGACCTTGGATTGTGTGCGTTGGTGCCATCAAAGTACAAGACGACGACAAACTCCAATCACAACCACCCAATCTACCCTAATCTACTGATGCGCAACTTCAGCGCAGACACCCCTAACAGGGTGTGGGTCGCCGATATCACCTATATCTGGACGATTGAAGGTTGGCTTTACCTGGCGACTGTCATGGATCTTTTTTCTCGGAAGATTGTCGGCTTTAATATTCAGACAGACCTATCCAAGGAACTGCCGAAACTGGCGCTTGAAAGAGCTCTAAACTTCCGCTCTCCTGCAGAAGGACTGATTCACCATTCCGATCAGGGGAGCCAGTATGCATCGGCTGATTACGTCGATCTTCTTAAGGAAAAGAAATGCAAAATCAGCATGAGCCGCAAAGGCGACTGTTACGACAATGCCTGTATAGAATCCTTTCATTCAACGATTAAGAAGGAGCTCATCTACCGTACAAAATTCACAACACGCGAAGAAGCTAGAATGGCTGTGCTGGACTATATCATCTCTTTCTATAATGAAAAACGAAGCCATTCCACTTTGAACTATGTATCACCGAACGATTATGAGAAGGCCTATCAGACTGAAAAGGAGAAAAACGCTCAACAACCACCCGCAACTTTCGTGGAAGAGCAGTTGTCTTTTTAACTGCTCTTTTACGAAAGTACACCAAGCGCAGCGCGGTAGGCTTTTGAAAATAAACGCTCATTGTATCGTGTCCACTTTCTTGACAGAAGACCATCCGCGACTAAAGCAGGTGCTCCCACGCTCAAAGTAGGTGTCCCCGCGCTCAAAGCGACGGCCCCCGCGCTCAAAGCAGGTGTCCCCGCGCTCAAAGCAACGTCTCCTGCGCTCAAAGTATGTGCTCCCGCGCTCAAAGCGACGGCCCTCGCGCTCAAAGCAATCTCCCAAAGCACAAACAGGATATATTTTCATGGGTTTGAAACCTTTTCGCATGACATACGATAAATAGTATACCAACACAAGTGTTTCGGAAGCGATGCCGGTTGGGTATTGCACAATATATCGAATGGAGTGTGAAAAGATGAAAAGGATATTAGGGCCAATAGCCATCATTGTTGTCATACTTGTCGTACTTGGCTTCATGCTAGTACCAAGCTATAACAAATTTGTCAACTTGGAAGAGAATGTTGATCAATCTTATGCACAAGTCGAAAATCAGTTACAGCGCAGACTTGATTTGATTCCAAACTTGGTAAGCACAGTCAAAGGATATGCGAGTCACGAGAAGGAAGTGATTGCTTCAATATCCGATGCCCGCGCGAAACTTGCTGGGGCAAGAGGACCGGAAGAACAGGCTGCTGCGGATACGGAGCTTTCGAATGCGCTTGGACGATTGCTCGTCGTTGTGGAGAATTATCCTGATTTGAAAGCGAATCAGAACTTCGCACAATTGATGGATGAACTTGCCGGAACAGAAAACAGGATCGGCGTAGCAAGGATGGATTATAACAATGTCGTCGCCGACTACAATAGGCAGACGAAGCGTTTTCCAGGTAGACTCGTCGCTTCGATATTCGGATTCGAACAGAAGGAATATTTCAAAGCGAATGCAGCTGCAAACGAAGCGCCTAAAGTCGATTTCGATTTCGGAGATGACAGCAAGTGATCCGTAGAACATTCCGTTGCATGATCGCTGTATGTCTTAGCGTTATGATCATGCCGGCGATGGCGTTGGCAGCTGACGTCCCGCCGTGGAATTTCTCGGATTACTATATCCAGGATCATGCAGGCATTCTATCCGCCGAACAGAAAGTGGAGCTGAACCGGTTAGGTAGACAGTTGAATGCCGGGACGGGTGCTGAACTAGCAGTATTGACACTGCCGACCATTGGAGCGGAACCTGTTGAAACATTTGCAGTAAAAGCGTTGCGTGAATATGGGCTTGGTAAAAAAGGAGAAGATAATGGCGCCCTTTTAGTTGTAACTACAATTCCGTATCCGGAAAATAGTGAGAAGGGCCGGCACTTTGAATTGACCGTAGGATACGGACTGGAAGGCGCATTGCCGGACGGAAAAGTCGGCAGAATTATGGATGAAGTCGCAGTGCCATATTTAAGAAATGAACAACCCGATATGGCGATCATGAATGCTTACAAGTCTTATTATAATGAAATCGCTGCAGAATACGGGTGGAATGGTGAAGTTGCCGAAGTGAACACGCTCGCTGGCCAAGGCGGCGGATCAGGCATCGGCATCCCTTCCCCAATTATCATTTTCATTATCATCTTTCTGCTCTTCCGTTTCATGGGCGGTGGCCGCGGCGGCGGTGGCGGTCCTGGAGGAAGACGTAGAGGCAGAGGCGGGATGATCTTCTTCCCTGGTGGCTTTGGCGGCGGTGGAGGAGGAGGCTTCTCCGGTGGCGGCGGTTCCGGTGGCGGAGGCGGCGCAGGTCGAAGTTGGTGATTAATTAATCTAGAGTTGAATAATGATTGAAATTGAAGGGCAGTTCGAAGTTTGAACTGCCTTTACCATTTGGTTTGGAGAAGTGTCCGCTTGACTCCTGCGGGAAAGCGAGACAGGCGAGACCCTGTAGGAGCGAAGCGACGAAGCGGCTTGCCGCTCGCCCGCGGAAAGCTAGCGGTAAGCTTCGGAAAACCTGGGGGCAATATATTGTTTTACAAAACTTTTTGTAAAACACCGCTTTTCATTTATACTGAAAGAAAACGCTACTTCGAGGTGTTCTACATGCATGTTCAATTTTACACAAAAAAAGGCTGTCATTTATGTGACGAGGCGGAATCGATGATGAAGCTCGTACAGGAGGATTTTCCGTTGACGTGGTCGACAATCTACATTGAAACGGACGATGAAAGCCATGAGAAATATATGATGATGATTCCTGTCTTAGAGAAGGATGGCGAAGTGCTCTTATTCGGATCCATCGGTTACGTGGATTTAATCGATTTATTCTAAAAATACATATCAAGAAGTTTGAACTTATTGACGGTGAGGTATATACTAATAATAAGATTTATATTTTTTTGCAGTAGGTGGGACAAATAATTAACAGGTGGGTCGAATTCGTCCTATCGTGAAAGAGGGGTTTACCAATGATCCCGAAAATTATAGAGGCGCAACGAAAGCTTGTGCCAGAAATGATGGAGATATTACATCAGCGGTACAAAGTTTTGAAATTCATCGAAGTCGCTGGTCCGATCGGAAGAAGACCGCTTGGCCAGATGGCGGATATATCAGAACGGGAATGTCGGAACTTGTTGGAAACAATGCGAACGGAAGGGCTTATCCGCGTTGCGAAGGAAGGCGCGACCATTACGACTGAAGGTGCAGCAGTCCTCGACTCACTCGGACCGACGATCGACGAATGGACAGGGCAAGGATTGGTCGCAAGGAAATTGGGCTCCTTATTAGGAATTCAATACGTGAAAATTGTCCCGGGAGATTGTGATGAAAATCCAGCAGTGAAAAGTCTGATGGGAAAAGAAGCTGCCTCAGAATTCATGGGCCGGATAGGGGACGGTAAGATCATTGCCGTCACAGGCGGTAGCACGGTCGCGGCCATTCCGCAGCACATCCATTCCATCGAAGATGCCAATCATTTGCACTTCATTGCAGCTAGGGGTGGGGTCGGAGACGATATCGGACTGCAGGCGAATGTCATTGCCGCCTCATTCGCAGAAGCTAGCGGAGGGACGTATAGCACGTTTTATTACCCCGAATCGCTTAGCGAGGAAGCGCATCAAATCTTCAAGCGTGAGCCGACCGCTATCCGTATGATGGAGCTTTACGAGAAGACGGATTGCGTCCTCCATGGAATTGGAGATGCGCATCATATGGCGGACTTGCGGGATACGCCCGAGGATGAATGTGTTCATCTGCGGGAGCAAGGCGCGAAAGGTGAAGCATTCGGCTATTATTTTGACGCAAAAGGAAACGTCGTCCATCGGATTAGGACAGTCGGCATCCAGACGGAGCAGTTGCAGAAAGTGCGGCTCATCATCGCTGTTGCAGGCGGGAAAAGTAAGGCGGATGCAATCATGTCCTATATGGCTAGTGCCCCGCGCCAAACGATCCTTGTCACGGATGAAGGTGCTGCGCATGCGATGCTTGCGAAAATGGAAGATTAACTTCGGTAATTATGTAAATACTTGAATTGAATCATAGGAGGTAACGGAAATGACAATTAAAATGGCGATTAACGGATTTGGACGTATTGGTAGGGTGGTTTTCAGGGAAGCGCAAAAGCATGATGACATCGAAATCGTTGCAGTAAATGATTTAACGGATGCGCAGATGCTTGCTCATCTTCTGAAATACGATTCGGTGCACGGAATTTTTGACGCTGAAGTTGGTTCAGAAGAAGATCATCTCGTTGTCGATGGTAAGAAGATTAAAGTGTACGCTGAAAAAGACCCTTCCCAATTGCCTTGGGACAAATTGGATATCGATGTCGTCATCGAATCAACAGGCGTCTTCAGAGACGAAAAAGCGCTCATGAAACATATCGAAGCGGGTGCGAAAAGAGTGATCTTGTCAGCACCGGCTAAAGGGGATATGAAAACACTCGTCATGGGTGTGAATGAAGATTCGTATGATCCTGCAAATGACAAAGTCGTTTCCAATGCATCTTGTACGACAAACTGTCTTGCGCCTGTCGTCAAAGTGTTACAGGATCAATTCGGTATTAACAAGGGCATGATGACGACCGTCCATTCCTACACGAATGACCAACGGATTTTGGATTTGCCGCATTCCGACTATCGACGTGCCCGTGCAGCAGCTGAGTCGATGATCCCTACAACGACAGGCGCTGCTTCCGCTGTGACGAAAGTAATCCCAGAGTTGAAAGGGAAGTTAGACGGCATGGCAGTACGTGTTCCGACACCGAACGTATCACTCGTCGACTTCGTCGCAGAGCTGTCAACGGACGTGACAGTGGAAGATGTGAATGCCGCTTTGAGAAAGGCTTCTGAAAACGAATTGAAAGGCATTCTCTACTATAATGAAATTCCACTCGTGTCAACGGATTACAACGGAAACACAGCATCTTCGACAGTCGACGGCCTTTCGACAATGGTATTGGGTGACAATATGGTGAAAGTCATCGCTTGGTATGACAATGAAACGGGCTATTCCGCACGCTGTATCGATTTGGCTCTTTACATGAATAAAAAAGGCATCTAAGCACACTGTGTATAAAACATAGCCATTCTTATGGCGACCCATTATAATAGATAATTGGGTAGGAGGAACGGAAAGCCCGTTCCTTTTTTTTATATTCCTCGCCGTTTCTGGCGCTTAACTTTCTTGGAAGGGTGCGGTTTACGTGATAGCCAAACAAACGATCAAAGATATTGAACTGGACGGAAAGCGTGTATTTTGCCGTGTCGATTTCAATGTACCGATGGAAAACGGTGAAGTTGCGGATGATACGAGAATCCGTGCTGCCATTCCGACGATTGAATTCATGGCGGACAAAGGAGCGAAAGTGATTCTTGCAAGTCATCTCGGGAGGCCGAAAGGTGAAGTGAACGAGGACATGAGACTCACAGCGGCTGGGGAAAGATTAGCGGAGCTCCTCGGGAAAAGCGTGAAGAAGCTTGATACTTCCTTTGGAGAAGAAGTGGAACGAGCGGTTGCCGAAATGAATGCAGGCGACATTATTCTTCTGGAAAACGTCAGATTCCACGCCGGGGAGGAAAAGAATGATCCGGAACTGGCGAAAAAGTTCGCGGAACTTGCAGATGTCTTCGTCAATGATGCATTCGGTGCAGCTCATCGTGCACACGCTTCCACTGCAGGAATTGCCCAATACATACCGGCAGTAAGCGGATTTTTACTTGAAAAGGAATTGGAAGTGCTCGGGAAGGCGTTGTCTAATCCGGAGCGTCCGTTCACAGCCATTATCGGCGGCGCGAAAGTGAAGGATAAGATTGGTGTCATCGACAATCTGTTGGACAATGTGGATCATTTATTGATCGGAGGCGGCCTTTCCTATACGTTCACGAGAGCGGAAGGATATGAAACAGGCAACTCTCTAGTCGAAGAAGATAAAATTGAGCTTGCTCAATCATTCATTCAAAAAGCGAAAGAGAAAAACGTCAAACTCCATTTGCCGGTCGATGCGGTAGTGGCGGATGCGTTTTCTGAAAATGCAAACGTGAAAACGGTTAAAATCGATGAAATCCCGGAAGGCTGGATGGGACTCGATATCGGACCGGAAACGGCTGAAATGTATGCGGATGTCATTCGAAATTCCAAGCTTATCATTTGGAATGGGCCGATGGGTGTTTTCGAAATGGAACCGTTTGCAGAAGGTACGAAGAAAGTAGCACTTGCGATGGCTGAAACGGAAGCATACACAGTTATCGGCGGTGGGGATTCTGCCGCGGCTGTCGAAAAGTTCGACGTTGCTGATAAAATGGATCATGTGTCAACAGGCGGAGGTGCGTCCTTGGAGTTCATGGAAGGAAAAGAATTGCCAGGCGTAACGGCGCTGAATGATAAGTGACGGAGGAAGAAAAATGCGAAAACGAATCATTGCAGGTAACTGGAAAATGTATAAAACGATGGACGAAGCAAAAAACTTTGTAACAGAAGTGAAGGACCGCTTGCCGGAAACGGACAAGATCGACGCGGTCATTTGTCCGCCCTCTCTTTATTTGTCTGAGCTTGTGAAATTGACGGAAGGCACTCCACTCAGAGTCGGAGCTCAAACGATGCATGACGTCGACGAAGGCGCATTCACAGGGGAAGTCAGTCCGAAGATGTTAGCGGACTTGAATGTGCCATACGTCATTCTCGGCCATTCCGAACGTCGTCAATATTTCAATGAAACGGACGAAGCGGTAAATCGTAAAGTGTTGGCAGCGTTCTCGAAAGGACTGACGCCGATTGTCTGTGTCGGAGAAAGCCTAGAGGAGCGGGAAGCAGGGAAGACAGTCGAGACGGTTGCAGTCCAAGTGCAAAAAGCGTTTGAAGGAGTCAACGCAGAGCAGGCAAAAGAAGCGATTATCGCTTACGAGCCGATTTGGGCAATTGGAACAGGCAAAACTGCGACTGCTCAAGATGCGAATGAAGTATGCGGGGAAATCCGTGCTGAAATCGGCAAGCTCTATGATGACGAGACAGCTTCTGCTCTTCGCATCCAGTATGGCGGCAGCGTGAAACCTAGCAATATTGGCGAGTTGCTTTCAATGGAACATATCGATGGCGCACTTGTCGGGGGAGCGAGCCTTGAGCCGGATTCATTCCTAGAAATGATCGGAGTTGCGGCTAATGAATAAAGCGCCGGTCGCATTAATCATCTTGGATGGCTTCGGATTGCGGGAGGAACGGTTCGGCAATGCGGTCGCACAAGCGAGCACACCGAATTTCGATATTCTCTGGAACGAATATCCGCATTCGACGTTAACCGCTTGCGGAGAAGCTGTCGGCCTTCCAGAAGGGCAGATGGGGAATTCGGAAGTCGGCCACTTGAACATCGGTGCAGGCCGGATCGTCTATCAAAGCTTGACCCGTATCAATAAGTCCATTAAGGACGGGGACTTCATGACGAGCCCGGCGTTGCTAGGAGCGATTGAACACGTAAAGCAGCAAGATTCTTCACTCCATCTGATGGGGCTCCTATCAGATGGCGGTGTACATAGCCATTACGAGCATTTATTCGCCCTCCTACGCCTCGCCAAAATGCATGGAATTAAGAAAGTTTATATTCATGCATTCCTTGACGGAAGGGACGTCGGTCCACAGACTGCTCCAGGTTATATCGAGCAGACCGAAAAGGTGATGGAAGGACTTGAAGTCGGTAAAATTGCCACGGTTTCCGGGCGTTTCTACGCAATGGACCGGGATAAAAGATGGGACCGGGTGGAACGCGCATACCGAGCGATTGTCGACGGTACGGGGGCAACATTCAAAAATGCTGCACAAGGCATCCTCTCTTCGTATGAAGAAGGTATCCATGATGAGTTCGTGGAACCGTTCATCATAGAGGAGGAAGGCAAGCCGGTCGCAACAGTGAAAGATGGAGACGCAGTCGTGTTCTTCAATTTCCGTCCTGATCGCGCGATTCAATTGTCGAAAGCATTTACGGATCCCGCGTTCGACGGCTTCCATACCGGACCGGAAACGTTCGAAAACTTGAAGTTCGTATCATTTACGCATTATAGTGATGAAGTTCGGGCAGACGTTGTTTTCGGAAATGAAAACTTGGAGAACACGCTCGGCGAAGTGCTTTCGAAAAACGGACTCCGTCAGCTGCGAATTGCCGAAACAGAGAAATACCCACATGTGACGTTTTTCATGAGTGGCGGCAAGGAAGATGAGTTCGAAGGCGAGAAACGGATTCTGATCGCAAGTCCGAAAGTCGCAACATATGATTTGAAACCTGAAATGAGTGCCGTTGAAGTGACGGAAGCGTTGTTGAAAGAGATTGATGCTGAAACGCAGGACGCCATCATCCTTAATTTTGCAAACCCTGACATGGTCGGACATAGTGGGATGCTTGAACCAACAATCAAAGCGATCGAAACGGTCGATGCATGCCTCGGAAGGATCATTGACGCCCTTATGCTAAAAGGCGGGACGGCAATCGTCACTGCGGACCACGGGAATTCAGACGAAGTCGTGACGATGGAAGGAAAGCCGATGACCGCACATACGACAAACCCTGTCCCGGTCATCATTACAAAACCTGATATCGAGTTGCGGGAAGGCGGTATACTATCGGACCTTGCTCCGACAATGCTAAAATTATTGGAAGTCGAACAGCCGGAAGAAATGTCCGGAACACCATTATTCTAATAAAGGGAGAGATTGAAATGCCAATCATTACTCATATCCAAGCAAGAGAAGTTCTTGATTCACGCGGTAACCCGACTGTTGAAGTTGAAGTGTTTACAGAAAGCGGAGCGTTCGGCCGCGCCATCGTTCCTTCAGGCGCTTCCACAGGTGAATACGAGGCAGTCGAATTGCGCGACGGAGACGCATCCCGTTATCTTGGAAAAGGTGTTTTAAAAGCGGTTGATCATGTCAATGAAATCATTGCGGATGAAATCGTGGACAATTACTCAGTGTTAGATCAAGTTGTCGTCGACAATGCGCTGCTTGAACTGGATGGCACAAAGAATAAAGGCAAACTTGGCGCAAACGCGATTCTCGGCGTTTCCATGGCAGTTGCACACGCTGCAGCGGATTACTTGGACCTTCCGCTCTACCAATACCTTGGCGGCGTAAACGCGAAGCAACTGCCTGTTCCGATGATGAACATTTTGAACGGTGGAGAACATGCGGATAACAACGTCGATATCCAGGAATTCATGGTCATGCCGGTAGGCGCGGAATCATTCCGTCACGGTCTTCGCATGGGAACTGAAATCTTCCATAGCCTGAGAGACGTCTTGAAATCGAAAGGCCTAAACACTTCTGTTGGGGACGAAGGCGGTTTCGCACCGAACTTAGCATCCAACGAAGAAGCGCTATCGACAATTATGGAAGCAATCGAAAAAGCAGGATACAAACCCGGCGAAGAAGTATTGCTCGCAATGGACGTCGCAGCTTCCGAGTTTTACGACAGCAAAGCTAATCATTACCGTCTAGCGGGAGAAGGGATTACGAAGACGTCCGAAGAAATGGTTGCTTGGTATGAAGAGCTTTGCTCAAAATATCCGATTGTTTCGATCGAAGACGGCCTTGATGAAAACGACTGGGCTGGACACAAACTGTTGACAGAGCGACTTGGCTCGAAAGTCCAATTGGTCGGTGACGATCTATTCGTTACGAACACAGAAAAATTGGAGCGCGGCATTGAAGAGGGTGTCGGCAACTCGATCCTTATCAAAGTGAACCAAATCGGCACATTGACGGAAACATTCGATGCGATCGAAATGGCGAAACGCGCAGGCTACACTGCAGTCATCTCCCACCGTTCCGGTGAATCCGAAGATACGACAATCGCAGACATCGCTGTGGCGACAAATGCGGGCCAAATTAAGACAGGTGCCCCTTCACGCACAGACCGCGTCGCGAAATACAACCAATTGCTTCGCATCGAGGACCAATTGGATGAAACAGCAGTCTACCTTGGAACAAAAACGTTCTATAACCTTAAAAAATAATCATTTTGAAT
The DNA here is from genome assembly GCF_943736995.1 of Sporosarcina sp. Marseille-Q4943. GTDB lineage: Bacteria > Bacillota > Bacilli > Bacillales_A > Planococcaceae > Sporosarcina. Next base: position 884,190 of record NZ_OX031157.1, on the reverse strand, counting down.
CAGCCGGCCAAAGCCGGCTGATTGCTTTTGACTCGAAACTTGTTGTAACAGTGAAAAATGTTTGATAGAATATAAATGTTGAGATGCTCTACTCAGGAGGTGGAACAAAGTGCATGCTTTGTTAATGACGTTGCTATTAATCGTTTCATTGGCGTTGATTGTTGTTGTATTATTGCAATCCGGAAAAAGTGCAGGTCTGTCTGGAGCCATCTCCGGTGGTGCCGAACAACTTTTTGGGAAACAGAAAGCACGAGGATTAGACTTGGTGCTTCAAAGAGTGACAATTGTACTTTCAATTTTATTTTTCATTTTGGCGATCGCCATCGTGAAGATTTAATCGGAATTATATAATCGCATAACTGACAAACGCCTGGCCACCCGTATGGTCGGGCGTTTTTTTCCGCTACGAAGAGGGAATGATAGTATACATAAGGATATTTTTATTTAATTCTACATTAATTGATGTAATGATAGGATGGGAGCGAAAGGCGGCGACTCCAGCGAAAGCCGTAACGAAGAACGGCTTTTGCGACCAAAAGCGAAGAGTTGGGAGCAGGAAAGCGTCCGCCTGTAGCGGAAATCACTTTTTTACTATTGGAAGGGTGAAGGATTTGAGAATTGCACAACCGAAGCCATTCTTTTTTGAAAGCGGCAAACGGGCTGTATTGCTGCTGCACGGCTTCACCGGAACATCCGCGGACGTCAGGATGCTCGGCCGATTTTTAGAGAAGAAAGGCTATACATCACTCGCGCCGCACTACAAAGGACATGGTGTCCCGCCGGAACAACTGATCGAAACAGGTCCGGACGAATGGTGGGAAGACGTCGTTGCAGGATACAATCAATTAAAACAAGCCGGATACGAAGAAATCGCAGTCGGCGGATTATCTTTAGGCGGCGTATTTTCATTGAAATTAGGGGTTAAAATGCCAGTGAAGGGTATTGTAACTATGTGCTCCCCAATGTCGATGAAAACTCCGGACAAATTGTATGAAGGCGTTTTGAAGTATGCCTCCGACTATAAAAGGTATGAAGGAAAAACGAAAGCTGAAATCGAAGAAGAAGTAAGTGTGCTCCGCGATAAAACGATGCCGTCGCTTGCCGACTTAACGAAGCTTGTCGACGATGTAAGAGGACAGCTTCCGGAAATCGAAGCACCGCTCCTCGTCATCCAATCACGGAATGACGAAGTGATCGATCCGGATTCCGCAACGGTCATTTATGACAATGCAGCGTCCGAAAAGAAGCAAATCGAGTGGTTCGAAAAATCCGGTCATGTCATTACGCTCGGTCCGGAAAAAGAACAGCTTCATGAAGATGTATTTCAATTTCTTGAATCACTTGACTGGAACGTGTGAAAATGGAATTAGTTGACGATAGTTATGAATGGAGGGATGGTAATTGGATTTTATTGACGAAGAGTTAAAAACAAGACTGTTGTCTTTCATGAAAGAGGAATCGTATAAACCATTGACGGTTCAGGAAATCCAGGAGTCATTAGGTATTGAAGGAGCTGCGGAATTCAAGGAGCTTGTAAAGATGCTCGTGCAGCTGGAACAAAAAGGTGAAATTGTCCGCTCCCGCACAAACCGTTACGGCGTCCCGGAGCGCATGAACCTAGTAAGAGGTAAATTCATCGGGCATGCGAAAGGATTCGGATTCGTCACACCGGAAACGGATGGAATGGACGATATATTCATTCCGCCTCCTGAAGTGAACGGCGCGATGAACGGGGATATCGTACTCGTACGTGTTTCAAAAGGAGATTACGGCGACCGTCGCGAAGGTGCGATCATTCGAATCGCTGAACGGAAAACGACGAAGGTTGTCGGAACATACCAAGATAATCGCGGCTTCGGTTTTGTCATTCCTGACGATAAGAAACTGCCAATGGATATTTTCATTGGAAAAGGACATTCGCTTGACGCTGTCGAAGGACATAAAGTCGTCGTAGAAATTACGGAATGGCCGAGCGAACTAAAATCGGCAACTGGCATGGTCGTGCAAATCCTCGGACATAAAAATGATCCAGGGGTCGACATTCTTTCAATCATCCATAAGCACGGAATTGAAGTCGAGTTCCCACAAGAAGTGATGGACCAGGCGAATAAGACACCGGACGAAGTGCAGGAGAAGGATCTATTCAAACGCCGTGACTTGAGGGAAGACCTCGTCATTACAATCGACGGAGCCGATGCAAAGGACTTGGATGATGCCATTTCGCTCGTCAAGAATGATAACGGAACATATACATTATCCGTCCATATCGCGGATGTCAGTTATTATGTGCGGGAGAATACGCCGCTCGATGATGAGGCGTATGACCGCGCGACGAGCGTCTATTTGACGGACCGAGTGATTCCGATGCTTCCTCATAAGCTGTCGAACGGCATTTGTTCCTTGAATCCTCACGTTGATCGTCTGACGATGTCATGTGAGATGACAATCGATGGCAACGGGAAAGTTATCGATCATGAAATTTTTGAGAGCGTAATACAATCAAAGGAACGAATGACGTATACGGACGTCTATAAAATCATCGAGGAAAAAGATGAAGAGCTCATGAAAAAATACGAGCATATCGTTCCAATGCTGAATGATATGGCGGAGCTCGCTTCCATCTTGAGGCAAAAACGAATCGACCGCGGTGCCATCGACTTCGATTTCAAGGAATCAAAAGTCATTGTCGACGAACAAGGATGGCCGACTGATATCGTGTTGCGGGACCGTACAGCGGCGGAACGCCTCATCGAGGAGTTCATGTTGGCTGCGAACGAAACGGTTGCAGAGCACTTCCACTGGCTACAAGTGCCGTTCCTCTATCGGATCCACGAAGACCCGAAAGCGGAAAAGCTCCAACGTTTCTTTGAGTTTCTGACAAACTTCGGTATCGTCGTGAAAGGGACGGGGAATAAAGTGCATCCTCGCGCCTTGCAGGAAATCGTCGAGTCAATCGAAGGCATGCCGGAAGAGACCGTCATTTCGACAATGCTCCTCCGTTCCATGCAACAGGCGAAGTATTTCGAAGAAAGTCTCGGCCACTTCGGTTTGTCAGCTGATTTCTATACGCATTTCACGTCGCCGATCAGACGTTATCCTGACTTGATCGTCCATAGGCTTATCCGGACGTATTTGATCAATAAAGATGTATCTTCGGAGACGATTGCGCATTGGAACGCCAACATGTCTGAAATTGCGCAGCACACGTCCGAGCGCGAACGACGGGCGGTTGATGCGGAACGTGATACGGACGCATTGAAGAAGGCGCAGTTTATGCTCGACAAGATCGGCGAGGAGTTCGATGGTGTCATTTCGTCAGTGACGAACTTCGGCATGTTCGTGGAGCTGGAAAACACGGTTGAAGGGCTCGTCCACGTCAGCTATATGACGGATGATTATTATCGTTTCGACGACCGTCAAATGATGATGATCGGCGAGCATACAGGGAAGCAGTTCAGGATTGGCGATGAAGTGACGATCCGCGTCGTTTCCGTCAAACCTGAGGAATCGGCGATTGACTTTGAAATTGCAGGGATGAAGCAGTCGTTCCACCGGAAACGGAAGGAAACGCCGAAAGTCATCCATGCGAAGAAGTCATCAAGTGGCGGCGGACGCCGGGGAGATTCCGATAAGCCTAAAGGTGAGAAGAAAAAAGGTGCACCAAGCCAGAAAAAGAAGTTTTATGAAGGTGTAGCGAAAAAGAAGAAGAAACAGGCTCCAAGAAAGAGAAAATAAACGTGGCGGCATTCGTTTAGGCGAATGCCGTGGCATTTAAATGTGGGGGGATACCATTATGGCTAAAGGTCAAGGGAAAGTACTGGCCATCAATAAAAAAGCAAACCATGACTTTGCGATTGAAGAAACGATTGAAGCAGGGATTGTGCTGCAAGGAACGGAAATCAAATCGATCCGTAATGGCAAAGTGCAATTGCGCGATGCGTTCGTCCTTATCCGGAACAATGAAGCATGGATTTCCAACATGCATATCAGTCCATACGAACAGGGAAATCAATTCAACCACGACCCATTGCGTTCAAGGAAACTGCTGCTTCATAAAAAGCAGATCGCGTCACTCGTTGGGCAAGTGAAACAAGAAGGCTATTCAATCGTGCCATTGAAAATGTACTTGAAAGACGGCTTCGCAAAAGTATTGATCGGCGTCGGTAAAGGGAAGAAGCTCTACGATAAACGCGACGATCTGAAGAAGAAGGAAGCGAAACGTGAGATGGAACGCGCGTTCAAGGCGAAACAGCAGTATTGATTTTTACGTCAAAATGTTGTATAGTATTAGTAGTGATATAGTTCAGAAGCCTTTCAACAGGCATTCCTGACATCCCTTTAAAGGTGTAACAACCTTTTATAACGGGGACGTTACGGATTCGACAGGGGTGGTCTGGGCTTGAGCTGCGCGTCGGAGGGATCGTCTCCGTCAGAAACGACAGTTAATAATAACTGGCAAAACAAACAATAACCTAGCATTCGCAGCTTAATTAGCTGATGAATCTGCCTAGCAGTTCCATCGCCCATGTGGCATTGTTAGGCTCACCTATTAGTGGGATACGGTAACGGTCGCCTCCTGAGGCCGTTGCAAGAGACAATCAGGATAGCGCTCAAGACGCCTTGATTGACGGCATAATGCAGCGCGAACCGCAAGTAGTCAATCTACACGCGTAGACGCTGAAGTAGCAGAGCCTTTGGACGTGGGTTCGACTCCCACCGTCTCCATAGTTTAATTTCATGGAGTTTCATTGAACGCCATAAACCTTATCACATCAAGGTTTATGGCGTTTTTTCATGTCATACGATATTATTGGATTTCAACGAAATATAGTCAAAACAAAGTCAATCCATAGTGAAAAACAGAGCCGAAACATCGATGAAATCAAGCTTTGTGAAATTTTTTAGGTGCCTAGTACTTAAATTGGTACTTAAATTTAATAGTATTGGTCGTTCATGCGTCGCTCTTCAAGCAGAAAAGGTTAGAAAAGGAACAGAAGTACATGTCCTTTCTAACCTTTTTTACATTCGTTATTTAGCTTCTGCAATAACTTCTAGTTTGCTTAATTGCTCAACTGCTATTTGAAGTGCTTCCGCCTTTTGGATGAGTGCCAATCGGACATAGCCTGTACCTTCAGAACCGAAGATACTCCCTGGCACCATGACGACACCGCATTGATCGATTGCTTTGAAGACAAATTCCTTGTCATCCATGTCAAACGGATATTTCGCCCAAACGAACATGCCGCCGTTTGAAGGGGTTACAGTCCAACCAATCTCGGCTAAGCCATTCATTAACACATGATGACGTTCCGAAAAAACTTTTCGCAGGCGATCCGTAATTTCTTCCGCATGATCGAGCGCTGTTACAGCCGCTTCTTGTATCGGTCCAAACGTCCCGTAATCCAAATTCGATTTCAACTCTTTAAAGATACGAATAATCTCGGCGTTACCGACTAAATAAGCAATGCGTGCGCCGGCAAGACTGAAACTTTTGGATAAAGAATTGATTTCTACTCCGACGTCCATTGCCCCTGGCGTCGATAGAAAACTAGTCGGAGAATCTCCAGTGAAATAATACTCCGAATACGCCGCGTCATGGAGAACAAGGATATTGTATTTCTTGGCAAACGCAACGACTTTGTCAAAAAACTGTGCGTCTGGCAACGCTGGAACCGGATTTCCCGGCAAGTTCAAAATGATCATCTTTGCTCGTTGCGCAACGTCTTCTGGAATTTCATCCAAATTGGGCAAGAAGCCGTTTTCTGCACGCAATGGCATTTCGTACGGAACCGCACCCGCCAGCTTGATGCCCGCTTCGTACGCGACATAGGCGGGATTCGTTGTCAGCACGATATCCCCTTCATTGCAAAAGGCTAACGGAAGATGAACGAGTCCTTCCTGAGATCCCATTGTTTGAAGGACTTCCGTGACCGGATCTAGCGTGATGCCGGAGCGTCTTTTATAATAATTCGCGACAGCTTCATGGAACCGTTTTGTGCCGCCGAGTGTATAGCCGTATGTATTTGCTTGAGCGCTTTGTTCCGATAGTACACGTCTCACTTTTTCGTCCGGCGGAAGATCCGGGCTCCCAAGACTCAAATCGATCAGTTCAGCGCCAGTCGCTTTTTTCGCCGCGGCTGCTGCTTTCAAGTCTGCAAAAATAGCGGGTTCAAAAATGGACATTTTTAACGAAGGTTCGATCTTCAATGGAAAGCACTCCTTGTTTGTGAAAAATTGATTTTAAAAATTATATTATCATAAACTAGACATCAATTGCAAAGAGGTCTAAAAAGGGATTGAGATTTCCGATTTTTTTTGCCTGGGCTTGACAAATACGATCCAAATAAAAAATGGAGGGAGTCCTCCAGTAACTCATCGACCTTACTATAAGCTTCTTCTTTAATTTCTAACTTGTCCATTCCCCTTAATTTGAAATTTAGTAGAAGTCAATGCTTTTAGCCCCATTGGACCTCTAGCATGTAATTTTTGTGTACTGATTCCGATTTCTGCTCCAAACCCAAATTCAAAGCCATCGGTAAAGCGAGTTGATGCATTATGATAAACAGCTGCTGCATCAACATGCTGCAAGAACATGTTAGCATGTGCATCATTTTCCGTAATAATCGATTCGGAATGCTTCGTTCCGTATTGATTAATATGCTCGATTGCCTGTTCTACAGTATCCACCAACTTCACACTAATGGCGTGTCCAAGGTATTCCGTACCCCAGGCTTCTTCTGTCGCTTCGTTCGCTGCTGGGAAAGCTTTACGAACGATCTCGTCGGCATAGATTTCAACACCATTTGCATCTAATTTCTTTAAAAGCTCTTCGCCGTAGTTTGCAAACCATGTTTTATCAATTAAAAGAGATTCAATTGCATTACAAACGGATGGCCGCTGGAGTTTTGCGTTTAAAACAATTTGTTCTGCCATCGCTTGTTTTGCTGTTTGATCAATAAATACGTGACAGTTACCAGCACCAGTTTCAATTACTGGAACAGAAGCTTCTCGCACAACTGTATCAATTAAGTTCTTTCCACCTCGTGGTATTAATACATCCAAATATTCATTTAGCCGGAATAACTCGCTAGCTGTTTCTCGACTAGTATCCTCGATTAATTGCACAGCATCAGTTGGGAGTGTGCTCTTTTCCAATGCACGGTGAATTGTGCTCACTAACGCCATATTGGAATGTTTAGCTGAAGAACTTCCCCTTAAGATCACCGCATTTCCAGTTTTCAGCGTGAGTGTAGCTGCATCGACTGTTACATTTGGTCGTGCTTCATAAATCATCGCTACAACGCCAATTGGTACACGCGTTTCCTCGATGATCAAGCCATTATCGTTCGTGATCGATGCTAGAGTTTTGCCAATTGGGTCATCGAGTTCGATGATTTGCTGTATGGCAGCAGCAATACCTTTTAGGCGTTCTTGATTGAGCATAATCCGATCTAATACAGATTCCGAAAGCCCTTTGTCTTTACCAGCTATAAGATCCTTTCCATTTTCACGAAAAATGATATCTTTATCTAAAATTAGTTGTTCTGCGATCAATGCTAATGCATCATTTTTTTCTATCGTTGTCACACCTGACATGAGATAACTTGCTTTTTTTGCAGCCTTTCCTTTTTGAACCACTTCACTCATGATAAAACCTCCCCCATTTTTTGTATACTTACCCAACCATCGCGATGGATTACTTCGATGGAAGGGGTAAATATGTCCCTGTCTCTATCCAAGTAACTCTCAATTTCCTTCTGTAATTCAACAGAAGAACAGCTTACTTCTCCCTTACCAAGTAAATCATGGATACCATAGACCTGGACAACATCTCCCTTTTCAAAAGTACCACTAATTTTAATGACTCCAGCTGAGAGCAAACTACTTCCTCTCTGTGATATGGCTTCCTCGGCTCCTTGATCAACATAAATCTTCCCTGCTGATTCCGAGTGGAGCGCAATCCATTGTTTCCTTGTGTTAATAGGGGACTTGGAATGACTAGCGATATAAGTTCCATCACCGTTTCCTTTCAAAACTTGCATCAGTTTATCCGTCCCTTTACCATGACCGATGAAAACAGGGATTCCCAGTGACGTTGCGGTCTTAGCCGCCATTATCTTCGATTTCATGCCACCTGTTCCAACTTTGGACCCGCCTGAATCTGCAGCTTGAATCATTTCATTTGATATTTCCTGTAAAAAATCATACTTGAATGCTGTAGGGTTTGTTCGGGGATTACCGCTATAGATTCCATTAATATCTGTTAGAATAATTAGTTGGTCGGCATGAATAAAGCCACTAACCAAGGCAGATAGCATATCGTTATCACCAAATGTCAATTCTGCAATCGATACAGTGTCATTTTCATTAATGATTGGTAAAATGCCCCTATCTAACAGTTCTGTTATCGTAGCGTAAGCATTACGGTAGCGCTCACGATTAGAGAAATCATCTCTTGTTAACAAAAGCATAGCTGGGGTTATATCATAAGCACCAAATTTCTCTATATAAGATTGGATTAATAAACTTTGACCGATAGCTGCTGCCGCTTGCCTGCCTTTTAAGGTTACTGGTCTTGATGAATAACCTAGTCCGCGGAATCCTGCAGCAACAGCACCGGAAGTTACAAGGATGACTTCATGATTTGCTTTTCGAAGCATAGCCAGTGCATCTACATGATTGCCAAGTTTTTCTTGATCAATTTCCCCTTTTTCATTTGTAAGGGAACTACTTCCTATTTTGACAACGATACGTTGTTTACGCATTTAAGATCACCTCTACAATTTTTTCTGAAAAGCTATCAATAAGAATAATCTTGTTGAAAATACATCTACATCAACACAAATAAAGCCCATTCATCCTAAAAATATAAGGACGAAAGGGCTTGCTTCCGCGGTACCACCATTACTTGAATGGCGCACAAAAGTGTGCACATTCCACTTTAACAATAACGCATGTTCCGCGCCCATGTTTTGGCATGGGACTCTAAAGGTAGGTTCGGTAGGCTTTCTATTGTGGAATCTTTCAGCTCATAAATTCCACTCTCTTTTATAGCAGGGACTACTTACTGATTCTTTATTAACGTTCAAATATATTGTTTACTATTATGGCGAGGAATGATTGGGGTGTCAATAGGTAAAATGCTAACAGTTGGCTAACGCAATCTCATGAAAAACGAGCATTCGCAGCTTAAAAGCTAACTGAATCTGCCTTATGATTCCATCGCCCACGTGGCATTGCAAGGCTCACTCTTAGTGGGATACGGTAACGGTCGCCTCCTGGGCCGTTACAAGAGACTAACAGGATAGCGTACAAGACGCCTTGATTGACGGCATAATGCTACGCGAACCACAAGTAGTCAATCTACACGCGTAGACGCTGAAGTGTTGGAGCCTCTGGACGCGGGTTCGACTCCCGCCGTTTCCATAGTTTAATATGGAGTTTTAACAGTGTCAAAACCCTTGATATTCAAGGGTTTTTTCTTTTACCTTGTTTCATCTGATTTCATATAGTATCAATCGAACATAGTCAAATACGTAGTCAGAGCATAGTTATTTATCTACATCTCAATGTAGTTGGCAAACTTCAATATAGCTTCTTCTATTGCCTTCTTCGTAACATGGGCATAGATGTTCATTGTCGTCTGAACGTCACTATGTCCTAAATGATCTTGCACTTCTTTCAAAGTAGCTCCCGCTTCAAATAACATCGAACAATGGGTCTGGCGTAAACCCTGCGTAGTTATTGTACCGATGCTATATTTCTTCTGCACATGTAAAATCCATTTGCTGGTTTTCGTAGGCTGCAAATACTCATTATGCTCATTGCTGAATACAAGCTGCTATGGTTGTAATAAGTTCTTCCAATATGTTGAAGGTCAAATAAGTTTAACTTACAATAGAACTAAGTATTAATCTAAAAGGTATCAGGTTCTATATTGTCATAGAACCTGATGCCTAATTCTAATTGTAGTAGGAGATAAATTATGCAAGAAAATGAAAAAAATGGTATAAAAATTAATCCCTTACGACTTATAGCTACATGCTTAATTATTGGAGTAATACTAGCCTGTATTTTTGCATATTTGATATTTGGGAATTTAGTAGAAGCTTTTAATAGGATGCTAGCATTGCAAGGCCAACCATCTAGAACAGCACCTTCAATGGCCTCTCTTTCTTATATAGTTACATGGGTATTATCAATATATTCCATTGTAGTAACTGCTATTTTTAGTTATATGGTCTGGAAAATAAACGATAGAAGCTTGAGTATTTCTGAAGAATTAAAGGATTTTGAGGTTACAAGTAATAATGAAAATAAGGAACTGACGAAAAAAAAGTTTACAGATATCTAAAGACTTAATGCGTATAGAGCAAACCCGAGAAGTTGAAAATAAACGATCAAAAGCTTTGATAGTTTACTACGATTTACAACGAGGTTTTTCGATAATTAGAGATTTATATATAAAGCATATTCTGAAAAAAGATCACTTAGTAATAGATCAGGCGTTTTTTGATAATAATTGGATTGAAAATGTTGCATCATTAAGGACTGATTTGAGTAACAAAGACATCCAAGATTTGTATAGCTTATATAACTCACTGTATACTATTCAAAAGTATTTAGATTTAGAAGATGAGAGACTTATTGGATACATAAAAAAAACTAGTAGAGAGTTATTTTTAGATTTTATCCCGATGTCTTTGGTGGGAAATTTGCAGGAACATGATATAGAAGAATTTCTGACTGTTGAAAAATATATATTAATGCATAAGATCTACAAATTAACCTTTAATAAAACGGAATTATCCGTAGACAAGAATGGAGTGAAAATCTTATCTGCTAATCATTATAAAATCATATCAGGAGATTTGTATAATGGAGAAGGTATACTATATAACTCAGATGGTTACGAAAGGTTAAGAGGCTTTATAATTCAAGGGGATTTTACTACAGGTCAATATACAGGTTATTTTGGAGTTAACCCACTCTATAAAATAGAGTATCAAAAAACCTCAGACAAACGATTAATTAACAAAGGATTATTAAAAAATTTTATCTACGAACCTTTAAATGAGCCATTAATCGATGCATATTATATTGATGGAAAACCCTTCGAAGGCAAGGGTATTGATGTACATACAAATGGAAATATTGCATATTGGGGACAAATAGTTAATGGCGAAAAGCATGGATATGCTAAAGTTTATAATCAAAAAGGAAAAATTATTTTTGAAGGTGAATATGATAGCTCTAAAAGAGTCAGAGGTAAGTTATACCGTGAGGGAAGATTAGAATTCGATGGAGAACTGAATAACGAAAAACCTTGGAATGGAAAAGTTTTCAAAAAGGATTTCAATAATCTCAATGTGAAAGAATTCACGGGAGAAATATTAAATGGCAAACCGGAAGAAGGTATAGGTTTGATTTTTAAGAGATCTTTTAATGTATCTAGCTTGGATGAATTAGAGGCAATTGAAAGAATAGATGACGAATACCATAATCAACGTGAAGAGCAAATGCTTTTCGAAGACTATATAGAGGAAGAAAGCAGATGGTATAATGAAAGTATACGTTATCAAGATAATGGGTGGGTAGATTATATTTATGCTGATTGGAAAAACGGTGAATATACCGAAAAAGAAGATAAAGAGTCTAATATAAGAGTATTTTAAAAAAGGCATCATATTTTTTTGCAACACAAATTGTAAACATTATGCACCTTATATTAAATGTGGAGAATGTTCATTTAGGTTATTGGTTTTTATGGAAAACAGCAAAGCAAGAAGCGCAAATTCTCTATATGGAGGATTTGCGCTTCTTTTTTTTGTGCGAGCATTTAAAACTCCTGTTCGCTTTCCATAGTTTAGTGATAGAATGGGAGGTCGGCACTCCCTTGCGAAAGGGGGTGTTTATATGGTGACATACGAAGCATTGAATATGATGTTCCAGTTTGGAATGTTCCTCGTAGCAACGGCATCAGCCATTGTAGCGATGATTGCTCTATACACCAAAAGAAAAAAGTAACTACCCTCCGCTAACCGGCAAGTAAGCAGGGCAGTTACTCTTGTAAAAACTCTCGTGCTAATGGGCCGACCGCACTTCATGCGGATGTCAGCTGTATTGACTGGGTGTTAGCGCACCCGGTCTCTTTTAGTATATGTTCAGTTTACCACAATCATACGGAGAATACACATGTTCCGACAAGTGAACGGAATCAAGATCTACAAATAGAACAACTGAAAAAAAGCAGGATTTCTTCGCTTGCACCTCTTATGTAGTGGAGGCTAAGTGATTGAATGACAAAATGAAGATACACCCTTTACTGCACTTGAGTTGCTGGTCGAAGGGCTCGACTCCGTCAGAAACGGCAGTTGATAATAACTCCAAAGCAATCGGCAACCTAGGATTCGTAGCTTAATTGTTGCTGAATCGGCCTGGCATTGTTAGGCTCACCTATTAGTAGGATACATTAACGGTCGCCTCCTGAGGCCGTTGCAATAGATTATCAGGATAGCGCTCAAGACGCCTTGACTGACGGCATAATGCAACGCGAAACGCAAGTAGTCAATCTACACGCGTAGACTGAAGTAGCAGTGCTTTTTGACGTGGGATCGACTCCTACCGTCTCCATAATTTTTATTGATAGAAGCACATATAGGAAGCATGAATTCTCTAGATCGAGAATTCACGCTTTTTTGTGTGGTTTTTAACAGGATTTCTGCTTCAATCCTAGTAATTAGTAACAAGCAAAGGAGTGAATAGTTTGGATTAGTATCGTTTTGATAAATTGTTATTTGGTTAAATAGTCTTGTAGAAAATGTGTGAGTATAAGACAATAGAAATAAATAGGACTCAACACCAAAATCTATAAACCTGAAATATATAATGGAGGTAATTATAATAGAGATAAAGAATCCACACAGTCGTAATAGGCTAACATTAAAAGAAAGATTCAATAAAAAATTTACTGAATTTTCCGTGCCGTATATCGAGAAAATACCTATGGATAAAAACTGGAAAATTGAGTTGAGTCATATACCCAAAGTTTTGGAATCTGCAAGGATTAATATTCGAGCATGGAGACGAGATAAAAACCTAACAAATGAAATACCCCAAGATATTGAATTGGACTTGCTGTCAGTTTACGTTGCTGAATATATCCCGATTGAGCATGTTGATAAATTAAATAAAGGACTTAAGAAGTTAGTAAATAAACACCGCATGCAGTATGAATTTGGTCAAATTGATAGGATAGATGATTTTTGTATAAATGTTAAGCAAAGTATCCATGGGGGACGCTGGAGTAATTTTGGTTATATTAAGTTTGAAGAAGAGAAAATATCTCAATTTGTAGAAAAAGTGAATATAAATGGAACACACTTATCTTCGTCCTCAATTATTTTGCAATTCATCATTACTCCCTCAAAAGATTTTTGTAGTGAATTCAAAAAGATTGTCGAAGGTAACATAAGGGAAAATTTAACATTCAACCTCACATTGAAGAATTTATTTAAATATTGGGGGGGAGGAAGATTAGCGGCTTCTATTACTAAAAATCAATTACTGGAAGACTACATTGTAGAACTAAAATGGAGAACAATGAAAGAGGTGAGCAAATACTTCGATCTATTCTTCACTACTACAAAGCTAATTCCACCAAGTATTGAAGTATATAAACTAAATCAATCAGCATGTGCTTTAAAGCATAAGAATGACGGGAAAGTAAATAACTTTTGGCGTTCCGTTGGGATGGATAGCTACTTTAGTGATATTTCTAAAGATGGTTATTGGAACTTATTTATGGATGATAGGAGCACACATTTTATTGATAATTCCTTAAAGGTCACTTGTAATAGTAAAATAAAAAAGGAGCCCATGTTTCACTCCCTTGATTTTCAAATTGTTTACTTATTGCAGGAATTTGCAGAGAGTTTACTACCGATAATGGTTATGAGAGAATACGCAAATTATACAAGTAAAAAAGTTGCGATCCATCAAAATAAAATTCTATCGTCTTTAACTAAGCAAAATCCAAAGTATAAGAGCCTAATTAATATAAGGTATGAGCTAGAAAAGAATTTGCAAATTCTTAAACGCTTTAAGAATGAAATTGATGAGAATTATTTTGATAGGGTTAAAGCGGAAGTTAAAAAAATAACGGCTTTTGAACCATCAAAACCCAAAGATCTCAGTGCAACTGAATTAATTGTTGATAATACTAGCTATATTGTAGAGAAAACCAATAACCACTCTCAATTCTTTGCAAAAATGATAGATGATACTGTTCAATTGCTAGAAATTAAAACAAACAACTCCCTAAGAAAAAGCTCTTTTTGGCTGTCAGTTATAACAGTTGTTCTGTCAATTGCTGCAACTGTCTTCGCGGGCTTATCCCTATTTTATCAATTGAGTGAAGAGAACCAAAACAAAGTAATTAGATCTTTGATTTTGATATTAAATTTGTTTAGATGAGCATTCCGAAAAAACAGAAAGGGTTTCCGAGGATTAAATTATATCATAAATAAAAAAGGCGTTGAAAAAGAGCCTACTTTTCAATCTCTTTATTTACAAATTAGGTTTAACCTAAACGAAACTTGCTTTACCAACTTCCGTAGCCCATCATTCAATGTTATTCACCAACCGGTTCCTTAGTTGCGTAGGAGGGCCCGACTAATGTAGATGTAGATACATTTGTTTAACCATTGTAAAGAAACTAGTTCTTTCACCACCACCTCCTTGTTAGAAACTCTTCCATCCTTCATTATTTCTAATATAACTTTTTAGGGGGAATATCAAGTTGTTAGATGTTAAATTTCAAAAAGAAATTAAGTCAATATTGTTTTTTGCTTTAGAATATGGAATAAAACATGTTGAAATTAATAAAAATAAAAAACCACCAATTGAATTAATAGGTAAAGTACATAAAGGTTTTATGAAAGCTCAAAATTTGATAATACAAAATTTGTTAATTTTAGGGAAAGAAAAAAGGAAATTAAAAGATAGACTTAAAGTATCTAGAAGAAATAGAGAAACCAATTTAATAAAAACTTTAGAGGATAAAATAAAATCTATAGAATATAAAGAGAGTATTATTAGGAAAATTGCTGATTCTATTGCTTGGACAATACTAAATTTTGATAGTACGAAAGTAAAAAGATTGTTTTTAAATAACCCACAAGTAGAAGTATATAATTCTAATTTGTCACATGAAATTAGAGTAGTAGAAGACATCTTCCAAAATAATGAATTTAATTTTGCTTTATTAACTGACATTACATCCTTTATACAAATTGCAGATCTAATGATATTGGATAGTGAGTCTAAGAGTATAGGTTTTGCAGAGTTAAAAGAAGGTCGAATAAACGAAGAAATTTCTAATACATTAGATCTTTTTTTAAAGACAAATTGTGAATTTGCGTTATTCCAAACAATAAAAGACAAAGATGATAAGTATATTAAACAAATGAAAAGATTTATAAATCAAGAAGTTAAAAATACAGAAGTGGTAAAGACTATTAACTCTGGAGAAGGAAAAGATATTGCTACAGGTTATAATGTTTTTATTTCAGAAGAGGTTTTTGAACCGGTGTTCTTTGAAAATACAGTGAGAGACATGCTTAAAGAAGTACAGAAAAAGAAATTTGCATTAAGAAGTATTGATGATTGTTTGATTATAGGAGTTTACAATACTAAGGATATCCCTATACATACAGCATTTGAAGGTTGGAAAAAATCATGTGGGATAGGATTTCCTACAATTGATTTTAAAGTGTTTTTAAATGATCCAACTGCAAAGCCAATGTTTTTATGTGATTTTAGTATAAACGATAAAGTTAAAATATTAAGCGGAGAAATATATATATTAATGTCATTGGATTTTAATAAATGGATTAGTATGTTAAAAAAAGCGAATATTAATGTGAGACTATTAACCAAAAAAGAAACTGAAAGGATAAATAAAGTACCTGATATAATAAAGCCTTTTGAATACAATGGACAAGCAATTCAAATAGAGTATGAAGGGGGTGTAGAGACTTTAGGGGGCGGTATCTTTGAAAAGATGTTTAACCAATTTTTTAGACCAACTTCAATTATAGAGTTCATTAAATTTAAAGAAAAAGTATTAGAAAACAGACCAATTAAACTATAGATTATTTGGGTAGTTGTATAATAGAAAGGAGAGGATTTATTGCTCCTTACTATTAATGAATAATATTAAGGAGTATAAAGTATAAAACCATATATTGCTTTTTACTACCGTGTTGTTCTGTATATTGGTAGAGTAAGTCATATATCTAATAAATGTTTTAATTGGTCTTCATTTGATGTTGGATACCTCCTTTACGATCTAGTTTGAGATAATCCAAGAATTTAGCAGGTATCTACTACGATAAATGTAATTGAGAAAACCGACACCCTTTATACTATTTGACTTGCGTATTACAGTATAAGGTATCGGATGGGTGGAAAAGTAGTCTATAAATAATTATTGTATGGTGTTAAAATGGATGTAGAGAGTAAGATGTGTATTAAATATCAGTCCGAAAGAAAGTGCGTAAAGGAGAAGAGTAGCATATGCTGCTCTTCTTTTCTTTTTCTTCGGCTGTCAGTATCTTAGTGTTTACGGACAAAAAACCCTTCTACTGACTTACCAACCAGCATGAAAATATCCTTGAAATACGTCTCATCAACCAACTTGTCCAGCATTCCTTTGTAATACCCCGGCAAATTACGAACTACCTTCTTCTTTGTAGCCGGTCATTAATGGAACGATTGAAATAGGTGTTGTCTATTCGGTGCTGCTATCCAACAGTCTATTATTAACTGTACTAGGAGATTATTTTGTATTAGTAGGGAGTTCCATTCTTCATTAGTACCCTTAATTCCGCCAATACTTCCAGTGCTTCTTTCCTCGTATTTAAAGCCGCATCAGAGTATCGTCATCCCTTTTCCTATAAGTGAATCAAATATGTAACCACAAATAATTAAAGCCACAAAATAAACTTTGTGATACTATATTATTAATTGAAAGAATAATAACAACTTTCAAACGTGATCTCTTTAACGAGTGGGGGGACAAGTCCATAGGATCGATTCTGTAAACGCAAAATCGTTCATACAGTAGTGGGAAAGAAGATTGGATCTCGTTCTTTAAATGAATAGGAGGGTTCATCAATGAGAAATGAAGTAAGCGTCAGTGGAAAATTGAGTGAAGCACACACGTTGCCATCTTGGCTGTACACGAATCCGGAAGTGCTGGACGTCGAGCTAAAAGAAATCTTCAGTAAAACGTGGCAGTATGTTGGACATGTTAGTGAGTTCAAAAAAGCGGGCGATTATATTACAACTGAAATCGTCGGCAAGCCGATTTTTGTGACATTGGGCAACGATGGAGAGATTCGCGCCTTTTATAATGTCTGCACTCACCGGGCTGCGAAGCTGGTCGAAGGGGAAGGGAATAAGCGTATTATCACTTGCCCGTATCATGCTTGGTCTTACCGGCTGGATGGATCGCTTAACCGAGCTCCGAATATGAAAGGTGTCGAGAACTTTGATGAATCTGCCTTTTGCTTGCACGATGTAAGATTGGAGATTTTCGAGTCATTCATCTTTGTGAATCTCGATCCGGATGCAGAACCGATGGCAAAGACGTTCGGCGGATTGCTTGAACATGTGAAAAAAGACAATTTGGATCAATTTAAGAAAATGCAGGTGAAAGAAACGATCTGTCATTCAAATTGGAAAATCGGCATCGATAATTATTTGGAATGCGATCATTGTCCAGGTGTCCATAAATCACTCGTTTCCAAAGTGGATATGAAGCAATATGAATCGAGCCTGCACGACAATTACGTTTATCAAGCGACTCCTCTAAAAGGGCAAAACGCTGATTTCGAAATGGGGCAGGGCGGGAGATACTACTGGCTCTATCCGAATATGTGGTTTTCGTTCGACCCCGGCCCACCGAATGTCTCCATTCACCAGTCGATTCCGATTGATCATAAAACGACGAAGTACGTCTATACGACTTTTTTCATGAACGATACGATCACGGAAGAGGAAGAAGAGCTGATGGCCGTCGATCAAGACGTACGCCGGGAAGACAAGGAGATCTGTGAGGTTGTCCAAAAGGGGATTGAAACGGGAGTATACCAACAAGGCAGGTTTTCGCTTACCGAGAACTGTGTCCACCATTTCCATCTGCTCATGCAACAAAGATTAGCACCGTTTTTGCCATTGCAAAAAGTCGAGTCCGAAGTTTTGTAAACGCTTTCACATACGTGCGATTAAAGTCAATGAGGAGGATGGTGAATGGAGATGAAGACGATGCAAGAAAGTCCGCAGAAGCTAAGGCGGGAGATGAAGAGCAGACACCTATTCATGATTTCGCTTGGTGGCGTCATTGGAACCGGCCTGTTTATCGGTTCGGGGTATGCCATCGGGGAAGCCGGGCCGATTGGGACAATTTTAGCCTATCTGGTAGGTGGGCTCCTCATGTATCTGGCTATGGTATGTCTAGGGGAGTTATCCGTCATCATGCCGGTTTCAGGTTCTTTTCAGGCGCATGCGACGAAGTTTATCGGACCTGCATCAGGATTTGTCATCGGTTGGGTGTATTGGCTGAGTTGGGCACTTTACGTTGGGCTTGAATTTATCGCGGCGGGCTTGTTGATGGGCAGATGGTTTCCGGATGTCCCTATATGGATCTGGTGTGCAGTATTCGTCGTTCTCCTGTTCTCCATCAATTCGCTTAGCACAAAAAGCTTCGCCGAAACGGAATATTGGTTCGCGGGCATAAAAGTATTGGCGGTCATTCTATTCATCGGTATCGGATTTTGTGCGATGTTCGGGTTAATCACGATGGACGGGACGCCGGCTCCCTATCTATCGAATATTACCGGAGATGGTGTTTTCCCGACAGGGCTGACTGGGGTCTTCATCGTCATGATGACTGTCATTTACGCATTCCAAGGCTCTGAAATCATGGGTGTGGCGGCGGGGGAAACACAGGAACCGGAGAAGAACATCCCGAAGGCCATCCGCAACATCGTTGTGCGTGTCCTAGTGTTCTACGTATTGGCGATTTTTGTCCTGTCGGCAATCGTCCCATGGAAAGAAGCGAGTGTGCTGGAAAGTCCGTTTGTCACAGTTTTTGACATCGTCGGGATTCCCTACGCCGCAGATATTATGAACTTTGTCATCTTGACGGCCATCCTTTCCGTCGGGAACACCGGACTATTCGCTTGTACGCGGATCCTTTATTCATTGGCCAACGACGGGATGGCGCATCCGATGTTCGGGAAGCTGAGCAAACGGGGGGTTCCGATGAATGCGCTGCTTGTGACTCTCGGATTTGCGCTTCTATCCTTGCTGACCAGTGTCATTGCGGAGACTACACTCTTTGTCGTCCTTCTCTCGGTCAGTGGAATCGGGGGGACGATTACGTGGATGGCGATTGCGTTCTCTCAATATCGTTTCCGGACGCAGTATATGAAAGACGGAGGAAAGCTGGAAGATCTGAAATTCCGGGTCCGTCTGTTTCCATTCGTCCCGATCCTATGTATCGTCATTTGTGCATCGTTATTCGTTTTCGCCGCATTCGATCCGACGCAGCGAGTGTCACTTGCTTTAGGGTTCGGTTTTATCGGGTTGTGTTATTTGTATTATTATTTGAGGTATACGCGAAAGAGGAAAACTGTTCTTTCTTCCCAGTAAGAATGGGAAATTTTTAGCAGTAAATCAAATCCATGCTGGCGTTAGGGGAAGCCACCTAGCGCCGTTGCGGGGAGAAACCGACGAGGAATTCGAGCCTTATATTAGTAGTACAAGTGAAGCTATTGACGAATTAAGAACGAAGATTTCCCTTGATGAAAGTGAACTTCTTAAGCTAACAGGTTTTTACTTCAAGAAGGAGTAAAGCCTTTTTTCTTATTGAACTAATGGTGCAGGTTAGTTGAAGAAGCAATAGATAATTTATGTTAAAGTTTAGCTATTGCTAAGCCAGTATAAAAGACAACAAAGCTAATGGAGGGTGAAAGTGGAAAAGATTCTTCATAAGATAGCCAATTTGATTAACAGTAAGGATCAAAAAATAATCATTGGAATTTCGGGTCATGGTGCATCTGGAAAGACAACGTTTGCCCATAATCTTATAAAACTTCTGGGACATGAAGATGTGAATTATATCAATACGGACCCATATATCATCGGCTCTCATCTTAGGAAGTACACTTTAATCAACTATGATCATAAGAATCAACAACATCAAGATAAAATGACAGCCTGTCATCCTGCTGCTCATAATATATATGCTTTAGAGAGAGATGTTCAAATGGTAAGAGATGCTTTAGATTTTTATACAATAGGCACGAATTTTACAGAGAGTAAGTTAATTTCTTCACAAAACAAAGTAAATATTATAGAAGGAATGACCGTTGCCTTTACAAATCCCAATTTATATGATCTGAAAATTTACCTTCATACAGATGAGGAAACCGAGCTGGCGAGAAGGGGTATTCGTGATGTTTCTGAAAGAGGAACAGATATAAATTATTTAAGAAAATCTCATGAAGAGCGTAGAATTCAATATGATTTATTTATGCATCCTTATCATCAGAATTTCGATATAGTAATAAACGCACAGTGTTGTTAGATTTTGTACCAGTTGGGCAACAAAAAAGGAGAATGTTGAATTGCTGATTGAAGATATTAAGAAATTAGAATCGTGATATGGTGGGACAGGCATCTGCGAATTGGATACCTGTCTTTTTTAAATTATTGCGTGCTAGTTGTCTGCTGCTAGTAATGAATAGGATCATAAGTAAATATATTGCATAGGGAGGCCTGCAAGATACTAAGAAGAGAAGAGGTTATCTTTTGAGAAGGCTTTTTAGAATTGCCTTTATTTCCGTTCTGACGCTCGTCGTTTTAGGTGGTGCTTCATTGTTATTGTTCGGTCGTGACAGTCACAGAAATTTATCTGGAAGTATTTCCGAACAACTAGATCAGTACCTATCCAATCAAGAATTTCAGGGGACAGTCTTGATTTCCAAGGACGGAGAAGTCTTATTTGAAAAAGGATATGGGATCGCTGCCGCTAATGTGCAAAATAGCACGGATACTCTATATCAGATCGCTTCGTTATCAAAGTCGTTTACAGCTGTAGCCATTATGCAACTTGCAGAGAAGCAACTGCTCACTGTAGATGACCCACTTTCAATATATTTTCCCGACTTTCCAAATGCCGATACCATTACAATCGGACATCTTCTTAGTCATAGCTCAGGCATTCCAGATTACTTAAAACCAGACTATCAATTTGATTACAGTAAAGAATGGGATCCGAATGAGATTATCGGGGTTGTACGCAATGAACCGTTGGAATTTACCCCTGGCGAGAGCTTCAGCTATAGTAATTCAGGATACGTACTCCTCGGACTCATTATTGAACAAGTAAGCGGGCAGCCATATTCCGACTATATAGAAGAACATATATTCAAGCCAAGTGGTATGCAGAACTCCATGTTCGAAACGAAAGAAGGTTCCCCAGTAGCGGAGGGGCATGTGGAAGGGAAATTGGGTCCACTGATGCATGACTCCGCAGCATATGCTGCAGGGGATATTATTTCAACCGCCGAAGACTTGGCACTCTTTGATGAGGCATTACGCCAAAACTTCTTAGTATCTGAGGAAACTTCAAAGATGATGGGAACAACTCATGCTTCAAAGTTTCCATACCGATATGGATATGGGTGGTATACACAGGATGTTATGGGGCATAAAGCAGTAGGCCATTCTGGCGGATACCCAAGCGGCTTCCGTCACTACGTTGCACGACTTCAGGATGAGGAGCTTACGGTTATTGTGCTTAGTAATGAAATGACTGTGAATTCGAAGAAGATTAACCGTAACCTTACTTCTATTGTTTTACAAAAACCTATTTGGATTTGGGAAGAGATTTTTTAAAATCAAATTGTCAAAAACCCCTTGTACTGCCTCGGCTTGCAATGGAATTTGAATGTAGAAGATTAATCGTATATCACATTTTTCCCTTGTTCACTTAACTTTTGTAAAGATGTAAGCATATGGTTTATTTGTTCATCAGAATGTCTTTCCCATGCGCCTAATTCAGCTACTATTTTCAGTGGAGATGTAGACCGATAGGAGCGTGTTGGGTTTCCGGGAAATCTTTTGTCAGTTAAGTTCGGGTCATTTTCAAAATCACCTTATGGTTCGACGATATAAATTCTTTCCTTTGCATCTGATTTTGCTAATTCGGCACCCCATTTAGCAGCTTCTAATGTTGCTGTGAAATAGATATGGTTAGATTTTTTATCCTGAAAATTGGAGTCGTGCAAAGGTTCAAGCAAATCTCCAATGTCCAATTGTGCTTTTGTACCATGAAAGAACGGACCACGATCTAAACTATTTTTGTTGTCATTCATCTAAATACACCCCTTATACGATTTGACTTGCGTATTACAGTATAAGGTATGGGATGGGTGGAAAAGTAGTCTATAAATAATTATTGTATGGTGTTATAATGGATGTAGAGAGTAAGATGTGTAATTAAATATCAATCCGATAGATAGTGCGTAAAGAAGAGGAGTGGCATATGCTGCTCTTCTTTTTTTATGTCAAAATAGGTTAATAAGAAGTCTCGGCTTACTCAACAAGAAGAGCCATTTAACATAGGAAACAACGGTGTGGCACTCATGATGTGAAAAATTTATATGATGGAATTGTATCCTTTGACTTCATATTCATTTCGAGATACTCTATTTTAGTATTCACTGAAATAGAAAATAGCAGTTGAGAGGAAGTAGTGTACAGTGACTGAGGATTTCAAAGTAAATCTTTACAAAGCGCTCGGTGAATCGACACGACTACAAATTGTGGAAATTCTTGTGAAACATCCAGAGTTATCTTGTCAAGAAATTGTCGATCAATTAAACATCTCCGCCAACTCTACATTGACCTATCATTTAAAACCGCTACTTGATTGTGGATTGCTTTCCGTTCGCCGTGAAGGAACTTTTCGGTACTACAGTTTGGAACGCCCAATCCTCGAGCAGTACGCCCCCGCTTTACTTTTATAAATAAAGCGGAATACTTATCTTCTCTATTTCAGGATTTACTGAAATACATAACTGCACTTAAGCCTTGGAGTAGTACTTTCTAGGTACATTAATAAAAAAGTCACTCAATGTCCACATTGCTCTCATGGGAAACTCCTTTGCTTTCATCATCTATGTGACGATTCTTAAAATATATTTCAGTACTTATAGAAATACCGAAGCAAGGGAAGTTTAGATGACTAAAAGTAATGAAGGCAGCGTGTGTTTTGCTATGCGTAGTAAAGCCCCCTACACACTTCAAAATAAATCTTAAATAGGTTTCGATTATTGAAAGGAAAGGCTAGAAATCACATGAATAAATTTGAAAAACATAATGGATATTCGAGAACATTTCAAGAAAACAAACTGACTTTAGGTTTGACTTTCCCTCTTGAAGCCTATCCGGGCAATGTTCCTCAAATGGATTTGGATCAGCAAATACACCTGGCTAAAGTTGCTGAAAAGGGGAATTTTGCTTCTCTATTTGCGCGTGATATTCCATTAAATGATCCTTCATTCGGAGATGCAGGACAAATGTATGATCCATGGGTATTCCTCAGTTATATCGCAGCGCATACAAAGGAGATCGCCTTAGGAACAGCGAGCGCAATTACATCGTTTCAACATCCGTTAAACCTTGCTAAATCAGCGGCTTCCATGGATAAAATTTCAGGTGAAAGACTTTTACTTGGCCTGGCAACTGGAGATCGTCCGATTGAATTCACAGCTTTTGATGTAGACCGGGAAAAAAGAGCTCAATTGTTTCTGGAAGCTTTGTATGTAATGAGGAAAGCGTGGACAAATTCATTTCCGGACATTCATACCGACAGAGTAAAGCTGACGGGAACAACAGACATTCTGCCCAAACCAGTTGTAGGTGATATTCCCACATTTGTAACAGGTTTTTCCGGGCAATCGCTGGAATGGATTGCGGAAAACAGCGATGGCTGGCTTAGTTATCCACGAAACCCAGCTCAACAACAGAAGCTCATTCAAGAATTTCACTCATTAACTGAACGTTTTAAACCATTTGCCCAATCGCTATATGTTGATTTAACTGAAGATCCGAATGAGGGGCCAACGCCTATTCACTTAGGATTTAAGAGCGGTCATAAATTCTTAATTGACTATCTGAATTCTTTACAAGAAGCCGGAGTGAACCACGTGATTATCAATACTAAATTTGTTCATCGCCCTGTGGAAGAGGTCATACGAGAATTAGCGGAAGAAGTCGTCCCTTATTTTCCGGCACTGTAACAGTTGTAACGCCTAAAAAAGGTTCGTCCAAGGGTGGATTGTCGGATTAGAAGTTCTTAACAGGAAGACTTTTTAAAAAAGGAAATGAAACATACTATACGAGGAGGATGAATGATGAAAGCTGTTGGATTGCATCATAAAGAACATTTTCAAAATTTAACTATAGAGAGGCCGGTACCTAAAGGCAGGGATTTGCTTGTAGAAATAAAGGCAGTTTCCATGAATCCAGTGGACACGAAAGTCCGGGCTTCAACAGATCCCGCTGATGGACCAAAAGTTTTTGGATATGATGCGAGTGGTATTGTTGTTGAAACCGGCGAGGGGTGTAAACTGTTTAAGCCAGGTGACGAAGTTTACTATGCCGGAGATATAACACGTCCAGGAACGAATAGCCAGTATCATCTTGTAGACGAACGCATTGTTGGTCATAAACCCAAAAAGTTGAGTTTTGCGGAATCAGCGGCTATGCCGTTGACGGGCCTTACTGCTTGGGAAGGACTTTTTGAGCGGCTCATGATTGACATGGGGGATCAAGGAAATACGGAGCGTTCGATTTTAATTATCGGTGGTGCAGGTGGAGTGGGATCAATTGCCATTCAGCTTGCAAAATTAGCGGGCCTTAACGTCATCGCAACTGCCTCACGAGAAGAAACGGAGCGTTGGTGTCGAAATCTGGGGGCAGATATGATTCTAAACCACCGTCACCCATTAAAACCACAACTCGTAGAGCAAGGATTGAATGACGTTGACTATATTTTTAATACAAGCAGCACTGAAGAACATTGGGGAAACATGGTGGAATGCATTGCGCCTCAAGGTAAAATCTGTGGGATTGTAGAAATGAAAGGCTCTCTCCCCCTAGACGATTTACAAGCAAAGAGTGCAACATTTGTATGGGAATTTATGTTTACCAGATCGAGTTTCCAGACAAAAGACATGGTTAGACAACATCAACTCCTTAACCATATGGCGTATTTGTTAGACGGCGGTCAGCTTAGAACAACGTTAACGGAAACCTACGAGCCGATTAATGCTAAGACGATCCAGCAAGCACATGAAAAGCTTGAAAGTGGCACAATGATCGGTAAACTCGTAGTAGAAAAATTTGAGTGAAGTAAGCGCAAGGTGTAAATACCAATGCTTTACACAATATAAAAGGAAAAAGCTCAGGGTGTGTACTCTGAGCTTTTTCCGTGCAATAAACACCAAGAAGTGACAGAGGGTTATTTTGCGACTGTGTTGAATAAGTTATTATTAAAATGTGTTTTTTCGAGGGAGGGAGTTAAATGAAGAAAATAACTACTTTCTTGATTGCAATAACGCTTTTAATAGCTTGTTCAAAGACTACGTACAACGATTATAAATTTAGTGGAGAAAGTAAGTATTGGGAAGCTGAATACTCTTATAAAGGAACGGAAAGATGGGGAGAAAAAGACGGGCAAAGAACATATTCGAATGAAGATAGTTATCAATTTATTTTAAAATATAAAGGTTCTATAGAAGAATTGTCTTCTTTAAAAAAACTTGAATATTCTTATGAAACTAATAGAGGTCATGGGAAAACTACTGAGGAGTACACAGAACCCCCATCCACTCGAACATTTTCGTCTTCAGGAAGTTCAAAAGGCGGGGCAAAAATACGTGTAGATGAAGTGATAAAAGTAAATGTGAAATGGGATGACTTTGAAGAGTCATTTGAACTGCATAATGATAGCAGGTAACTTGGTAAACTAACCAAGGTTGAAAAAGTCCACAATAAAAAGAACATTAAGTGGTCTATTTAAAGGGGGGATATCTAAATTTTTTGGTAACACAATCTTATTCGGGAAGCATCTAAGAAAAGAGTTGTCCATTCTAAAGTAACTAACGGAGCGTTGATCCAAAAGGATTAACGCTTTTTTGTCGAACTTATGAGTTTCCTCAGATTTGAAACCGTTTAATTTGTCATTCGTATAATATATAGAACTATTTGGAAAACGGAATTATCACTGGAGGTAACAATACGGCAGCTGAGATTTTCTTAACAGTAATATTTATGATTCCACTGTATGCATTCTTGATTTGGACTTATAGCAGTCCAGAAGATATTCTATTATTGGGGAGAAGGTGGAAGTACCAAGGGGACCCTGAAATTTCTCCAAATGTTATTCGCTATATTAAAATCGCTTCAGTTTTCACAATGATATTCTCCCCCATCGTTCTTATAGCCTTGCTCTTTAAACCTGACTTTTTCGGTATTGCTTTAATGGTATTTATCTTCGGTATAGCGATTATGGGTGTATTTATAATACTTACGGCTAGTCATAAACGTTGATCCAGGAAGGTTTAAGGCCGTTTTGTTGAACTTATTAACCATTATTATAAGTGCAGTTTTATTCTGGTCGACATATCATCTTTGGAAGTATTTTGGTGATAAATAGAAGAGGAATAATACCGCATGACAGTTGCGATTTGTAACTTGCTTGTTCAACAAACGGATGCTTTAGTTCTGTAAAAGTAGTAAGATGCTTTTCGGAAAACGCCCATTGCTGGGTGTTTTTTACATTTAACTTAAAATACATTGGATACGCAAAACGCTTACATAACACACGCGTAGAAGCTCACGTATTGGAGCCTTTGACGTGTGTTCGATTCATCTTGGAAATCTTATCAACTTGACGAAAAAGCTAAAGAGGAGTATTATATTTTAGCTATAGACAAAAGTTACTTTAAAATAACATTTTCCATAGATCAGAAGTGAAATAAAAAAATTAAAAGGTTGGTGTTTACATGAGAAAACAATGGAATGTCAAAGCTTTTCTTTTACACAACTTTTTAGGAATATATGCAGTAGCTGTATTGATGTTATGGATGAAAACATATATCGCTCAAACCACACAATTTGAATTAGGAGTGGAAGGACCTCTTCAACAATTCCTTTTACTGCTAAATCCGCTCGGTTCAGCATTGCTATTTCTAGGAATTTCTTTGTTGTTTAAAGGAAAGAAAAAATATACTGTGCTCGTCGTCATGTACACGCTCATGTCGATTCTTTTATATGCGAATGTCGTCTATTATCGGTTTTTCAGTGATTTCATTACAATTCCTACCCTTATGCAAACGCAGAATTTCGGGGATTTGGGCGGCAGTGTTCTGTCCTTGCTAAAACCTTATGATATTTTGTTCTTTGTGGATGTATTCGTCATGATGTATCTTCGATTTTCACGTAAGGTACAAAAAGAGACAAATCGGGTAGGATCTAAAAAAGCGACCGCTATTATTGCTGTCGCATTAGTCATTTCCATTATCAATCTAGGACTGGCTGAAGCTAGTCGGCCGCAACTGTTAACTCGCGGCTTTGATCGAAACTATATTGTGAAATATCTAGGGCTGTATAATTACACGATTTATGACTCGGTGGAAACGGCGGCAGCGTCATCGCAAAGAGCTTTGGCGGATAGCAGTGATCTTACAGAAGTGATCAACTATACACAATCTGCTTACGCGGAACCGAATCCGACCTATTTTGGGGTAGCCAAAGGAATGAACGTCATCTATTTGCATCTAGAATCATTCCAAAACTTCCTGATTAACTATAAATTGAACGGAGAAGAAGTTACACCTTTTTTAAATTCATTAACAAAAGATAAGAATACAGCGTATTTCGATAACTTCTTCCACCAAACGGGACAAGGCAAAACGTCCGATGCGGAATTCATGTTGGAGAACTCCCTATTTGGGCTGCCGCAAGGATCTGCTTTTATTACAAAAGCACAAAATACGTACCAAGCCGCCCCAAGTATTTTAAAGGATTATGGGTATACATCCGCTGTATTCCACGGCAATAACGGCAGCTTCTGGAATCGAAATACGATCTATAAAGCATTTGGATTCGACCATTTCTTCGATGCGAGTTATTATGATACGAGTTCACCGATCGATATGGCCGAATACGGATTGTTGGATAAACCGTTCTATGAGCAATCTGAAAGTCTGTTGAGTTCACTGCCGCAGCCTTTCTATGCGAAATTCATTACGGTAGCAAACCACTATCCGTACGCGATGAATCAAGAGTTGGTGACAATCGATAAAGCGCAGACTGGAGACAAAAGTGTGGATGATTATTTCCAAACTGCGCGGTATACAGACGAAGCGATTGAAAAAGTCTTCACTCGATTAAAGGAAATGGGCTTATATGATAACTCGGTCATTGTTCTGTATGGTGACCATTATGGTATTTCCGAGAATCATAAAAGAGCGATGGCACAAATCATGGGGAAAGACATTACCCCTTATGAAAGTGCGAACTTGCAGCGCGTCCCCTTATTCATACATGTTCCTGGAATGAAAGGCGGCATCAACCACACGTATGGCGGTCAAACAGACCTTCTTCCGACGTTGTTGCATTTGCTTGGAATTGATACGAAAAACTATGTTCAATTCGGTTCCGATCTATTCTCGGAAGAGCATAATGAAGTTGTCCCGTTTCGAAATGGCGATTTTATCAGCCCGACGATCGATTCAATTAATGATAAGTTTTATGATAATCAAACTGGCTTACCACTCGATGATCGACAAATGGAGCGTGCCAATGCTTTAAAAAAAGAAGTGGATTATAAATTGGAGCTTTCCGATAAAGTCGTGAATGGCGACTTATTAAGATTTTATACGCCAAAAGGGTATACTCCTGTCGATCCTTCTCAGTACAACTACACGAAAGATGCAGATGTACAATCAAATGAATGACATATCGCAGCAGAATAAGCATGTTCTCTCTGATTGGAGAGGGCGTGCTTATTTTTTGCATTAAAAAACAGCCGAATGAAGAGAGGAAACCCCTCACATCCGCCTGCTTTTCATATCATCATTTATTTCCAAAGTCACAGTCCTTCAATGGAATCAACTTCGTTTTGTGCTTAACTTTATAAATCAGCCAAACGATCAAGAAGAGGGGGAGACCGATATAGGAAACGAGTGCCCCGTTCCAATCGATTTCACCGCCCGTAAAGGCTTGGAAGTTTTGGCCGGCAATGATGAAAATACAAAGGACTAGGGCCAGCAAAGGACCGAATGGGAACCATTTGGCGCGATAAGGAAGATCCGATAGATTACCGCCTTGCACAATATAAGCCCTTCTGAAACGGTAGTGACTGATTGCAATCCCAAGCCATGTAACAAATCCAGCCATCCCTGAGGCATTCAACAACCAGACGTACACTGTACCGTCCCCGAAGAAAGTCGATAGGAAGGCAAGGGAGCCGACTAATGTCGTAGCGATCAATGCATTGACCGGCACGCCTCTTTTATCCAATTTCCCTAAGAACCTTGGTGCATTCCCGCTGCGTGCCAAATCCCAAAGCATACGCGTGGACGCATACATCCCTGAATTACCCGCAGATAATACGGCCGTCAAAATGATGGCGTTCATGACAGAAGCGGCAAAAGCGAATCCAGCTCGTTCGAAAACGAGTGTGAACGGACTGACAGAAACCGACTCACTCAATAATCGTGGATCCGTATACGGAAGTATCATTCCGATGACGAAAATCGCCAAGATGTAGAATAGAAGGATGCGCCAAAATACAGAGTTCACCGCTTTCGGAATCGTCTTTTCCGGATTTTCACTCTCACCGGCAGCCACGCCAAGCAATTCCGTACCTTGGAATGAAAAGCCTGCCGCCATGAAAATACCTAGGATGGCAAAGAACCCTCCGTTGAACGGTGCATCGCCAATCGTGAAGTTCGTAAAGCCGATCGCTTCACCGCCCATGATGCCAAAGATCATCATAAACCCGGTAATGATGAAGATGATGACCGTCACAACTTTAATGAGTGAAAACCAGAATTCGGCTTCGCCAAAACCTTTGACGGACAAATAGTTGAAGCCGAACATGATCAGAAGCGCAAGTCCGCTCCATAAGAATGAAGGGCTTTCCGGAAACCAGAATTTCATGATCAATACAACCGCAGCCAGTTCCGCGGCAATCGTAATCGCCCAGTTGTACCAATAATTCCAGCCGATCGCAAACCCGAATGCCGGATCGACGAATCGGGTGGCATATTCTTTGAATGACCCCGCCACAGGCATATAAGCCGCCATCTCCGCAAGGCTCGTCATCAGGAAGTAAACCATGATTCCGACAGCGACATACGCCGCCAATGCCCCTCCCGGCCCTGCAGTATGGATCGCACCGCCGCTTGCTAAGAAAATCCCGGTACCAATCGAACCTCCAAGGGAGATCATCATCAAATGGCGG
Source organism: Sporosarcina sp. Marseille-Q4943 (assembly GCF_943736995.1). Lineage (GTDB taxonomy): Bacteria > Bacillota > Bacilli > Bacillales_A > Planococcaceae > Sporosarcina. The sequence goes on along the minus strand of NZ_OX031157.1, from coordinate 853,577 downwards.
GCTTTCAATGTTCTTTTCAATTGAGGTGTATTCGTAGTTGTGTTCTCCATGTTGTCCACTCCTTTTTATGGCGGAAGGTTCAATCTAAATAGATAACCCAAAATAAAAACAGCTATCGAAGAAAATCGACGGCTGTTGGATAAATGCGTTAATCCTTCCGAAGATAGTTCTCCACGTTGAAAAACGTGACAATGATGTTCCTATTCGAAAACATCACCAGCATGGATAGCCAATGATCTATCCACACTTCGGCAACTTATCCTTTCAAACGGAGTCAACAATCTCAGAGAATCTCGTCCGTCCTACTCTTATAAGCAGCAACCTCTATCCCATCGGTGAATGGGAGTATTTATAAATTAATGTATAAATTATAGGCCGATAATATTCATAATGCAATGGTAAACATTGCACATTTGTCCTCTTAGGGAGGATAGAGATATGTTGGAACTTTACAATTAAACACAATGATACACTGGAACTTTTTATAAAATGAAACGTATTACTAATAATCGGAAAACTAAATACCTGTCGATTAATTTTTTATAGCAGAGGGGATAAATTTATCATGTTATATGAATTATTTGAATACAATTGGCAAGTTAGAGACGAATGGATTGAATGGTGTGAAAGTCTTCCTAACGAAGAGCTTACTAAGATACGGACTGGTGGCATGGAAAGCATACTTTATAACTTATTCCATGTGATCGATTGTGAACAAATATGGATTAATCAACTACAAGAAACACCAGTTATCCAAAAAAACATGAAGACAATAACAGCTTTGGGTGAAATTAAAGAGTATTCTAGCCAAACGAAAAAAGTAAGTGAGAGTTTTATTAAAAAGTTTGAAAAAAGCAATGAAAGAAGACTATTTACCTTTACTTCGAAAAGTGGTGAGAATAAGCAATGGACTTACGACAAGGTGCTGTATCATATTATTACTCATGAAATACACCATATAGGTCAAATATCTATCTGGGCTAGAGAAATTGGAATAAAACCAATTTCATCAGATTTGATTTTTAGAGATATTGAAGGAATTTAAGATAAAGGTTTTCAAGTAACAACTAAGGCGTCCTTTTAAAGGAAATACAAAGGGGGGATAAATATTATTTCAATAATAAATGTAAAACAAAAGAAAATGGAAGTTCTCAGCAAAGGTTACAAAGGAAAAACGGTTATCATACTCACAGGGATGGGCTGTTCTTTTGATGAATGGTACAACATTACAGAGGTAATAGGTGAAACAAATAGAGTACTTATGTTTCACAGACCTGGACTCGGTGAAAGCGAAATTGGGAACGAACCTCGTAACACAGAGGCTGTCGTTGAAGAATTACTTGATTTATTGCTGGTTCTTGCAATAACAGAGCCTATTATTTTGGTTGGTCATTCATATGGGGGATTGTGTGCACAACACTTTGTTAAAAGTCATCCTCAAAAGGTTGCAGGATTAGTGTTAGTGGATTCCACTTCGGAGGATTTACGTGAGTTAGATGAGTTAAGTTTACCTGTATTGAATAATGATGATACAGATAAAATCTGGTTAGAGAAATGTAAATCTTATTCCTCGATGGAAAAAGAGCAGTTAAAGAGATTGATAAACCCTAGTATTCCAGAAAAGTTAAAATCAATTCCTGAAAAGGTTCAACAAAGATTATTAGATTTTCTAGTAAGACCTTCTCTATTCAAAGCGATGTATTCTGAAATAAGCAATTGGAAAAAAGATGCCGAGATGATTAAGTCCATAGAAACGACTCTGAATGTGCCGCTAATTGTGTTAGGAAGAGATAAAGAGTTTAGCATTAGATTGGAGATGCAAGATGGACTACCAGAAGAAGAATTAAGGGTCTTTGAAGAAAAATGGGAAGAACTCATTACAAGACAGGGCAACCTTTCAAACGATAATAAGATACTATTCGTCAATGGTTCAACCCATTCTATACACATTGATAGACCGGACATTGTCATTCAATCAATTTCTGAGATTGTGAATAAATATAAGTAAAGTAACGATTTCCCTATTTAAAGTAGCGGTAAAAGCTTTTTTTCTTATTGAAATAACAGAACAGGTTATTTGAAAGAGATAATTTATTATTGGAGGGTTCAAATGGAACTGGTTATTGAAAGGGCAAAACATACTGATGCTGAAAAATTAGTGAAAATTTTTCATGCCGCATACTCGGCAAATGAGAAATTGGGGTTTCCTTCTAGTGCATCCAAGGTTGAGGCCGAAGAAGTTAGAGAATGGATCAACAACATGATGATATACATAGGGAAAGAAAAACGTACAAACATCATCATTGGTACTATACGGTTAAAATACAGTGAAGAGTGGCAGTGTTATGTGCTAAGTAGATTGGCTGTGAATCCATCTCACAGGGGAAAGGGGATTGCAACAAAGTTAATGAAGTACGGGGAAAGTAAACTTTTAAAGATGGGAGAAAAGAGAATTAGATTAACGGTAGCTAAAACTCATCCCTATTTACCCAAGATGTATAGTGAAAAAGGATATGAAATTGTGGGAGAACGCATATTTCAAGAACTTCCATATGACGAACTTATTATGGAGAAGTTATTGTAGTAGTACATTCCATTGAGTAAAAGTATGAAGTAATTAGTTAAGTCTGTAACTTGGTGCATTTCTAGAGTATGCCTATTATATTAGGGAAGTATAGCTGAATAATTGCAATACTTATTGACGGAAAATTAAATATTAACAAAAGGGAATTTGGCAATGAGTACACTAACTATCAATCTCCAAAGGAAATCCTTGAAGCTTTTTCAGTAATGAAATAATTACGCACTCATCTTGATAAAAAAACTTATCTTGATTTGGTAGCAGAGGCAAAAGAAAAGGACTCAGGAAGCTAAGTTGAAATTAGTTCAGCAAGACCAGCTGTAGTACACTAAATGCGAATTTAGCCGTATGCCAAAAAAATTGCTCTTAACGTTTTCATATAGCTTTGAAAGAGTAGCATTATGCTACTCTTAGACTGCTGACAAAAAGGATTCGGAATGAAAAACACTTGCTATTCTCTTTGATTCTCTCACTGGAGGTACATCTTGATGATAATGGTGGTCTGCTATTTCCTTCTTGCCAGATATGGAAAGTGACCAATGGTTGATATGAATCCACAGAGCTTATGTTTGTTTCCAATTTAAGTATCAACGTTTTGCATTCTCTATATTATTTCTTTTAATATTAAAGGTTTTTAACCATATTTATCCCGAAAACTTCAAACTCAATTTCTTCATAGAATTTTAATGCTTTTTGATTAGACCCAAAAACATGCAACTTAAAATAAATAATGGCTTCGTCAACTAGAACTTGCTCAATTAATGTCATAACTTGTTTTCCGTACCCCTTAGATCTGTAATCTTCTAAAATGTAAATTTCGTATAGAAAAGCACTTCGTTTCTGCGAATCTAATTTCATCCACACATAACCAATGACTAAATCATTCAAATAGATATTATAAAAACAATGGTTATTAGTATAAAACCCTTTAGGCAGCAAAGATGCTAATTGTTGTTTAGCTCTACTCTCCCCTGAGTCTCCGACCTCGTGAATGTTTTCCTCTAATACTTCTGCATATCTTATTAATTTGTCCTCATAGTAAACTTCAAAATCAGAAGAGTTCATCTTGGCGATTAATACGTTATTCAATATTTCTACCCCCAGTTGAAATTTTTAGAAATCTAATTATAGTTTACTAACAGTCCTAAATTTAGTAAACCTCCAAAGACCTTTCATCAAACCTTCTTCCCTGGGGGGAGTCATAGATAATTACTAGGGGGGGATTGTTGATGCATTTAGTTGCTCTATAATGCTGCAATCGGGAGCGCGTATTGAATAAGTAGAGTGTCTATTCTTTAAATAGGCGTGAAAAGATCTTATTTATTACGAAATAGATGGAACACTATATCTTGTTTATTATCTAATTGGGCGGTTGCTTGAATAAGACATAGGAACTTTTCACGAAATGAAACGTATTACTAATAATCAGGAAATTCACGAGAGGGAAATCACATTGGCACCATAATCCAGAATACTGGCGCTTTATTACTAGGGGGGAGTATATTGAATATTTTACCGTATATTATTCCGCCTATGATAGCGGTCTTTATTGTTAGTACGATTATGTCGATTATATATAAGGATAAAGAAAAAAAGGATAAAGGGTTTGTACTAAATTATTATCGATTAACTTATAGAAGGAGATTCATACGTGCCGTTTGGGCAGTTCCAATTGTATCCCTAATATATATCGCTTTTTATTGGTTTAGTGATTTAACGTCAAATGAGTATATAATCATTGGAGTATTTTTCTTTTCCCTGCTTTTATTAGACGTCGGCTACAATTATGCGAAATGGAAAAGGAATGAGAAGAAATGATAAGTGAATTGCCTGAAGGGCACCATTTCAAACTCAACGGAGTAAGGGGGTTGTACCAACTTGGAAAAGCCTTTTAGTATTTGGTCGATTGGCTTTATAGCATTTGGATCACTGGCACTTGTGATGAATTGGATTTCACTAGACATAATCGAACCTATCGTTCTCATAGGATTTATACTTTTATTATTTGGAGTGATTTTTAGTTTTATCGCTTTCTCAAAAAACGAAAAAGGTGCAATGAAAGTAATTTCTGTTGTATCCTTTTTCGTCATTTTATTATTCCTTGTCTGGTTTGAACCCTTTTTGTTGGTTTATATATTGACTTGGTTAAAAAATATCTTTTAACAAACGGGTCAAACTGCGGAATCAAATTCTTTGGGGTGAGAAATTGAGCAGAAATAACGAAACTCCCGAAGTAAGAAGGGAAAGACTTAGACAAAGAGAATTAAAACATCCATCAAGCAGTATTCACGGAAGTAACCTGTCTGATTTGGTCGGTGGTTTAGGTTGGAAGGGTACTGGCATAATAATTCTTTTATTAATCTTAGCCGTTGTAATAAATTCTGTTTTCTTCCGCTAACAGGCGCGATTGTTCGTAAGGAGCAGCGCACTTCTGTTATAAAAGGTCCATATTGCAAAAACAGAATGTTTAACGAAGCAGATACGTTGAACAATTAAGGAGTAATTTGCGATGACAATGTTAGCGATTAAAAATACGTTTATCACATTGTTTACAGGGATTTTTTACATTTTTGTTACCTTATTATTAATCCAAATCATATCTGATTTCTCGAGTGTAAGACTATATGTACTTACAGATAACGGTCTTAGCATTATTAATGGGTTTGGTATCGCGCTAGGCTCATTCTTGATAGCCATTGCTTTGGAAAGAAAGTTAACGAAACCACTAAAGTATGGGTTATATTCACTATTGATTTTGATCGGTGGCTTTTTATTTCTTTTAATTACTGCTCTTATAGCAATGACTGGTTTTGGTTGGTTTACGGGATGGTTCCAATGAAACTAATAGGGGGATATGGGTGAGGAATATAATTATTACCACGTTATTATCGATGGTTATTTTGGTTTTGACAGGATGTAATACCCAACCTAAATTGAAAGGCTTCTATCAAAGCGAAACGCATGTGAATGGTTATCACATTCAAATCACAATTCACCACAATGATAACGTTTTTGTTGAATATATTGACAACAGGGAAGTTGACAGAGGAACCTTTGAAGAGATTGAAACTGGCAAATATCTCATGACAAGTGATCATCAAGAGTTTACGATTGACTTAACGAAAGATAACACATTTTACATGACGATAAAAAAATTAAATGATGGAAACCCGATTAAAATGATAAATCTTGATGATGTACCAGTCACGTTCCCACCTCAATTCGATGACGTTGAAGAATATAAAGAATTAATAGCTGTATCTATTTCTTAAAATAGAGGTAAAAGTATACTTGTCAATCAGCTGGCACATTTCCTGACCAAGGATCTGTGCCAGTTTTATGTATTATGGGCAATTTGCTTGAATGTTCTTTGAAACCTTTTATGCAACGAATCGTATTACCAATAATCAGAAAGTATTTAGATGGGTCATAAGGGAGGTGGAATGATGGAAACAGTCGAGGACAAGTTGACTCGCGGTTTGGGTAAACTGCTACCAAGTATTCGATGTCGCAACGCCTTTCGGTGGGTTTAAACAATCGGGTATTGGACGTGAATTAGGTTCATATGCACTTGATAACTATACAGAAGTTAAAAGTGTCTATGTTTCGCTCGAATAACTCAACTTGGATTTATTTTAAATGACTACATTTCTCTAGCGGAAAAAAGGAATTCGACCACTTACAAGGTCGGGTTCCTTTTCGTTCTAACAGTAGATATAATGGATTTATAAATTAGATGGGGAGATTCCTACTTACGTCATCAACCTCGTATAACTCTACTAATTTTAATCCACTTCCTCTATTGTAAAAAACTCCCAAACATGCCAATGATAAAAATGTGCTTCACAATTCTAAAAAGATTGTGTAAAATAAAGCATCAACTCTACTCTGGTGGGGAGAAGGGATTGTGTATGTTTTATAAATTCAGAAGATTTCGGAGGAAGGGAAATGAAAAATTTAGTTACTAAATGGAATCAAGTGAGTCTAGTAAAAAGGATCGTTATTGGGATTATTGTTGGTGTGATTTTAGCTTTAACCGTTCCCAATGCAGCTAGTGGGGTATCCATTCTAGGTTCGTTATTTGTCGGTGCATTGAAAGCGGTTGCACCTGTATTAGTTTTATTCTTAGTGATGCATGCGATAGCCGCCCATAAGAGTGGTACGAAAACGAACATGAAATCGATACTTGGACTATATGCGATCGGTACATTGCTAGCTGGGGCTGTCGCAGTAGTTGCAAGCTTTATGTTCCCAGTTACACTAACACTGGCAACAGGAGCAGAAGACCTTTCTCCTCCAGAAGGTATTGTGGAAGTTTTGCAGACATTACTATTTAACCTAGTTGCAAATCCAATTGATGCATTAATCAATGCCAACTATCTAGGTATCTTAATGTGGGCAATTGTTTTGGGACTTGCTTTAAAACATGCAAAACAAAGTACGAAAGATATGCTAGGTAGTTTTTCGGATGCCATCACGAAAGTGGTACAATGGGTCATTAATTTGGCGCCGTTCGGGATTATGGGTCTTGTTTTTAGTTCAATTGTATCGACTGGTTTTTCTGCTTTACTAGTTTACGGTAGATTAATACTGATTTTAGTCGGATGCATGTTGTTTATCGCATTTGTCGTGAATCCGCTCATTGTATATGTTTATACGCGCAAAAATCCATATCCACTTGTTTTCATGGTGTTAAGAGAAAGTGGAATCACCGCATTCTTTACACGTAGTTCTGCTGCAAATATTCCAGTCAATATGAAATTAGCAGAAAAACTTGGTTTAGATGAGGATACTTATGCAGTCTCAATCCCACTAGGTGCAACAATCAATATGGCCGGTGCGGCTGTTACGATTGCGGTATTAACTCTTGCAACTGTTCATACGCTTGGAATTGAAGTGGACATTTTGACTTCGCTTATGCTGTGTGTTGTGGCGGCGGTCTCTGCAGCAGGCGCATCAGGTGTTGCAGGTGGATCACTTTTACTTATTCCACTCGCATGTAGTTTATTTGGAGTTCCCAATGATATTGCAATGCAAGTTGTAGGCGTTGGGTTTATCATCGGGGTTATTCAAGATTCTTGTGAAACTGCATTGAATTCATCTTCTGACGTACTGTTTACAGCTACAGCTGAATACGCGAAAGAACGTAAAGAAGGTAAAGAGGTTTCTATGCAATCTTCTTTTAAGTTCCAAAAGATGTAATCGGCTAAAGAAAAAAAGAGAGGCTGAAAAATGATATCATTTTTCAGCCTCTTTTTGATTTAATCCAATTCCCTTTCCATGACTTCCTTCACTAAACGCCGTACCTCATCCGTCGATTTCGTATTCATCAAATCGTTTCTCAATTCAGCAGCGCCTCTAAATCCGCGAATATAAATCTTGAAAAAGCGAAGAAGCGGTTTGAAAGGACGCGGTTCGTCTTCTGTTGAATATTTATCGTGCAAATCCAATTGTAAAAGCAGTAAATCCAGATACTCTTTCACACTATGCTCTCTCGGTTCTTTCTCGAAAGCGAATGGATTCGAGAATACGCCGCGGCCGATCATGACGCCATCAACGCCGTATTGTTCGACTAGTTTCATGCCTGTTGCGCGGTCAGGAATATCGCCGTTGATCGTTAACAACGTATTTGGAGCTATTTCATCCCGTAATTTTTTGATTTCAGGAATGAGTTCCCAATGGGCAGCTACTTTACTCATTTCTTTTCGTGTACGCAAGTGAATGGACAAGTTTGCAATGTCTTGCTTCAATACATGTCCTAACCATTCGCGCCATTCATCGACTTCGATGTACCCTAGTCTTGTTTTCACGCTGACTGGCAATCCACCGGCTTTAGCCGCTTGAATGATCTCTGCCGCAACTTCCGGTCGGCGTATTAATCCGGCGCCTTTTCCGTTTGCTGCAACGTTTTGCACTGGGCATCCCATGTTTAAATCGATGCCACGGAAACCGAGTTTTTTCATATCGATGCTCATCTGTTTAAAGAACTCAGGCTTATCGCCCCAAATATGGGCGACAATCGGCTGTTCATCTTCCGTGAACGTCAAGCGACCGCGCACACTGTCTCTTCCTTCTGGATGGCAGTAGCTCTCCGTATTCGTAAACTCCGTGAAAAATACGTCAGGTCGTGCCGCTTCACTGATGACGTGACGAAACACAACGTCTGTCACATCTTCCATTGGCGCTAATATAAAAAACGGCTTCGGTAAATCTAGCCAAAAATTATCTTCGTTACTCATTTTGTATCCTCCTGTTGCATGCAAAATCCTTTGCTCATCATAAGATTGTACCATTTATTTTAATTTGCTACACATATATATTCCCCGGAATCTCATCTTCATTAGATAATATGAAAACTACATGGGGTTACTCCATCAGAAACGAGAATGTATGGTCTTCAATAAATTCTCCGTCCCGATACGTCCGTTCCACGAAGGTGATGTTATTCTCGTGATCGATGAGCAGGACTGTCGAGGAGCGAGTGCCGTACTGATCCGATTTGATGAATAGGGGAGAGAGTACCCGTTCCCATTGTTCGCCGACTCCCGTATTGGGAAGTTGCTCGTCCGGAAACGGTTCGGCATCCTGCAGCACATCGAATAGTTCTTCTAGCTCGATGACGCGGTTTTGTTCGACGAGCTTTCGGATACCTGTTTTCCCTTTTACCACCTTCGGCCACGGCGTGTCGAGAAAATGGTTGGACAGTCCATGAGTCCCCGGAAGAATCTTCTTCACTTCATTTTCAATATTGGAGTAATAGAACAACTCATCTGCAGTGCCGACAATTACATTAAAACCGGCATACTCGGCTCGCTTCTGTTGCAAGGATGTCAGAAATTCAGCGGCTGCCACAGTAGAATCGAGGAAACCGGTCACGATCTCACCGCGGGACCGGACGTCTTTCGTTTGTTCAGAAGCATCCCTGTAATTGGTCAATGCCGCAAAACGACCGTTTTTCGTGACACCGAGCCATGTCCCACGCTGTGATAAATCCCTCCCCGCCAACAGATAGGGCTTATCTTCCCAAAAATGTGCCGGAGCAGTCGGGCGCTCATAAAACTCGTCCCGGTTTGCTGCTACGATCAATCGGTAATTCGGATGGTTCTGGAAATGAAAATTAATCAAACACATGACGACATCACGACTCCTTTCCTAAAGTATACATGGAGAATTGGGATTCGGACTACTTGTACTTACCGTGCCAATGGATGGAAGGGTGCATTGACTACGTCCGTCTTTTAATAATCAGAAGTGTTATACTAATTGCGGGATACTAAGTACTATTCAATAAAAAATCAAACGGGCCGTTTTCTAGTAGAAAGGAGTTTAGATTTGAAGAAAATTGATGATTTAAAAGCTGGAGTCGCTGTCATTATTTTGAATCAAGAGAATCAAGTTCTCTTACAAAAAAGAGCTGATGTAGGCTTGTGGGGAATCCCTTCAGGACATGTGGAGATTGGTGAAACAGTGTCTGAAGCAGTCATGAGAGAAGTAAAAGAAGAGACAAATTTAGATATAAGAATTAAAAAGCTGATCGGTGTTTATTCCGATCCGGAGTCACAAGTTTTCAATTATCCAAATGGCAAGACGGTGCATTTTATAACGACTTGTTTTCTTGCTGAAATTACAGGTGGGGAACTTAAGTGTAATTCAGATGAATCGCTTGAAATTAAATTTTTTGCACAGGACAACTTACCAGAAGATTTGTTAACAATGCACCCTCAATGGTTAGAGGATGCTCTTTCAAAAAAGGAAGCGGCATTTATTCGTTGACCAATATTGTAGATTGGGCATGATTGCCGATCTAATGCGTTCAAAAAAGGGCCGTATAAGGAGTGCAATAAAATGTCTAAAACTATGATTTCATTGATTGCAGGAATTCTGTTCGCTTGGTTAGTCATAAGCTTCATTACCAAAAATTTTGATGGGAATTTTTTGTTTGCACTATTGATTGGGGTTTTCTTGGGGTACGGAGTTAAAAAGAAAGAGGGAAAATATTAACTTTGCAAGGGAATAACTTCTTGGACTTATGGTTTTCACTGGATGCTAAGATTGTGGATTATACAGTGTGCGTTTTAAAGCTGCTGATGTACCGCCTGGTGACATTGGTAATGGTTCGAAACTTGTTGTTATAAGGTGGCGGAAGAGTATGAAAAAGTTTTTAGTAATTACCTTTGTTACACTCTTGTTTTTATCAGGTTGTAATACATCCCGAGCTAATGATTCCTCTATTCCGATTGAGTTGGCAGCGTTTAATAGTCTAACGAATGAAGAAAAGGCATTAATTCCAGCAAGCCCTAAAGATTCAGTAGTTAAGAAAATAGCTGTTAATGATGAAATTAAACATTTGATCGATAAGGACTATGACAAAGATGAAATTTATTCTATCACTTTTAATAATACAGAGACAGAATCTTTGGGGAAACTTATTGTTTTCGTGGATTTAGACAAGGAAACTGTTGTAGGGAAAGGGTTTTCCAACCAATAACCTAAATCATTTAAACTCAATGTGGCAGACAGTGATGATGGACCAGATTGGTGAAATACACTAAAGAGGGCGTAAATCCATTATAGGATTTACGTCCATTTTGTTGAATCTTTACCTACCGATGCATTGCTAACTTACAAATGCACCCATTCGTCAGTTATGCGTACTATCACTTATACCTACTGAAGGTTCACTTGTTTTATCGGCACTACTCGATTCGTTATGCCCCGGTCCAAATAAGTTCAAGATTGTCACTCCAACAAGTATAAGTGTTATTCCTATAATGCTAGCCAAGTTAATTTTTTCTTTCCAAATAATAACTGAAATAATTACCGTCGCAACAATTCCAATTCCTGACCAAATGGCATAGGCAGTATTTAAAGGAATAGTTTTCAGCGACAACGATAAAAAGAAAAAGCAGCTAATGAAAGCTACGATAACCCCGAGTGTCGGGAATAGTTTCGAAAATCCCTCAGAGGCTTTTAACAATGATGTGCCAATAAGCTCTAGAGATATAGAAAGTGCTAAATATAGATAAGACATCGTTATTCTTCCTCCTCAATCATGTCAATTGCTTATTAAGGCCAATGATAATATTGTAACGTCCATACGGTTTTTAGCAATTGCTTAGCCCATCTACTTCCTACCTTTACATGCTATACTCGTTATACGAAACTTATAAACTTTCAAAATTAGGAGCGTTTTTGAAGGAGACTACCATTATGAACAAGTGGCTATTGGGCTTTTTAGTCCTATTGACAACATCATTAATGGGGTCTGCTTTTACAATCGGAAAGATTGGATTGGCTTACGCTACACCGATCATGTTGGTTGCACTGCGTTTCCTCATAGCAGGGGTCATTATGGCGATTATTGTAAAGTGTTTAAAGTTCGCTCATCCGAAACAGGTGTCGGATTGGCTGAAGATAGCGCTCATTGGAGCTTTTCAAACGGCGGGTGTCATGGGATGTATCTTCGTCAGCTTACGCACGATTACAGCGGGGCAATCATCCATCTTAACTTTTACGAATCCACTTTTAGTTGTCATATTTGGAACCCTTTTCATGAAAGTGTCGTATAGTCGGCGGCAGTGGTTCGGTGTCATTTTAGGTTTTGCTGGCGTATGTATTACGCTCGGGGCACAGGTGGACGTTCAAATTGGAACACTTTATGGCTTTCTATCGGCCATTTCCTGGGCTGCCGGAACGTTATTGATCAAAAAGTGGGGCGGTCCTATTAATACATGGGTGTTAACAGCTTATCAGATGTTGTTTGGTGGTTTGATTTTGTTCGTTGGCAGTTTCCTATTGGAGGAACCTTCGTTTCAAATTACTCCTTTATCGATTGCCATTTTATTATGGTTGGCATTCATGGCTTCAATCGTACAATTTGCCGTCTGGTTTTACCTTTTACAGAAAGGCGACCCAGGCAAGACAAGTGCATTCTTGTTTTTAGCCCCATTTTTCGGCGTTCTCACGGGTTGGTTATTACTGGATGAAGCGATTGCATGGAACGTAATAGTTGGTGGCGTTTGTATATTTATCGGCATCTTCATGGTGAATTGGACGGCTAAGTTAAAGTAGCTAGACAACCTTTATTTTATAAGTTCTTATTTACTAAATGAATACTATAAACGAGTTGAGGGGCCAATACTGGAAACATGAAACAATCAAGATATGAACAAACCGCAGCCCATTTTGATTTTGGCTACGGTTTATTGCCTTTTTACTGAAGAAACTATAAAAGATTTTATGTGAACGAGTTGTAACTTTTTCCAACTAATTGCGTCTATTCAAATGAGGTGAGTCAATGTTGTGAAAAGAATGTTTATTTTTATTGCGATAGCTGGAATTGTGTTAGCTGGGTGTAGTATGGATGCAGAAAGTGGAGGCATCAAAAATGATTCAACGAAACAACGAGTTTTTAGCAATTCGTGGGATGGTAACACCTTACTTGTTGAACAAAGAAACCATGACGATGATTATGAAACAGTAAATGAGATCATTGATACCACTGAAGTTGAGGCGCTTATTACGGCACTTGGAAATGCCGACTGGCAAGAAAATGTAAAAGTGGATATAATGCCGCCAGACTATCGTTTCTCGTTGAATTCATTCAAACATAATGTTTGGGTAAACCAAAATAGTAACAGGTTAGAACTTATAGTTGAAGGACAATCGAATTATGGATCATTGTCTGAAAAATCCTCTGAAGTTGTATTTGCAATTTTAACAGGTGGAAAACGTATTACAGAAACAACGCCCAGCACGAAAGAGAATGTAGTACAAGATCCCCCCAAATATATAGCTAAGAATGAAGGAGAACTTTCTGTTCAGGATTCTGAAACGGCTTATGAAATGTGTGTGAACGCGCTGAATGACTATTATAAAGCAATCTGGAACGGCTCGGATATTGACTTAGATGCATATATCGAAAACGAAAACCTTAAACAGTACACAGAAGAGAAAGTTCGATCCCAATATAATTTGTATGGCAATCTTGATGGTAAGGTGAAAGATATTGCGATTGACGATGCTTGGGAAGTGGAATTTACGGATGATGCGGATGGAGGATTTCTCTATTTACACTTGCCTGTGCACATTCATAAATTTACAGGCGGTTATGGTGAAGGCGTTGAATTTCTTGTGCGTAATATAAACGGCAAATTAGTTATTGTAGATTGGTATGCGGGTGGAAAAGATAGTTATGATTTCTTGGTGCGTGGAGAAAATCTAACAATTGACGACCCGAAGATTTGGAATAATAGTGAGTGGGTGAACAAGTTACATAGTAAGCAGATCGAGTTTTCAGGCTCAACTCGATAGTTATTGGAAAATGATTATATAGGGGGATAGGGAATGAGGAAGCTTTTACTAGGAAGCGTCTGCATAGTAGGAATACTTGTCGGTTGCACGGAGAAATCGAACTCAAACGCAGATCAATCTGAAGATATTAACGAACTAAAACAGCAGATCGAGCAACTTTCATTAGAAAAAGAAGCTCTGTTAACTACTGTAGAAGAGGAAAGGGTAGCGTTTGAGCAAGCGATGAATCAACAAGTGAACAATGATTATTCGATGATTCAAGCGAAAGAAATAGAAAAGTACCCTCAAACGCTTTATAAGCAAACCTCCTTGGATATGGACGGGGATGGCGAAGAAGAAGTAATTGAATTGTACGTGGATGCAGGGAAAATGGAGAATGGACTGTTTGCATGGGACGATGGGCAGAATTGGTTGTTGGTCGTGAAAGACGGGGAGAAAACCTATCCGCTATTTAATGCATATGTTCAGTTAGGATCATTGGATTTCAGTACGGCTAGACTTGATAAGAAACCAGCGATTGTGATGATTAAGGCGCAACACTCTGATAGAACGGTACAGAAATTCACATATGACAAAAATGAAGATGGGTATCAGAAAGAAACCTTTTACAAGAAGGAAAATACAAATGATCAGTATAACGAACCGGCATCCTATGCTTTTTTCGAGGATGCATACAGGATAATGGAAATGGCTTTTACAACAAAGACCTTAACAGTTTTAGAAGCTGGTGAGGATACTTTTCAGGATTCTCAGGAGAGATGGAAGATCATTGAGCCGATACTAGTTGATATTAATAAGGCTAATGGATTGTTTGAGGTGGTTGGGGAATTGAATCCAGAGTTGAGTGTTTCTTTAGATGAAGCAAGTGACCTGCTGATCCGAATGATTACTAATCGACCGTCAGCCGAGCAAATGAACAAATTAAAATCGATTCATAACTTGTTCAGAGAAGAAATTGAGACAGGTGATTTGATCATTAAAGGGGAAAATCAACTTCACCCGGAAGTTGTGGAAAAGCTTGAAAAACTTGAGTTCATTCTTACTGGAAAGCAAGGTTAACCTATAATGAAATTGAAATATATTTATTTGCTCTCCGCAGTATTTTTCATTTTGTTAGCCATTGGTTGTTCAAATAAGCAAGTCGTGGAACTAACAAATGACAAAGATGATTATGGAAATGTTAGAGCGGCAGCTTGGGAATTTATTAATGAAAAAGGATGGAATGGGCAAGCAGAGGAAGATTGGCGAAACGCTAGAGTGGCGGAAACAATTGCTACTAATAAATATGTATTGTTAGATGAAAATTATGACGGGAAAGAAGTGTTAGTCGTCTCTTTTGAGGATATAGACAATGTTGTTACGGGAACACCTTCAATCATTGTTGACCCTAACACCAATGAAGTAATTGGATATATGCCTAGTGAATAAAATGACTGAAGCCACCCAACGTTGAAGGGTGGCTTTGTGATTATTGTTTAGTTAACATTTGATGAGTTAGCTTATTGTATTCCATAATCTTTAGCAAAAAGCATTTTTGTGTCAACAAGTACATCTACATCATTTTCATCTAGGTTAAATATCCGTGCACCACGGAGCCTGTTGTCTTCCTCCCCGCCAAGGCCATAGGTGCCAAATCCAGCGTTTCCTGCGTAGCCTAATTGGATCCCATAATAGTCACCAACATATGTATTAATATGGTCATGACCAGAAAAGACACCTTTCACATCGCCTCTTTCTAACATAGCAGCAAACATTCCGCTGTTAAAAGGACCCGAACATACACATTCATTCTTTTCACCTGTAATAGTATGTTTTTCCACTGCTTTCAGATGGCTTTCTTCTGTTCGTTCAGATGGACTTGCATACCACATATATTCAAATTCCGGGAGAGGAATATGCATGAATGCCAATGAAGGAACTTTATGTCCAGTTGTTTGCTCCAATTTCTTTGACGTTTCATAATACCACTGCACTTGATCGTGGCGGAGCCAATCCCATGTTTGGTATCCTTTAAAATCTTGTCCTGCGATTTCTTCTGGCGCATATCTGCCGCTGTCAAATAGCCAAATGTTAAATGCCGGCTCTGTATTTTTAGAGTTATTAATGGCCAAGTTTGTGTTTCCGGTTCCAGTAATACCTTTAGGGCCCGGTTTGTTTACATTGTGCCTATAGGACATGTAAACATCTAGCATATCTTCTTCAGTCATGCCGGTCTTTGGTGTGTGATCTTCATCGTGGTTGCCGAACGTAACTGCCCAGTGGATGCCTCTCTCTTCCATTGGTTGTGCAATGTTATGTATGGCTTGTCTCACTTCTTCCGCTGTATCCATGTCAGCATTCAACATGTCACCATTTAAAATAGCTAAATCCGGTTTCTCCTTATCAAGTACCGTATTCATTAATTCTATCGTTCGGGAATCGATATCCTCGTCATCCTGAATATCGTTAAACTGTACAATCTTATACTTGCCATCTGAGTTGAACTGCAGCTTTTTATTCTCATTTGTTTTTCCGAGAACTGAGGAATTAATGAGGCTCGTACTAAAAAGTACAGCAAAAACAATGGCAATTAAACCTGCTAATTTTAGTTTCATACAATTACCTCTTTCTTAGATGTAGTTACTATTCTCGCTTCTGTTCGTATAGCACCTCCATTTGGTGAGCGATCATGTATTATTCTAAAGCAACTCTATTAATTCAGTGTAAACGTGATGTAAATCATTGTTAATAATGCCAGCTGCTAATAAAGATAGATTATTTCGTCATTATTGAAACATTTCAATGTAATGAACCGTATTATCAATAGTCGGTAAATTTATGGTGGTTCCGTACTCAATAACGTAGATTGAGTAATAATAGGAGGGATAAAAGTGGTCCAAGTTAAACAGATAACTCCGGCAAAACTTTTAATAAACCGTAATTCGCTAGAAGAGTATTTAAAGGAAGAGTTTAGTGAATTAGTTTCCGAAAATACTTGGATTACCGAATGGAAACAGTTGGTTCAACGTTTTCAGTTACTCAAATTTAAGGAGCTATCTGAAACTGAAATTAAAAGCCTTGAATGGGATTGTGACGATATAGAAAGGATTGTCCATAAAACTTTTCATAATGTGAGCCAATTTCTGTCCTTCAAGGGGATGCGTATTACAGTAGTACCTGCCTTCCTGTTGCCATATTTTCAAGAACAGCCTCAATCCCTCTGGACCAACGCTTTTACGAACGGTCCAGGCAACGTAATTATCGCGATACCTCCTCGACCAGATATTGATTTTCTTCAATACCTACTAGCCCACGAATGTCATCACGCAAGTTCAGAGAACCCTATCTATCATTTATCCCTTTCTACATTTACATTAGAACAGTGGTATAAAATGGAGGGAACAGCAGAGTATTTTGCTCTCTCTTTGTATCCAGATAAGAGATGGTGGAAAGATAACCTTCCAACTGAGATGGAGACAAGGTATTGGAATGAATGTAAGGACCATCTTAAATCAACAGACGATACCGTAAAGGGATCTTTATGTTTTGGGAGCAGGAAAAAAGGAATACCTGTTTTCGCAGGGTATTCATTCGCATTAAAAGTAGTATCGAATTATGTATCAACTAACCATCTAAAAGATGTAAGGGAATTATTTTCGGTCGAGCCTTCTGTATTATTGGAGTGTTATGCAAAAAAATACTCAATTAGCTAACGGGTGCTTTACTTGAAGATCTTTGAGCTTAGACGGTTCTATTTTCCTGTTCAACTAACGGGGCAGAATAGTTGAAGAAGGTGGAGGTGTTTTTTGAATCGTATCAAAACACGTTATTAAACATAGGGGGTAATCTTTTGGATAAAAAAACAAGTATAATTTTAGGGTCGTTATTCATTTTAACTAGTGGGCTAATTTTTACGATTGAACGCTTAACTGCATATGTTTATTGGTCAGCAAAAATAAATACTGGAACGTGGGATACTATTCCGCAGAAATTACCATTGTACGAAAACCTTTTTACAGGGCTATTTTTCCTAGTTGGCATTAGCTTAATTATTGTGTCATTCAAGAAGGAAGGGTAATTAAACTAACGGGTGCTTTACCTGAAGAACATTGGGCTACTAAGACGGATCAATGTTCTTATTGAACTAACGGTACAGGTTAGTGAAAGAAGGATATTCGATTTGGATGAAGAATTTACAGCAATAAGTAGGTATTAAGCAATTAATATTTTATTGGGGGAATTATATTGAAACGTCTTCTTATAGGTATATTGATGATAATGATAATACTGATTGGAATGTATTTTTTGACTACCACTGGTGCTTAATTGTTTTATTTTCTTTTTCAGCTAACGGGTGCTTACTTCAACAAGTAGCTCAGTTAAATGCGATAAATTATTATTAGGTATGGGAGGAATATTAATGGACTCATTTTTCTATTTCAATATGTTTAGAAATATAATTTCTAAATTTTTTTTAGATGGTATCTGGGTAGTCGGATTTTTTTACTTGTTAACCAAGACATATGAAAGTGCTAGACTTAAACAGGTTTCCAAATATGTGCTGGGAACTGCTTTGGCATTATTATTTATTTATTCAGTAATGGGGAGTATATAAGAATTTTCCTTATTCAACTAAGTGGCAGTTTAGTTTAAGAGGGGAGTGAATGAAGTAAAATGACAAAAGAAAAATTAAAAGGTTTAGTTGTTTTCGGTTCCTTAATAACTGCAATTGGTTTTATATTGCTATTTTTCAGTGTTAATTTCGGAACATCACTTGCTGAAAAATGGTTAGCCAAGCGAGGTGGGGCAGACACTTCGATGTTCCTAATTGTAATTGAAGGTTCGACAAATAGTTTCTTAGCTGCTGGAAGTATACTTTTGGGGATTGGTCTTGCCACCATTATTTTTGTTTATTACAAGATACTTAATATTAACGAATAGAAGTAATATATATTGTGTTTTTTCTTCAACTAACGGGTGCTTTACTTCAAGAAGGAGTAAAGCATTTTTCCTTATTGAACTAACGAGGCAGGTTAGTGAACAAAAGGAGATGGAATCTTTAGGGGGGATATAAGTGAAAAAACGGAAATTTGTAATACCGGTGTTAATTGTAATTACATTAATATTTTTTATAAGTGGGTATAGGTTTACCGCGTTAAGTGCTGCCAAAAGTAATTCCTTTCTTCCTAAAGATGCAGAGTTGGTGGAACAATATGATACAGGTTCATCCGTTATTTTTTTATTTAATATCGATGAAGAAGAGAGATATCAAACTGTACTAGTTGAAAAGTCAGGTGTGTTTTATCGTAGTAGTGTATCAACCGATATTCCGTATAGTTCTGATAAAATTCAAACTGTTGGAGGTATGAGCGTTACCACTAGAAATGATGAAGCAACGTTATTGAGTGTAATCTCATACGATGAAGAAGTCGCATATATAGAGGCTGGTGTTGAGCCGAATGTGGAAAGAAAGGAAATAAACAAAGGACAACGTATTACTTTCTTGTTTCCTTTTAGTGAGCAAATAGACTTTCTTTACCCAGCAGCTTTTAATAGTGACGGTAAAAAGCTTTATTATTACGGCTACCCAAAAGATACACATGTGCTTAAGAGCGAAGATCTTAAGTGGCATAAAATCGATGAATAATAATAAATATTTTTCACTAACGGGTGCTTTAATTGAAAATTGTTGAGCTGCTTGGACAGTTCTTTTATTTTGTTCAACTAACGCAGCAGTTTACTTAAACAGAAGGTTTTTTGCAATTGAGTTGAATAAGAAACGTACGGCAAATTGTCTAATGTATAAATTTTTTACCAATTAGTAAGGAGTGACTTCGAGTGAAGATGCATCCTGATTTCCAAGGAATTACCAGAACAATAGAGATTGGTGGCCTGACAAAATTAGAGCTTACTCGAAAATTGCAACAACAATCTATTTCTTTGAATGAGTATGCAAAGAGACTATTATCTAACGATACATTTACTACTTCTAAAACAAAGTACAACCTAAAGACCGTTGAACTAACCATTAGAAACCTTGGCTTTCCTGAAGGAGCCACTATGCCTCAGATTTTTAAACGAGCTGAAGAACTTGGATTGGATTTGTGTCCACTTGAGGTAGGACCTCACTTAAGACTAGAATATCTAGATCAACCTGAAGGTAGTACGGGGAATCTTTCACGACGACAAGCTCCTTCTGGGTCCATCACAATAGCATCAGAGATAATTAGTGAAGACGATGATTTTCCGAAAGGCTTTTACCTAAGAAAAATTAACGGTGTGTTGTGGTTACGTGGATATATTGCTGATGATCTGCACGTTTGGAATACTGAGGATCACTTTATCTTTTGTCAAAGGAAAGATTTCTAAAATAAGAGATTACAAAAAGCCCCCTCCTTCTTCGTTGAGCTGCATGAGGGCTCATTTCTTATTGTACTAAAGGAGCAGTTAACTTGGAAAAGGAATCTCGTTAGAATGGTTTCAAAAAAATCTATAAAAGAGGTAAAGAAATGTTTGCTTATAAGTATAAAAGGTTAATGGAGGATTTTATTAATGAAATAATTCCTGTTGAAGATTTTGAACGTGACTACCTATATACATTTAAAAACGAGACAGAAAGAATGGGTAACACGCTATTCGAAATCTTAAATGAAGTTTTTGAATCAGTTGATTGTTATTGGCACGAATGCCTTCCTGGACAAGAAACTGCCTTTGAAATTTCCGAACAACAACTAAGAAAAGAAGTAAGTGATGCATTGGTTAAATTAAATAGTTTATTGAATAACCCTTAAAGTTTTCATGAATTAACGGGTGCTTTAGTAAAAAACTCTTTTTCTTATTGAACTAACGGGACAGGTTAGTTGAACAATGATAAACAACTACAAAGGAGTGAAAATATGGCGATCTTGCAATTTATCTTTTTCTACATGGGATGGCTTTCATGCCTATCTGGTGCATTATATTTTGTTTGAATTTGGTTTCGGTATTGAAAAAGGTAAAACACGAAGAAAAAACTACGGCCAATACAGTTTGGCTTATCATATCGTTTACTATTATTATGTGGAGCATTGCATGGCTAGCAGTAGGAACTAATTAAATGGGCAATCATTGAGCTGCTTAAACGGCTTTCTTTTTCAACTAAAGCGGCAGGTTAATAAAATTTGAAGCCAAATTACTGATTGGTAACCAGTCATGTAGGGGGATTAAAAAATGGAATACTATAAATATCTTAGACAGTATGTAGGACAAAGACCAATTATTTTACCAGGTTCTGTTGTTATTATTATAAATGAACAAAATGAAGTGTTATTGCAAAAAAGAAACGATGGATATTGGGGGTTACCAGGTGGTTTGATGGATTTAGGTGAAAGTTTTGAAGAAGTAGCAAAGAGAGAGGTTTTTGAAGAAACAGGATTAGTAGTTGAAAATTTAAATTTACTTAATGTTTTCTCTGGTTCTGAATATTACTTTAAGATTTCTAATGGCGACGAATTATATTCGGTAACAGCTGTTTATTATACCAATGAAGTAAGTGGAGATATGAAGATTGATTATAGCGAATCAGAAAAGATGCAATATGTCTCAATTTATAATTTACCTATTGAATTAACAGATGAGTATAGAGGATATATTGAGCAATATATAGATTGTGAAAAGATATAATTAAAGTAACGGGTGCTTTACTTGAAGAACATTGGGCTACTTGAACAGATCAATTTTCTTATTGAACTAACGAAGCAGTTTAGTTGAAGAGTAGAAAAGTATTGCTGTATATAAGAACGTGCATTCCACTTGTGTCTTAAGGAGGATAATATGAGTAAAAAACGAAATTTGGTATTGTATATTGCTGTGAGTTTAGACGGGTATATTGCTACGGAAGACGAGTCTTTAGAATGGCTATTTAATGTTGAAGGTGAAGGAGATAACGGATATTCAGAGTTTTATGAGACAGTAGATACAGTTTTAATAGGTAAAAAAACTTATGATTGGATAATTAGACACGAAACAAGGGAATTCCCATATAAAAATAAAGAGTGCTATGTATTTACAAGATCTTCAATTGAAGATACCGAAGATGTCAAATTTATTAATGATGACATAGTTAGTGTTACTAATAAATTGAAAAATCAAGAAGGAAGAAACATTTGGATTGTTGGTGGAGGAGAATTGTTACATCATTTTGTAAAAAAAAAATTAGTTGATGAAATTATTTTAACAGTTGCCCCAACCATAATAGGAAAAGGAGTTCCGTTATTTAAAAAAGGAGATTATCAATTAGACCTTACGTTGAAAGGAACTAGGAACTTTAATCAATTTGTGGAATTACATTATGGCGTTAAAAAATAAAATTTCTTATTTAACTAACGGGTAGCTTTAGTAAAAACGAAATAATCATTTTAATAATGAATAGCAATGAACCAAAACAACATAATCAAATAATTAAGTGCTTTAGTGAAAATTCGGCAGTCCCTTTCACTGAAGCTTTTTTTCTTGAAGTAAAAGCACCCTATCGCTAAATAAGGAAATGGAGTAGACTAAATTAACAAAAGAATTGTAAATTACATAACGGTTTTCTAAATAATAAAAAATTTTTGAACGAAATGAAGAAACTCTGCGTCTAATAAAGGAAGGAGGCGAGAAGGATGGAATTTGAAATCGTGCAGCGTGCTATTCGTGGGGATCATCAAGCGATACTTTCACTTATTGAAATGGATGAAGAGATTTTATATCGCATGGCTTTTACATATATGAAAAATGAACAAGACACCTTAGACGTAATGCAGGAGCTTATTTACAAGGCACTAAAAAAAATGCATACCGTTAAACAGCAAGAATATGCCAGAACATGGCTCGTCCGAGTTTTAATCAATTGTTGTAAAGACCATTTAAGAAAACGACAACCAACCGTTCCAATTGAGGAACATCACTTATCTGGTTGGGTCATCTATTCTGATTTGGAGCGACTACTAGAACATTTATCTTTGTCGGAGCAACAACTTGTCTATATGAAATATTTTCAGCAACTAAAAAACAAAGAAATTGCTGAACTAAATCAAATTCCCGAGGGTACTGTAAAGTCTAAGCTTCACCACATATTAAAGAAGCTTAGAAATTCCGCTGGAGAAAAGGAGGACTGGCTATGAGCAAACTGCCGATTGACGTTCCAAAGGAGAAACTTCAACAAATTCGAATGGATACTTTCCGTAAAGTTCAGCGAGAAAAAAAGATAAAGAAGCGCATTGTACCAGTTGCAATAGTTGCTTTGCTTTGCGTAAGTATAATATTTTCAATTCGTGTTTCTCCTACGATTGCAAGTTATGTTGCAAAAATACCTGTTTTTCATGCACTTGTATCAGAGGTTGAAATAAATGATGGAATTAAAGACATAGTTGACAATGAATACTTTGAAGGGATTAATGAGAACAAGTCAAAAAATGGCCTATCACTTACCTTGCAAGGCGTGATTGCAGATCAGTCGGGATTTGTACTTTTCTATGACGCTGCTGCCTCATTTGATTTACACCTGAAGAAAGTACAATTATTCCAAGGTGACGATGAAATAGAATGCGGCTGTAGATTCGGAAACACAGAGAATCAAACAAGCACCTCTTCTTTAGTAGAATATAGCTTTTCAGAGCCAATCGCTTATACTTCGAAGGATTTTAAAGCCGTTTTTCATTTTAAGGATATAGATAATGGGAATATTGAAATAGCGATACCGTTTACACTACAAAACGAAATAGCTCAAGAAAAAGTTATAAATGCGAATCGTACTGTAGATATCGATGGTCAGAAATTTACGATAACACAAATTCGCCGTTCTCCATTAAAAACGGCCATAGATATTGAAATAGAAGAATCGAATACAATGCAAATATTAGCTCTTGATGATATTACAGTCATGACGGATAGTGGAGAGCGAAGAGGTAGTATCATAAATGGTATGACAACTCACGGAGATATTCGCGACGGCAAATTTACGATCTATTTGCAAAGTAACTATTTCCACAATTCAGATTCACTCACGATTAATATTGGTGCTGTTCAGGCCGTTCCAAAGGGCGATGATTTTATAGAAGTTGATTTTGGCTCAAAAGAAGTACTCACCAAACCTGATTATTTCAATTGGGACATTTCCGTAGAACAGCAAGGGATATCAGTTGCTGTAAAGAAAGGGGAAAATGGAGGTAACCTTTTATGGCTATATAATGCTGTAAAAGAAGATGGTACGCCGTTACAATTTGTAAGTACCAAAATTTCACGAGATGGGCAGTACGTAACGGAGACGACAAAGTTTCAAGATTTTGATGGCAAAGCAAAAATATATTTTAGATATTACTTCAATCCTATTGGGAAAAATATCGAACTGAATATTCCGTTGCAATAAAGTACAGAAGGAATGAAGTGAAACCTAAGTAAGTATTTGTCGATAGTTTTTAGATGAAAAAGATAATTTTGTGATGCTTTAGTTAAAGATCATGGGTTGCTTAGGCAACTCTTTTTCTTATTGAACTAACGCAGCAGGTTAGTTGAATAAGAATTTTTTAATTAAAGGGGGATTAGCTTGGGGATAGGCTTAATAATTCTGGGTGTTTTAATATTTCTTTTTGGCTTCCTTACTCCTGTTAATGATTTTATTACTCTACCGATTTCAATACTTGTTTTCGTGGTTGGAATAAATCGCTTATTAAAAGTAAAAAAGTAGCTGTCGGGAAAAACGTTGAGCTACTAAGACTTCAATGTTCTTGAACTAACGCGGCAGTTTAGTTGAAGAAGGAAAAATCTAAATAACAATGTAGAATCAAGAATCGTAGGAGGTAAAACATGGCTAATGAATTATAGGGACCAATAGATTTTGCTAATATTGAAGAACAAAAACTGCCTGTCAATATTATTGGTGACGGATCTTTAAATAATATTAAGTATGGGAGGGATGATAATGGACCAATTAAAAGGGAAAGTTGCGATTATCACGGGTGTAAGCCGTCTGAAAGGGATAGGGGCTGCTATTTGTAGGGAGTTAGCGGAATCGGGTTATCATATATTTTTTACTTATTGGATGGAATATGATAAAAAAATGCCTTGGAGCATTGAATTAGATGAACCCGTGAAATTACTAGAAGAATTAATAAAAAAAGGTATTAAGGTATCATGTATGGAGTTGGATTTAACTCAACATGATG
This sequence comes from Sporosarcina sp. Marseille-Q4943, assembly GCF_943736995.1. GTDB lineage: Bacteria > Bacillota > Bacilli > Bacillales_A > Planococcaceae > Sporosarcina. Next base: position 828,521 of record NZ_OX031157.1, on the reverse strand, counting down.
CACCTGAACAACTTATAAATAGAGTTTCTGAACAACTCGGTAATCCTGATATCTTGATTAATAACGCAGCATACTCAACTAACAACGATTTTTCTAATGTAACTGCCGAAGAATTAGATAAACATTACATGGTAAATGTGCGTGCAACGACACTATTAAGTAGTAGATTTGCTCAAAAGTTTGATAAGAAATCAGGTGGAAGAATAGTCAATATTACTTCAGGTCAGTTTCAAGGCCCCATGCCTGGCGAATTAGCATATGCAACAACAAAAGGAGCAGTTGATGCGTTAACGATTACGTTGTCAGCTGAACTAGCCCCTTTAGGAATAACGGTTAATGCATTAAATCCAGGTCCAACTGATACAGGTTGGATGACAGAAGAAATAAAAAATGAATTAAAACCGAAATTTCCTTTCGGTAGAATCGGAAAACCGAGTGATGTTGCAAAAACTATTAAATTTCTAGTGAGCGATGAAGCAGATTGGATTACAGGTCAGATTATTCATTCAGAAGGTGGATTTAAAAGGTAGATTAACTAAATAAGCTTTGGTTCTAGAGTCTATTTGTTGTATTGAGATCTTAGGATAGATATCAATTTGTGAAACATTACTTAAACTAACGGAGGCTTTACTTGAAGATAGTTGAGCGCTTAGACAGTTCAGCTTTCTTCTTCAACTAACGGGCAGGTTAGTTGAAGAAGGAATGATTGTAAATGAAGAGGACAAACTAAACCTAAATATAATTTAGGGTGATGAATTTGGATAAAGGTAAACCTCTTCTATTGGTTTTATTTAGTATACTAATTTGTGGGTTGTATTATGGAACAGTAAATGCAAAAGTGAACGATACTACTCCTTCTTTTGAGGAAAAAATTATTGAAGGCAAACAACTCACTCCTTTAGAAAGCCAATTAATGTCTTTTCTGTACGGTTTGATGGTAGGCGAACCAAAACAAGCCGTTGAATTGTGGATATTAGGCGTAAATAATCGAAGTGGTTCTGTTCAATATGCGATGTTGTCCCCTTCGCTTCGAAAACAATCAAGGAGTAAATTTGAGGAAACTCACTGGATAACAGGTCAGTCAAGCCCTTCGGTTAGGAACTTTCGTTTTACAAAAGTAGAAAAGCTTAGCGAATCCAAAATGCGGTATACCGTTAAATATGATTTATGGGCATCATATGGAGATTTTGGTGGTGGGGAGAAGATTATAATCGTGGAAAAGAATTTAGAACCATCTAAAGAGTATTGGTTTATTTCATCAATAACAACGAAATATAATCCATGGGAAGCATTTACCCCAGCCGAGACAGTTTTAAGATGAACACACTGCAGTTAACAATCAAATAAAGGGCAAAGATTGTGAAGAAATGTACTTCAACTAACGGGTGCTTTACTTCAAGAAGGGAGTAAAGCTTTTTTCTTATTGAACTAAAGAGGCAGGTTAGTTCAACAAGATTATGTTTCATTATGGAACTTTTACCGATGTATACCGTCAAAATTACGTATGGAGAATTGTTGCAGAATCTGTAATTTATTTTGAAAGGGGAAGTAGAAGTGTTGAAAAAAGCTATAATTTCAGGAATTTTATTTAGTTTAATTTTGTTAGTTGGGTGTAATGGAGAGGAAGTAATAGATATTACGGAAAACGGGGAAAATGATGCAATTTTATCACGCGAAAAAAATTTTTTATCAGAATTACACAATGAAATAATAGTATCTATTACAAAACAAACGGCAATTGAGGCGGATTCAATAATGGTAGAGGGTAATGTTAAAGAACTTTCTGTATCAGTAGGTTTCCTGAAGGATGTAAAAGTTGATGATACGTTGATTCAACAAATAGTTGAAGATTCTATAAAGAAAGTTTCTGAAACAGAAAACGTAACAATTAGCGAAAAAAATATAACAATAAAAATTGAGAAATACTAACGGAGAAGTTCTTAAAGGATACAAACAACCTTAAAAATACAGTTACTTTATAAGATTGTGAAAAAATGCACTTAAACTAACGGGTGCTTTAGTTAAAGAGGGTTGGTAAATTAAAAAAACGCTCAACCTGAGCGTTTTTAAATTGCTAATAAAATATTTGATTAACTTGGTTGTTACTTTCATTAATTAGCGTTATACCCCAAGTAATTATCAGTATGCCAACTCTACTTTTAGGTCCATTTCAATTTCACTCATAGCAAAGAAGTTGGTCAGTCTTCGAGTAATGGATTCAACCAATGACCCCGCCATTTCGTCGGGAATCGGCTTTTGATAAATCATCGTTAATCCGATAAAGCAATCCTCGATCGGGTTAAAGGCTGTCCCTCCTTCGCCTTCCCCTTTGCTGACGACTTCCACAAAACCCGCGAGGACGATTGTGTTCAAAATACCCGTGTGTAGAATGTTTTTCTCCCGTTCACTTAATCCTGAACGGTCTTCAATCATGATGTGAATGCCTTGTTTCAATTCCCCAACTCCCTTTTGATTAACTCTTCACAAGTTTACAATAGCTCGTGCGGAAAGTACATATTATTTAGAATAAAGAATTATTGATATAAAAAGGATTGATGGAGATCGAAAACACGAAATAACAATAGAAGTGGTAACCTTTGAACAGGCACATTCGCCCCCGTACGACTTGTTTCGAATAACTCTGATCGATACGCCGACTGAGATAAAAGTTATAAAAGTGAAACGAGAAAGAAATTTATCTACTCAACAGCTAAACAATCATTGCGGATTCAAAGAGAGCAAGTAAATTCACGTCAAAAACGCGCGGATTTTCTGTAACGGGTTCGGTCGATGGGAAAATATTATAAAAAAGCACAGTGTTTCGGGGACGCAATTCTCATATGAATTTGTGTCCCTATTTTCATTGTTGCTTTAGGGACTTTAATTGACGAATGGCTGCATCATACAATGAAGCATATAGAGAACTGTTCTTAACAACATCAACAAGTGGCTGACTGTCAGGGTAGTATTTTCTTCTTCCACTAACGAAGCAGGTTAATTTAAATGGGATATAGAATATTCTTTATGAGGGAGGGATATTTTGAAAACCAGAAAAGGTCGTCTTATTTTGTATGGTATTTATTTTTTGATGTTCATTCTAATAACTGTACTTTATTTTTCAAATAACTTCTATACACCAGAACAAAATGCAAAAATGATTAATTTAGTGTTATATACATTTCTTATCTTTGTAATCGTATTATCAGGAGAATGGTTTAGAGTCTTTGACGAGGATAGCCCCCGATATCAAAAATACCTTTTTAAAAGTTTAGCGATTATTTGGGTTCTACTTTTACCGATATTTTTTATATGATATTGAGGTGAGTTGAACTAACGGGTGCTAAGTTATACAAGTGGCTACCTGTAAGGGTAGCTTTTTCTTATTGAACTAACAGGGTAGTTTAGTTGAACAACAATTTGTAACTTTATTACCTATAAACAATCTAATCTACGAGGGGGTGTCAGTGTGAAAAATAAAGTTACAATAGGTTTTTTCTTATTGAATTTATTGTTTATTGCTGGCTGTTCGGATTATCAAGAGAAATTTAATTTCACAGGAACAGTAGGGGAGATACTTGTTGAAGAAGAAATGTTAATTATTAAAGAATATGGCGGGGTTGAGGAAGGTAGAAAGGACGGAAATGTATTCGAAATACCTGTTGATGATGTAGAGAGATATAGCATTGGGCAGAAACTTGAAATCACAGTCTTTTCTAATACTACTGCTGATATTTGGGATTTAGACAATATGAAATTCGATATCAAAACAGTCGAAAATTAAACATCTTCTTCAACTAACAGGTGCTTTACTGAAGATCGCTAAACTGCTAAATAGCACACTTCTTACTGAACTATCTGGCAGTTTAGTTAAACAAGGAATTACATTCTACATACCTCTATACAGACATACACTTGAACAAAAAGGAAGTGTACAAACTGGAAAAAGGTAAATTTAATTTAATGGGGATTACTGTAATTTTATTTGTAGTATTCTTTTTATTTATCAATTCAAAAGTAGGAATATCGGCAGATCAACCTGCAATAAGTCCTGATGTACAAACGGAAAATGAAAAAAAGACTATGGGAATCGAAAACTTCCTCTTTGGAAATAGTGGAATAATAAAACAAGTAAATGATGAATTAATGGGTAAGGGCTATTTATTTCAAACATTAATTGTGGCACCTTCCGTTGATCAAGTTCAGGTAAAATATGTCTTAACAAATAAAGAAGCAACTATCTTTGAACAAGAAGCAGTAGAATCAATATTCTTTGAAATAGTTAAAGATAACAATTTAGAACCTGATGCATTTAAACTCAAAGTGGCTGATAGTGACGATGGACCAGATTGGTAATGTTTAATTCTCTAACGAGGCCGGAAATCCAGTAAAGGATTTCACGGCCTTTTTGTTGAATACTAACTAACGAGTTAAGTTTTTTTGATAAGAATACCAAAATGGGGAGAGAAATGAAATGAAGTTATACATTGAACATTATGTTACATTCTTACTCTTAATTTCATTTGGTTTTTTTTATATTATTGCATCGTTTTTGACAGGAGGAACAAATGAACCATATAGAGATTTACTAATAACTATTGCTGTGGTTCACTTTGTCATGTCCAAACTTATAACTATAAAAAAGAATGAAGAGAAACAAGAGGAATAGCTATTAAACTAACGGGTGCTTTACTTGAAATTCTTGTTCAACTAACGGGGAGTTTAGTTCAATAAGGAAAATTGTCCGAACATATAATTAGTTAGACTTTTGACATGCTATAATATAGAAAAAAATAGCGGGGTATTGGACGATGACTGTTAAACTTCAAGCAGTTTTGGAATCAGAAAAATTTATCTTGCGTAACTTTTACTCATTGTATCTTCACGAGCTTTCGAATTTCACTACGAAATTGCATATTGCAGATGATGGTGTTTTTCATTTTGAGGAATTGGATAAATTCTGGGAAGTAGATGGATTATCGCCTTATTTTATAATGTTGGATGATAAAGTTATCGGTTTTATATTACTATTAGAACGTCCATTCTTGAAAAAGAGCAATGATTATGGAATAAATGACTTGTTCATACTTAATAAGTACAAAGGTAAAGGATTGGCTTTGCAGGTTGTAAGAAAATTATTTGAAGAGAAACCAGGGCGATATTTTGTCATGCAAGTTGTTGAAAATAAGCGTGCGGTTGCATTTTGGAAAAAAGTTTATAATGGATTAAATATTGAAACTCAAGAAAGACAAGACTTTATTGATAATGAGCAATGTCTAATTCAAACATTTAAGATTTAACTAAAGGGTGCTTTACTTCAAGAAGGAGTAAAGCTTTTTTTCTTATTGAACTAACGTGGCAGTTTAGTTGAACAATGATAAATAACTACGAGGAGTGATGATATGTTTATTTTTCTATTAATAGGATTTTTTTTAATGCCCATATTGTGCGTTATATTTTGTTTGAATTTGGTTTCTATATTGAAAAAGGTAAAACACGAAGAAAAAACTACGGTCAATACTTTTTGGCTTACAATATCTTTTACTCTTATTATGTGGAGCATTGCAATGCTACCAGCAGCAGGTACTAATTAAGCTAACGGGTGCTTTACTTGAAGAACGTTGACCTGCTTAGATGGCTCTATTATCTTTTTCACCTTCCGCAGTAGGTTAGTTAAATATTATATGGTTTAACCATTTGCATAAGGTGGTAATTGAGATGGATATTTTTATACCAATCGGCTTAGGATTTGTTATAAATTTATTGGTTTTTATTATTTCCAAGAGTCTAAAACAAACTAATGATAGGTCATTACAAATTTGCCTGTTTGCCTTTCTAGCATTTCTTCTAACATCCTTACTTATCGGTTCTTGGTGGGGAATGGGTTTAGGCGTAATCAGTTTTGGTATGCTAATCCTCTTGATTTTGATTGGGCTTGTTATCGCAATTATTCCTAGTGAAAAACAATGTAAGATATTCAACTAATTTAGGGAGAAGGGGTAGATACATGTTACTGCTCATTATCTTCTATATTTTCATTGCGCCGACCTGTGTCTTACTGCATGAGATTGGACATGGACTCGGCGCTGTTCTTGCTCCAAATAACCATGTGCATATCTATCTAGGACCGATAAGTGAAAAGAATAAAGAGACGTTCAGGGTAGGACGGCTGCACTTCCATATCATTTGGTCCTATATAGGTTTCGTCCATTGGAAAGGAGAGTTAAGTAAACGACAAAGAGCAATTGCGCTAATCGGTGGACCTTTAATGTCATTATTACTTGCTTTTTTATTTGGAATGCTGACGCTGCTTGCTCCTCGAAATGATATGCAAACATTGTATTGGTCGACCACCCTCTTAAACTTCTTTCAGTTTCTTGTCACAATAATCCCTATGAAATATCCTCGTTGGATGGGAGGATATAGTGGTTATTCATCTGATGGTTTACAGCTGTTACGACTGTTGAAAAATTAAAAAGGGAGATTGGAATGGACACATTAACGATTAAAGAGCTCAATAGCCAAAAGGAAATTCTTGAAGTTTTTCCGGTAATGAAGCAACTACGAACTCATCTTGATGAAAAAGCGTATCTTGACCTGGTAGTGGAGGCCAAAGAACAGGATATGTATCGTTTATTTGCCTTATATGATCAAGGAGAAATCGTTGCGGCAAGTGGGTTTAAACCGATGATTACTCTTTACTATGGGCGTTTTGTTTGGGTTTGTGATTTAGTCACCGATAGCAACAAACGTTCAAACGGATATGGTGAGAAACTTCTTTCATATGTTCATGAATGGGCTAAAGAAAATGGCTATAAAAGTGTCGCCTTGTCCTCAGGATTACAGAGAACCGATGCACATCGATTTTATGAACAAAAAATGGGGTATGACAAAGTGAGCTATGTATTTAAGAAAGAATTAAGGTAGTAAGGGATCAATTGGAGCCGTGACAAAAAAATGAAGTAGCAAGAGCCAACATAATCGTCGGCTAGCTACTTCTAGGTTGCTATTTACTCTTCTCCAATACATTTATTAGCACGTCTTCAATATCTTTTGCTATCGATTTCAATTCGGGATCATTTAGCAATCCAATCATAGCTGTTGGTTTTGGAAGACCTATTTTAGTCATTCCTTCACTTTCATAAACTGTTATCTTGCACGGTAAGAAATATCCGACTAACGGATTGTAACTGAGAACCCGTGCTGCTTCGACTGGATTACAAACCTCAAGGATTCGATATGGGGTAGTATAACTATGCACTCCTTTCTTTTGCAAGGTGCCCGTTAAATCAAGCTGCCAAAGGACGCCAAATTTATTTTCTTTTAAATTTTGTTCAATTGATGATATAGCTTCATCGATTGATTTACTTGTTTCAACTGTATAATGGAAATCCAAAAAAACACCACCTGTTTTTATTGTTCGCTATTAACTTATCTGTACCCGCTTTTTCTATTATCCATTCATCTTTCGTTCAGCTAAATCATTCACATTTCCTCTAGTACTATTTTTGTAACGTTAAAGTCCTTTTTCAAACCGTTTTACAAAATAACACTTGCCAACTCCTCTAAAAACGAATAATATATGAAATGGATTAAATAATGTTCGTCTTTGGAGGAGTTTTTAAGTGTTTAAATTACAAGAAAACAAAACGACTGTAAAAACGGAAGTCCTTGCAGGCTTTACGACCTTTTTTACAATGGTATATATCGTGATCGTCAATCCGATCATTTTGAAAGATGCAGGCGTGCCGTTCGACCAAGTGTTCACGGCTACGATTATAGCGACGGTCATTGGGACGTTATGGATGGCGCTCGCAGCGAATTACCCGATTGCGATTGCACCGGGGATGGGCATGAATGCATACTTTGCCTATTCTGTCGTTGGAACAAATGGTATTACGTATGAAACAGCGTTCGCAGCTGTTTTCGTTGCTGGTCTCATTTTTGTTATTTTGTCATTGACCTCTTTCCGGAAAGTGTTGATTGAAGCCATTCCTGATAACTTGAAACATGGAATTACAGCGGGGATTGGCCTGTTTATCGCCTTCATCGGAATGAGGCAGGCGGGGATGATCGTCTCCCATCCGTCGAATCTCGTTGCATTAGGAGATCTTCATTCACCGACAGTGCTGTTTGCCTTGCTTGGTCTTACGGTTACGCTTATTTTCATGGCGTTGAGAGTGCATGGAGCATTGTTCTTCGGCATGATCATTACGGCAGTCGTCGCCTTTTTCACAGGGCATCTTTCCTTTGACCAAGGTTTCGTTCAGATGCCATCGCTTCCGGAAGGGATCATCGTCTCCAACCCGTTCGCTGCCTTCGCGGATGTATGGCAGCATATGCTGTTTCCGGTTGTCTTTTCGTTCCTCATGGTGACGATTTTTGATACGACTGGAACGATGATCGGTGTTGCACAGCAAGCCGGTTTAATGAAAGACAATAAGATGCCGCGTGCGCGCCAAGCTCTACTCGCAGACTCTGTTGCAGCAACGGCTGGATCCATGTTTGGTACAACCCCGACGAGTGCATATATTGAATCATCTGCAGGCGTAGCAGCGGGAGGCCGGACTGGTCTGACGACGGTGACTGTCGCGATTCTATTTATCGTAGCAGCGTTTTTCGGTCCGCTCGTTAGTGCGGTGTCAGGTTTATCTTCAATTACGGCACCTGCCTTAATCATTGTCGGCAGTTTAATGATGGGGGCCATTGCCAAAATCAAATGGGATGAAATTGACGAAGCTTTCCCTGCATTTCTAATTATCTTAAGCATGCCGCTCACTTCAAGCATTGCAACAGGGATTGCATTAGGATTCATTTCTTATCCGATCTTGAAAGTTGTGATGGGGAAATGGCGTGAAATCCATCCACTTCTCTATTTGTTTGCGATTCTGTTCTTTTATCAATTGGCATTTCTGCCGCATTAATAAAATCATGAGCACCTCCCTGATTAATTAGGAGCGGTGCTCTTTTTGTATTTCTTAAATGTTACACTTATACACAAGAGACAGTGTGAATGATTAAAAAGGAGGGGTTTTATGAGTCCCGGTGAATTGATATATTTTCTTCTTATTGGAGTTGCAATACTGCCTGTAATTCTAGTTATTTGGTTAGTGTTTAGAAGACGGAAAAAGCTGGCCATTGTTTTAACGAGTGTGCTTGTCATTGGTTATGCGGGATATTATGCATACTATCCTACATTAAAAGTGAACACACATGAGAAGCGATATGAACAGCTCATTGATTATTTGGAGAGAGATTATCCAAATAAAGAGTTCACGATTGTACCGAAGAAATATGAAGAAGGATATACAGTCGGGCAGTTTGCCGTTAATGATCGTCAAACACCAAAGACCGGTATGACGCTTCGCGTGAATAAAAAAGGGCAAGTGACGCAAATCGGTACATGGTCAAAACAGGAGTATCCAAAACAGCAAGACCTCTGGCAAGAAATCGAATTTATGTACGGAGAACCCTACACATTAGATAAAGAAAAGATAGAAATAACGAAACAAGATGAATGGATTGATGGGAAGCTGACCGCATTTGCACTGACCATTGATGACATGCCTTCTATAGCGTTATTCACTTACTCGCGTGAAGGTTATGGTCTATTGGATTTGAAGCAAGGAGCGCGTGAAGAATTTGTTTTTATTGAAGAGGAAGGCTATGTATTTATCTATATTGATGAACGCTATCAAGGAGAAACAGTTACGTTTCAATTGAAAAATGGTGAAGTGTTTTCATTGAATACGAACCAGAATAAAGGGAAGTTAATTGTTGAAAAATAACTCCGAAGGGAGGCTTTGATCTAGTTATTTCTAAGCTTAAATCTTTTATTTTAAACACTTCGGTGATAAAGTAGACACTTATGTTTACATAGATAGATACCGAAATTGCTGTCTTTAGGCTTAGAAAGGTTGAAAACATGTATGAAATCATTAACAGGAGCTAAGCGCTTAAAGCTGGCACTTCTTTTAGGGACGCTTGCAGCAATGGGCCCTTTAACCATTGATATGTATTTACCGTCTTTTCCTACAATCGTTACTGCTTTTGGTACAACGCCTTCCTTGGTACAAGTGAGTTTAACGGCAACATTAGTCGGAATCGGGTTGGGACAGTTAGTGCTAGGTCCGATGAGTGATGTTCATGGACGGAAGAAACCATTAGTCGTTGCACTGATTGTCTATTTGGCTGCCTCAGTCCTTTGTGCCTTTGCACCCAATATTGGATTGTTCATTGCGGCTCGTTTCTTGCAAGGATTTGCGGCATCTGCGGGAATTGTCATCTCCAGGGCAGTCGTCCGGGATGTATACAGTGGAAGGGAATTAACGAAGTTTTTCGCTCTCCTCATGCTGATCAATAACTTAGCTCCAATCATCGCACCTCTTCTAGGGGGAGTCATTCTCGCGTTTTCGGATTGGAAAGGCATATTTATCACATTAAGTTTTATTGGTCTTTTGTTGGCAGTCCTTGTCATTTGGAAGATGGATGAATCGTTATCGCATGATATGCGAGTCCCCAGCAATCTCACCCAGACATTAAAAAATTTCCAATCATTACTGAAAAATCGTAGTTTTATGGGCTACGCACTCGCACAAGGGTTCATCATGGCTGGTATATTCGCTTACGTTGCGGGGACACCATTTGTGTATCAAACGATTTACGGTGTTTCTCCGCAACTGTTTAGTGTGTTATTCGGCATGAATGGAATTGGGCTCATCATCGGTTCGCAAGTAGTTGGGCGCTTAACCGGCATTGTGTCTGAACAGCGATTTTTACAGACAGGCTTATTCATTTCCGTCACTTCAGGCGCGTTATTACTGATTGCGGTTCTTGTGCACGGCCCGCTACTCTCAATCGTTGTGCCGATCTTCTTTTTCGTTGCGTCGATCGGCATCATTACTACATCCTCTTTTTCATTGGCGATGGAATCACAAGGGCATATTGCAGGAAGTGCCTCCGCGCTGCTTGGGTTATTGCCTTTCGTGTTAGGTTCAATCACTGCACCTCTCGTCGGCATCGCGGGAGAGGCAACTGCAATTCCGATGGGTGCCATTATCTTTGGTACTTCTATCATTGCATGTCTATCTTATTACGGACTTGCACGAAGGAAGAGCGTGGAAGCGTAAAAGGCATTTGGGAATTGGAGCATCCCCGAATGCCGTAACGAAGAAAAGCACAAACCGATTCATGGTTTGTGCTTTTTCTCTCTCCTTAATTGCCTTGCAAGCGTAACAATTATGCACCAATAAAAGCTTTAATGGCATCAATCAAACTATATATACCGAGGAACGTACAAACCGCAGCGACGATGCCACCGATAATATTTGCCTTCACAGAGTTTCCGAATTCACCGAGACGCTTTTTGTTATTCATAATGACAAGAAGCGTAATGACGATCACCGGGAGTAAAATGCCGTTCAGCGCTTGTGCAAACAATAAGACGTCGAGCGGGTTAAATCCAAGACCTGAACAAACGATACCGATAATCATAACTGTTGCGAAGACCGTTTTGAAACGTTTATCCTTCATGCCGTTTTCCCATTTCAAAACACTGCTTACCGTCATGGCCGCGCCAAGCGGGGAAGCGAGTGCTGAAGAGAATCCAGCTGCAAACAGTCCTAGACTCATAAACATTTTCGCCCATTGACCAAAAATGGGTTCCAATTGAATAGATAGGTCTGCAGCGCTTGAAACTTCAAGACCTTGAATCATCGCACCAGCGGTAATTAAAATCGCCGCTGTAATCAGTCCGCCGATACTGATGGAGACAATTGTATCAATACGCGCTTCTTTCAGGTCAGATGGTTTATTCCAACGTTGTTGCACCATTGAGGAATGTAAAAATAAATTATAGGGCACAACAGTCGTCCCGATCAACGCAATGACCATAATGATCGAACCGCTTGGGATTGTTGGAATGAATGCCCCTTGGAACACTTCGCTAATATTCGGCTTTGCGACGAACATTGTCGTAATGAACGTCAAACTCATAATGGCAATCAATGCGACCATGACCCGTTCAATCAATTTATAACTACCGCTTAATCCAAGGAACAAAATAACGATGCCTACAATTGGACCAAGCACATTTGGCGAAATGCCCGTCAGTGTTGAAATGCCAAGTGATGTTCCGAGCAAATCACCGGCCATATAAGCCGCACACCCGACACTAATTGCAATCATTACAAGCCACATGGAACCATATTTTAATATCGGATTGGAAAATTGATCACGAACGGCTTCACCTAAACCTTTTCGCGTAATAATGCCGAGACGTGCTGTCATTTCTTGCAATACGATTGTGGCGATAATTGAAAAGACGACCGCCCAAAGGATCGCAAAACCATAAGAAGCACCTGCTCGAGTGGCAGTGGTGACGGTCCCGGGGCCAATAAATGAAGCGGTAATGATAGCCCCTGGACCGATTACTTTTATTCTATCTAGTAATGATTTTTTCTCTGTAACTTGGATGTTCTCAATTTCAACATTCGTCATTGTAGTGCACCTCTCATTCTAACGTTTGTAATATTTTGACTATTATAAGCGGATGAAACCGACAAAGATTTCATCGTGTGTATGGCTCTGTTTTCCAGCTGATTCATTCTAAATAGTTATAGATCGTTTGCTTTGAAACGCCGAGCACTTTGGCGATACGGTCCGCAGAGCCTTGAATGAGGAAAGCGCCTCTCTCTTCTAACTTCTGGACAAAACGAATGCGCTCATTTCGTGACATCTCCGAAATAGGAACTCCAATTTCCAGCGTCACTGAACTGATTAAATGGTGAAAGACTTCATCGATGTTCTTCGCATAGGATTCATCCAGATGAACTCCATTTTCCTCTGCATCGTGTACAGTAGTGAATTCTTTAATGATTTGGTTAACCATCGAAAAAGCAGTTATATCGAAGTTGATGCCCAAATACCCGATAACTTCGCCTTCATCGTTTCGAATGAAAGAAAGGGAGGTTTTCACCGTTTTCCCGTCTGTCGTTCTTGTCGTAAATCCAAGCTTGTCTTTCACTTCATTGCCTTGTTGGCGTAATTGTTTCAAAATCACTTCGGTTGTAGGGGCACCTAATGCTCGACCTGTCACGTTTCCTTGAATATAAACAAGGGAAGATTGAACGTTGCGTAGATCATGAATGACGACTTCACAATTGCTGCCAAAAGTCGCATAAATCATATCAGCTATCGGTTCGTATCGTTTCAATATACTATTATTTTCTTCGTGTAAACCTGCCATTGTTATCACCATTTTTTTAGTTTCTTATGTAAGCGCTTTAATAGCACTTTGCATAGAAGTCTTCAACCCACAGGAAGGGTTGAAGACTTATGAAAATTACGGGAAAGTGAATTACGAGTTTTGTTGTTTGTGTGCAATTTCACCAGCGAGTGCATATAACACAACTGTTGAAACGAAGTGTGCTGAGTTTTGGTTCGGATCTTGTTGTGGATAAATTTCCACGAAATCCATTCCGATAACTCCTTGCTTACAAATTTCGTAGACAAGCGTAAGTAGCTCATATGAAGTGAGACCGTTGCCGTCAACTGGACCGCCAGGGTTGAACGCAAAGTCTAGCACGTCACTGCAAATACTTAAGTAGACACAGTCTACATCTTTACTTGCCATTGCATAGAGTTCCCCTGCAAGTGCCTTTAAGTCTTTCGCATTTCGAATATCGTTAATCGTTACGGTAACAGCGCCAGCTTCCTTCGCATTACGTCCAGCTTCCGGCATATTTCTTGGTCCGTGAATCCCTGTATGAATAATGCTCTCATTGCGCACGCCTTCTTGCTCATATAGACGGGCAAACGGGCTGCACCGTGCATATTGATCGCCGTTATGAGAAGGGAGGTTGTCGTAGTGAGCGTCAAGATGAATGATGCCGACTTTTTTACCTGTTTCAGCAAGCGCTTTCACGATTGGGAAAGTAACACCATGATCGCCGCCCAAGCCAATTAGGAATTTTTTACTTTTCCATAGATCGCTCGAAAATTTTGTAATACGATTCATTGTTTCATCTACATCTGCGGGTACGACATCGATGTCACCGATATCTCCGATCTTCATATGTTCGAACACATCAATATGATCAAGTTCCGGTAAATAACCGCTATAACGAGCAGATGTCAAGCGCATCACTTTCGGACCAAGTTCACAACCTGTGTAATCGCCCCATGTAACGGCGCCTTCCCATGGAATTCCGTATACTACTGCATCTATATTTTCAAATGATTTAGTAGCAGAGATATTTTCCGCTCCTAAAAAGGTAGGTGTGTTACCGTAAAGAATTTCAGTCATGTAAGTCAATCCCTTTCGATGTGTTTTGAAATTTTGTCAACTTCTTGATTGAATCGTACTGGTTTTTTGAAATAAAGTCAAACGTTTTTTAAATAAATTAAAAGTGTGTAAGAGAAGGTAATCATCAGTGAGACTGGAGCACATAGATATGTCACTAAGGGACAAAGTAAGTTAAGGGGCAAGTACTGCTAAACAATAGCACTTGCCTATAACATACGAGGGAGTGAAATAAATGGCTAATAATAACAAACGCAAACGTGACGATCACGACACCGGGAAAACAAGTGTAGGTGCTTTTACTGGGGATACGATGGCTTCTGCTCTTGATCCATTTGGTTCGGCTGCTGCTGGTGTTTCCGGTTCCTCTGACAAAACGATGGAGAATAAAGCAGGGGAAAGTACCGTAGATAACGATAAACAAGGCTCCAAAACAAGAAATCAAAATGAATAACATCAATTCAGAATTGTTTCGGTGCCTGTGCAAGGTGCAATTATGACAATTCATCAAAGTTTATAAAAATACGACAGGAAGCCCGCCAAATATTGATATGGAGGGCTTCCTGTTTACTCTTTATGCAATTGTAGTGTATTGTCTGAAAAGTGTCTTGCACAGGCACCGGTTACGACAATGTTGGAAACGTAATGAACATTTGCCCTTCGCTATTGATAACCTCGATGATCTCATTATCAAAGAGGTAAGGGGTGTCATTTTGATCTTGTGGTTTTACTTTTTCATACATGTTTCTTACTGATAAAACCGGGAATGTTACAGGTATGAAACGCCCTTTATGCAAGACTTTCATATTGCCCATTAAGAACAACTCTTTGCTGGACGCTGCGAAACTTAAGTGGCCGACTTTCTTATTTGAGCTTCCCGATACTAATGTAATGTTTTGCGACAATGAAATAATGCACAAAATGAAATCATTAATTACTTCGTGAGGCAGTTTTTCCAAACCTTGTTCAATGAATAAAGCGTTGAAGCCATTCCGAATTTCTTTGAAGGAAAACATATTCTCGATCTTTTTCTTTTTTCCTTTACCGAGGTTGTTAATAATGTCTTGGCAATCGTCGAAAAATGCTTTTACATAACCCGAATAATTTTCCCTTTGGACAATAAAATCTCCGAGTTCCTTTATCACTTTACTATCTTGCGCTTTTTCCTTTACAAAAAGTAAAAAGCTCATCACATCTTTTTCATCGAAATTCCTCTCCGCAAACTTACTGTAATAGTAATCAAAAAGTTGATGTTCTTTTTTATCCATAGCTCTTCACTCCTTGAGAACATTATGTATTTGTGTTCCTATATACACATCAATTTCTCAATCATACCACGGAATCTTTTTTGAAGAATATTATTTTCAATTAGGAAAATATATTACTTAAAATAAAAATGTTGCACAAGGGAAACATTCGGCATATAATAGCACTATTATCAGGATCATAATGAGTAAGGAGAATAAATATGATGGAATATTTTTTAGGGCTGAGTCCAGTCTACCAAGCATTGATCGCCACCTTGTTCACGTGGGGGATGACTGCTGTCGGGGCTGCCTTGGTCTTTACAACGAAGAAAGTCAATCAGAAGTTGATGGATGGAATGTTGGGATTTGCGGGTGGTGTTATGATAGCGGCAAGTTTTTGGTCGCTGCTTTCGCCTGCCATTGAAATGGCCGAGCAAAATAGTTCGTTTCCATCATGGTTCCCAGCAGCTATCGGCTTTTTACTGGGTGGTATTTTTCTGTGGGTAGCAAATAAGGTCATTCCTCATTTGCACCCTAGCTCCCCGATGAAAGACGCGGAGGGCATCAATCCTGCGAGCAGACGGCGCAGTACGCTACTTGTTTTCGCCATTACATTGCACAATATACCTGAAGGTCTTGCGGTTGGTGTCGCCTTTGGGGCAGTGGCAGCAGGCATGCCATCGGCTACAATAGCTGCCGCAATTGCTTTGGCTGTTGGGATCGGAATCCAGAACCTTCCGGAGGGGACAGCTGTGTCGATGCCATTGCGGAGAGACGGGATGTCTCGCCGGAAAAGTTTCTTCTATGGACAGTTTTCAGGAGCGGTTGAACCGATTTCAGCTGTAATCGGTGTTCTTGCGGTCACGACGATGCAGCCCCTTCTTCCATTTGCATTAAGCTTTGCAGCGGGAGCTATGATTTTTGTCGTCGTGGAAGAAGTCGTTCCAGGCTCGCAGGAAAATGGCAATAAAAATCTAGCTTCGATGTGCCTCATGTTAGGTTTTACAGTAATGATGATACTTGATGTCGCTTTTGGATAAAGGGATAAAGGAAACAGGCTACTTCATTTATTTTGAAGTAGCCTGTTTCCATTGCTATATACTTTTTGTCGGTTATCCAATATTAATAATGAATCATATGCGCAAACACAACGAAAACGCCGCCAATAATGATGAAGATCAGAACTAATGGCCAAATGAATTTAACCCATTTTTCATAAGAGATACCGGTTGTAGCAAGATAGGCCATCATCGTTGAGCCCGTCGGAAAAATTAAGTTCGTAAATCCGTCACCTAAATGAAATGAGAGAACGGTCGTTTGTCTAGTGATCCCGACTAAGTCACCTAAAGGAATCATAATCGGCATTGTGACCGCTGCTTGGCCGGAACCCGAATTAATGAAAAAGTTAATGACGTTTTGAACAATGTATATACTAATCACCTTAATGGAATCCGGCATGAACATGATGATATTGGAAAGACCATAGACGAGTGAGTCAATGATGTTGCCCTCTTCCAATACGACTGGAATGGCCCGGGCGATTCCAACAATCAATGCACCGAGTGTGACGGCTTTAGCGCCTTCCACAAATTCTTCAGCAATCCGAGTCGAACCAAATCTTGCAAATAACCCTGAAAGTATCCCCATTGCCAAGAATAGGGCAGCCATCTGTTCGATATACCAACCTCTTGTCGAGACACCCCAGATGAGTGTACCAATCCCAGAAATGAATATAAGTATGACTAAAAAGTGTTTGATGTGAAATTTGGAGGACTGAACGAAATCTGAGCCCTCGCCTTTTGCATTTTGCTCGAGTTCGAAGACCAAGCTTTTTGCAGGATCCAACTTCACTAATTTTGCATAACGAATGATATAGATACTCGCAACAACTAAAAGGACGACTAAGAGTACTGCTCGTAACCACATGCCCGAATAGATCGGGAGTCCCGCAATTTGTTGCGCAACGCCGACCGTAAATGGATTCATTAATCCGGCAATAAATCCGCAAAAGACACCGACGAGTACTATAGCCATACCGGTTAAGGCGTCATATTTTAAAGATCTGGCAAGGGCAACGACGAGCGGTACTAATCCTAATGCTTCAATCGACATGCCGACTGTCGCACCGAAAATCGAAAACAGCGTTAACAACAATGGAATAATGAGGATTTCTCGCTTACCCAATTTCGTCGTGATGGACCCGATAATCGCATCAAAAGCTCCAGTTGATGTAATAATTCGAAACGAACCGCCGACGACAAATATGAATAAAATGATTCCACTGGATTCATTCAATCCTTTGATAATCAAACTTGGAATTTCAAGAATGCTAACGGGAGCCTTCTGGACATCATGGAACGAGCCTTCTTGTACGACCATCCTTCCACTTAACGGGTCTTCCACACGATCAAATTCGCCGGCTGGGATAATATACGTGAGAACTGCCGCGACTAAAACAATGATAAACATTAAGGCAAATACATGGGGTACTTTAAAAAAAGTTTTTACCGATTTCTTTTCCGTGTTCACTTAGAAACCCCTTTTCTAAGACTTTCTGCATATTCACCAAGTGCATGGATTACATGACAAGTACAATGAATTCCATTCAAAAAATAATCGATCGCGATATTTTCATTCGGAGAATGGTTTCTTTGATCGAAATTTGCATAAGGCATGATAATCGATGGGACCTCTAATATTTTGGTCCATACATAATCAGGTAGTGAACTGCCAAGGCTCGGTTGAATCAGTGGTTCTTGTTCGTAAGCTAGACGAACCGCTTTTGTAACAATTTCAACAACCTCGAGATCCGCAGAAGTTCTTGACGGTTCCATAGCTGAGATAAATTTCACTTCAATGTCCGGGTCATGTTTTTGGACATGCTGACAGATTTTGTTGAAAATGTCCATCGGGTCTTGATCAATGACGAGCCGAACATCCATTTTCACTGTAGCAGTTGCCGGAATAATCGTCTTCATACCTTCTCCTGTATAGCCGCTTTGTAACCCGTTTATATTAAACGTTGGCTCCATTGTCAATTTGTGATAATATGTTTCGCCGTCCATTTGCAAATGAGGGTACCCGATTTTTTGCCCAATGTCTTCCGCGTCAAAAGGCAATTTTTGAATCAATTCTTTCTCGCGCGCAGAAGGCGGGAGGATATGATCATAAAATCCTTCTATCAACACTTGTCCCTCATCATTACACATTGTTTTTAATAAATTGATGAGCTTCCAAGCAGGGTTCGGAACAATATTCCCTGTATTCCCCGAATGATTATCCCATTCAGCTTCTTTTGCTTCTAGTTCAAGGTCGAGCGATCCTCTCGCGCCCAATAAAATGAGCGGAGCGCCACTATTATGTGAAGAACCGTCAGCTGTATAGACAAGATCTGCTTTTAAAAGTTCTCGATGCTTTTTCACAAAAGAAGCTAAATGAGGACTCCCGTTTTCTTCTTCTCCTTCAAATATAAATTTGATATTAATAGGTAAGTCTCCGAAACAATCTATATACGTTTTAATACCCAGAAGTTGGGCCATAAGCTGCCCTTTGTTATCTCCTGCGCCCCGGCAAAAGATTTTTCCATTACGGATCGTAGGTTCAAAAGGAGGGGACAGCCATTCGTCAATCGGCTCGGGAGGCTGTACATCATAGTGGCCATAAATGAGCAACGTGAAGAAGTTTTCATCCCTCATCATTTCCCCGAAAACAACTGGATGGCCATCCGTTTCCATAATTCTTGCCGCAATGCCGAGCTCTCCCATCATCTCCTTGAGCAATTGTGCACATTCGGTAATCCCATCATTTTGAGTGCTAATGCTTTTTTGACGTAAAAGGGTAAATAGTTGCTCGATATATGCATCTTGATTGTTTTCAATGATTTCCCGGAGAGTATTTAGGGGCATCGCAAAACCCTACTTTCTATATATATTTACATAACATGTTTTTTAGATGAAGATACTATATCATCCTAAAGCGTTACTGTATAGAAAATCAAAATCATAAAGCCCAGAATCAGCAAGTTTAATTCTAGGTTTTTTTCTCGCTAATTATTATAAAAATCTAATAATAGTAATGTGAATGTAATGTTATTGTAAAGCGAAATTAATAATTATTATGCTAAAGTTAGCAGAGTAAAATACAACAATAGATAAAAAAAGAGCAGTTGGGGTGGAAAATGAGAAAACGATTGATTCAAACATTGCTAGCAGTGTTTCTAATTAGTTCAATACCTTTTATATCATCAACTAAAGTAAGTGCGGCAACGCCGGATGAGATTGCAACCTTTGCCGAAAAGTTTTATGGCACTCCTTATAAGTTTGGAGGTACAACGCCAAGCGGTTTTGATTGTTCCGGATACATACAATATGTCTTTAACAATTTTAACATCAGTGTACCAAGAACATCGGAAGATCAGTTTAAAGTCGGGACTTCAATAAGCAAAGAAAATTTGAAGCCTGGGGATCTTGTGTTTTTTGCAAATACATATAAAAAAGGCATTTCGCACACGGGAATCTACTTAGGGAATAACAAATTCATCTCGGCAAAGAGCAGAGGTGTGCTGAAAGCAAATTTGAAAACAGACCCTTACTGGGCTCCGAAATATGCCGGTGCAAAACGTGTTACAACAAATATTAAAGTTGCTTTTGACCCTGTACAGGTAAAACAGGATGAACAGATGAGTGAAGTATTTAAAGACTTATCGGTTAAACATCCTGCTTATGAGGCAATCATCGCATTACACGAAATTGGCGTAATAAACGGTTATGAAGATTCCACATTCAAACCTGAAAGGTCCATTACACGTGGACAAGCAGCTGCAATGATAAACCGTAAACTTAAGTTAAAAGCATCGACTCAAGTAACATTTACAGACGTTAAACCAAATCACCAATACGCAGCTGACATTGCGGCTTTGAATGAAGCAGGAATTTTCCAAGGGTATGAAACTGGGGAATTTGGCATTAACGACAAACTTACTCGCGCACATCTTGCTGCAATTGTAGATCGAGCATTTGACCTTCAAGGAAAAATTGGTGGGGAAGTACAGGTTGCAAGCAAATACACTGACGTACCATCAAGTCACTGGGCTGCAGATGTAATCCATGCTTTAAAGACGTTAGATCAGACAACAGTCTTCCAAACAACCGAATTCAATATTGGCAAGGAAGCGACACGCGCCGAGTTCTCTGCTGCCATTTATAGTGCGATTTCAGCTAAATAAAATTGTTCATTACAACTAAGACACCTATCTATTCATTAGATGGGTGTCTTTTTTCGGCCTTACGACTAGATTCTTTGTAAATTGATGTTGAAAGGAGTTTGTAAGAAGATGCTCACTTTAAGATTAAATTATTTTCATTCGGGAAAGTTACAATCGAATGAAAAAAATCGGGAGGTGAGTCCATGAATACAAAATACGAAGAGTGTCTCAAAGCAATCTTGGACTGTCTAGAGGCATGCAATACCTGTTACGATGCTTGCTTGAAAGAAGAAAATGTTAAGATGATGGCTGAATGTATTCGGTTGGACCGTGAATGCGCCGATATTTGTGCATTCGCTGCGCAAGCGATAACGCGAAATAGCCCATTCATTAATCAAATCTTAGAGCTCTGTGCAGAAATCTGTGATCGCTGCGCGGACGAATGTGCCAAACATAATCACGACCATTGCCAACGCTGTGCCGAGTCTTGCCGTAAGTGCGCCGACGCATGCCGACAAATGATAGGTTAAGCGACATGGGGAAAACGTATTCAACAATGAAGCTATTCGAAGGATCTGTTTCTTGGAATAGCTTCATTTCTATGTCAGTAACCATTACTGCTCTCGGGAAGCTGATGTTGCTAAGAATCGAATAAAGTCAATATAAAACAGGTGGAGAAAAAACACGTATTTTTCTCCACCTGTATTTTTTATGGACTGATTGGACAGCCCAAAACGGGATCCTAGGCAATCTTGTTTTGACAAGAACTGAAATGTAGTATGCACATTATGATTAACTTTTTCATAATAAAACTTTATAAAAATTAATCGTACTCATCTTGCTGATTAATTGTGAACAATCGAGATAATTACTTTGTCACAATAAGATTAAAGGTCATAATTTAGCCAAACATTGGACAAAAAGATGTCGCTGATTAGTCATCTATTCTTCATAGACAATGCGTAAACATAAGGTAGAATTGTATACTCCATGAAGATCATCAATCATGTTGGTTGTATTTAAATACTATTTTTTAGAAAATATTTAGAAGGAGTGTGCTTGAAATGGATCCGATTATTTTAGCAAGAATCCAATTTGCTTCAACAACAATATTTCATTACCTTTTCGTGCCACTTTCAATTGGTCTCGCATTAACAATTGCAATTATGCAAACAATTTATCACCGAACGGGCGATGAAAAGTATAAAAAACTGACGAAGTTTTGGGGTAAATTATTTCTCATTAACTTTGCAGTCGGTGTCGTAACAGGAATTTTACAAGAGTTTCAGTTCGGTATGAACTGGTCAACCTATTCAAGGTTCGTTGGAGATGTCTTTGGTCCATCACTTGCAATCGAAGGACTGCTCGCTTTCTTTATGGAGTCCACATTCATTGGATTATGGGTGTTCGGATGGAATCGTTTGCCAAAACGAATTCATTTACTATCTATTTGGCTCGTTCTGTTTGGAACTGTTCTTTCTGCATTTTGGATTTTAACAGCCAATTCATTTATGCATCACCCAGTTGGCTTTGAATATTTTGAAGGCAGAGCACAAATGAATGATTTCCTCGCATTATTAACAAACCCGCAATTATGGGTTCAGTTCCCACATGTTTTATTTTCTGCTTTTGCAACAGGGGCTTTTTTCGTGGCAGGCGTAAGTGCGTGGAAAATTCGAAAGAGACAACAAGTGGATATGTTCAAAAAATCTTTTCAGATTTCCATTATCATTGCCACGGTATCAACAATTGTCGTTCTTCTTGTCGGTCATCAACAAGCAGTGCATTTACTGACGACACAGCCTATGAAAATGGCGGCCGCGGAAGCTTTATGGGAAGACAGCCCAGATCCGGCACCGTTTACAGTCGTTGCAAAAATAAATCCTGATGAAAAAACAACGACTAATGAAATACAAATCCCTTATATGTTAAGCGTCTTGTCGTTCAATAAATTTAGTGGGCAAGTTGAAGGGATGAATACGATCCAAGAGCATTATGAAGAAAAGTATGGGCCTGGAAACTATATTCCACCTGTTCGAACAGTCTTTTGGAGCTTCCGTACAATGGTGGTTGCTGGCACGATCATGCTTCTTCTCGGAGTACTCGGCTGGTATGTATCAAGGAAAAATAGGCTCGAACAAAGTCCATTACTCATGAAAGTAATGGTGTATGCTATTTCATTACCGTTTATCGCTAACTCTGTCGGTTGGCTTATGACGGAAATGGGTCGTCAGCCTTGGGTCGTCTTCGGTGTCATGAAAACAGAAGATGCTGTATCTCCAAATGTAACAGCGGGGCAAGTTCTATTCTCGCTAATTTCATTTTCAACTTTGTATGCGATTTTAGCGGGGGTGGCGATTTACTTATACGTCCGCACAATTAAGCAAGAAGAAAATCAAGAAGAAACGGTTGAGGTTGACGCTGTTGACCCGTTCGGTAAGGAGGAGGATTATATTTGGAACTAAGTGAGTTATGGTTTTTATTGATCGCTTTTATGTTCACTTTATTCTTCGTACTTGAAGGATTTGACTTTGGTGTCGGAACGGTTGCCAAGTATCTGGGACGCGACGATTATGAAAAACGCGTCTATTTAAACTCTATCGGTCCTTTTTGGGATGCCAATGAAGTGTGGCTCATTTCAGCGGGCGCCGCGATGTTTGCGGCATTTCCGCATTGGTATGCAACGCTGTTTAGTGGTTTTTATATTGCCTTTGTGTTTATGCTGCTGGCGTTAATTTTACGCGGTGTCGCTTTTGAATTTAGAGGAAAGGTAGATCATCCCATTTGGAAAAATGTGTGGGATTGGGCCCTCTTCTTCGGAAGTGCTGTTCCCCCGTTTCTTTGGGGGGTGGCATTGACGAATTTCATGACAGGTGTCCCAATCGATGAGCATAAAGAGATGATCGGTGGATTTCTACAATTGCTTCATCCATTTGCCTTGCTCGGCGGTGTGATGTTTACGCTTCTTTGTATCGTGCATGGATTGCAATTTATCACACTTCGAACAGAAGGCGAATTACAAGAACGTGCAAGAGTTGCATCATCGAGGTTTGCACCCGCTGTGCTACTTGCCTTACTTGCTTTTGCCGCAGTCGGACTTTGGAAAACAGATATTTTCACTGCACACGGAACAGGATGGATTGCGCTGCCACTTCTAGCTTGGGTTACTTTGCTCCTCTCAAGCATATTCAATAAAAAGAAGAGGGAAAGTTTCTCATTTTTAATGACGACCATTACAATCATTGCGTTAACCGCAAGTGTTTTCATCGGACTGTTTCCTCGTGTCATGATTAGTACGCTTGGCGCAGCAAATGATTTAACGGTCTATAATGCGTCATCGGGAGACTATTCATTAAAAGTGATGAGTTATATTTCGTTAACGCTAATTCCTTTCGTATTAGCTTACCAAGGATGGAGCTATTACGTATTTCGTGAACGTCTTAAAGGGAAGGACCAGTTGGAGTATTAATGGAAAGAAAAAAAGGACTACCATCTTACCCAGGCAGCCGTTCTCTCTATATGACCCTGACGATCTTCATTTTTTTAGAAGCGTGTGCAATCGTCCTTCAAGCCATTTTCCTCGGACGAAGTGTGACATTTTTATTCCAAGGGGCGTCTGTTCAAACAATCTGGAAAGACCTACTATTATTCCTCGTGTTTTTTGTCATGCGTCATATCTTGTCCCACGTCCAGCAACTGTTCGCGGAGCGCTTTGCAGTTCGAACGACGAAAGCGTTACGCGAACAACTTACCGCCTCCTATTTTAAGCTCGGTCCTAGATTTGCACAGACAAACGGAACAGGAAGACTTGTTACGCTTGCGATTGAAGGGATTGAACAAGTTAAAACTTATTTGGAAATTACGATCCCGCGCATGATTCGGACATTTATCATCCCGGCGGTACTTGCGATTTATATTTTTACACTCGACAAAGTATCATCCATCATTTTAGTCGCGACTGTCCCAATCATTATCATTTTCATGATTTTACTCGGGATGGCGGCGCAAAAGATGGCGGACAGACAGTATAAAACCTATCGTGTTTTATCGAATCACTTCATCGATACGTTAAAAGGATTGGAAACGCTAACCTATTTAGGAGTAAGCGAAAGGCATGAAGGGAAAATTGCACGTGTCAGCAAACGATACCGAAAAGCGACGATGAAAACCCTTCGCATTGCATTTCTTTCGTCGTTTGCACTCGATTTCTTTACGAGTTTGTCCATCGCATTCGTTGCGGTTGGACTTGGTTTTCGCCTCATCGACGGTGCGATGATCCTTCTTCCGGCTTTAACGATTCTTATTTTAGCACCTGAATACTTCTTGCCGATCCGACAAGTTGGAACCGACTATCATGCGACGTTGGACGGACAAATTGCTTTAGAACAAATAGAGTCCATCATCAAAGAACATCAGAATACAACTCTTCCTGAGATGAACTCCAAAATCGAATGGGGACCCATGAGCAAGATTGCATTTCATGAAGTAACGGTGAGTCAAGACGACGAAGAAAAAATGATCTTAAATAAACTACAATTTTCGTGGGAAGGTAATGGAACAATTGGGATTGTAGGAGAGTCGGGTGCTGGGAAGTCAACATTCATCGATATTATTGCAGGTTTTTTACAGCCGACAAGTGGACTCATTGAAGTGAATCTAGAAGAAACCCCCTCGCTCATGCGAACGGATTGGACAAGTCAGATTGCCTATATCCCGCAGCATCCCTATATTTTCCCGACTTCGATTAAAGAAAATATTCGATTCTACGAACCGACTGCTACTGATGAGGAAGTTGAGCAGGTCATCGATGAAACAGGTCTTCGCTCTCTCGTTGAACAATTGCCTAAGAAAATGGATTCCCATATTGGTGAGGGGGGTCGTTCGTTAAGCGGCGGTCAAGAACAACGAATTGCGATGGCCCGCGCGTTGGTAAGTAAACGACCTATTATTGTTCTCGATGAACCAACAGCACATCTTGACATTGAGACAGAATATGAGTTGAAACAGTCGATGCTTCGCCTTTTTGAAGGGAAACTTGTCTTTCTTGCGACACATCGAATTCATTGGATGAAGGAAATGGATCATGTCGTTGTATTAAAAGAGGGAAGTCTTGTCGAAAGTGGTACGCATGATGAATTAATTCGGAAACAAGGTATGTATACAGAACTGATTAGACATAACCGGGGGAGGGGAGGAACGCTGTGAATACATGGATTACCCCTTATATGAAACAACATAAAGGAAGGATGCTGCTTGCCGTACTATTGGGCGTGCTTGGCGTCGCTTCCAGTGTGATGTTATTGTTCATATCGGGTTATTTGATTTCAAAATCAGCCCTTCGCCCGGAAAATATTATGATCGTCTACGTTCCCATTGTGGCGGTACGGGCGTTTAGTATAAGCCAGGCGGTCATGCGTTATTTGGAACGCCTCGTTGGACATGATGTCATACTGCGTATTTTGGAGAAAATGCGTACACGACTGTACCGTGTTCTAGAGCCGCAGGCATTATTATTACAAGCGCGTTATAAAACGGGCGACTTATTGAGTATGTTGTCAGAGGACATCGAGCATTTGCAAGATTTCTATTTACGAACTGTTTTTCCGAGTATTTTATCGCTTTTCGTTTATGGTACGTTAATTGGCGTACTTGGTTTATTTGACTGGGTATTTGCCCTCATGATGGCGCTCGTGTTAGCGGTTATTGTATTCTTGATTCCTTCTATTTCGTTAATTGTCACACGGCGTAAATATATCGCGTTAAAACAAGGGCGCAATCAATTATACGCGCAATTAACCGATGCCGTTTTCGGCTTATCGGATTGGATTGCAAGCGGACGAATTGAAACCTTTTTAACAGATTATAAAGCCGATGAACAAGGATTATTAGAAATAGAGAAGAAAATGAAGCGTTGGCAACATTTGCGAAGTGGTGTGGTTCAACTTGTCATCGGCATTGCAGTGATCTCGATGATTGTTTGGGCAGGCAACCAAGCGGAGACAGGGCAAATAGAACCAACTGTAATTGCAGCTTTTACATTAATGATGTTAGCAATTACCGATGCCCTTTCACCGGCTTCTGAAGCGATTGAACGAATCCCTGCATATGAAGAATCTCTTCGCCGTTTATACGAGGTTGAAAATGTCGATAATCTCCCTAGCACTCCGCAGCCGGCAGCAGCTATTCGCGAAGCAAACGGACCAGCGATTGAAATAAGAAATGTATCCTATCGTTATCCCGAAAGCAAGGAAGATGTCATAAGTGGTATATCTTTAACGATTGACAGCGGAAAGAAAGTTGCCGTTCTAGGTCGTAGCGGTACGGGCAAATCAACGCTGTTAAAACTCTTATCAGGCGCACTTCAGCCGACAGCAGGAAATATTTTCATCAACGGTGAAAAAGCAAGCCAAAGCTTGCTAGCCAAATCAATTTCAATTTTGAATCAAAAATCACATCTTTTTGATACAACGGTTGAAAACAATATTCGGATCGGACGCCCGGAAGCAACAGAGGAAGATGTTTTAGAAGTTGCTGGACAAGCACAATTAACGAAATTACTCGCTTCAATCCGAACAGGATTGAAAACGCCGATGGAAGAAATGGGGCATCGATTTTCAGGCGGTGAACGTCAACGAATTGCATTAGCCCGCGTCCTTTTACAACAAACGCCGATTGTTATTTTTGATGAACCAACGATTGGACTTGATCCGAAAACAGAACATGACCTACTGCAAACAATGTTCTATGCAGCTAAAGATAAGACAGTCATTTGGGTGACACATCATTTAGCGGGCATCGAACAAATGGATGAAATCATCTTTCTGGAAGATGGGAACATCGCCTTACAAGGAGATCATGAAGAGTTGCTAGCGACTTCCGCAAAATACCGTGCGTTGTATGAAATGGATCAAGGGACTTAAAGATATGGAAATGAAATAAAAGAGAAGCCAAAGAAAGCAACGAAAAATAGTTGTCATTCTTTGGTTTCTTTGCTGTTTACGACCTAAGATTACGCTAGGCGTGGTCTGTATATTCCATATGAATTTAGATCATTTTGTCACGTAAAAGCCAATTCGGAACGACTCTTATGTAAATAAGTGAACCGATCAGCTCCACGATTGTTTGGGTGACAATGATGGCTACAACTAACGTGCTCACACTTTCGTGCAATGCTAATGCGAGTGGAAGGACGACGAGCGAATTACGTATTGATCCACTAAAAATCAGTGCGCGGCCGGTTTTAATCTCAAGGTCGAATAGCTTCGCAACGAACCGGGAGATAGCAGGCATGATAATCATAAAAGCGATATAGATAGGAATTACTTTTAGTAGGAAATCGATAGATGCAGATAATTTTCCTATTTGAGAAGCCACAATAACAAATAAGGTAAGGGCCATGAACGGAACTGGAAGCCATGCTGAGAGCTCGATGACGCTTGCTCCGGCTTTAGATTTTTTTGCGTATAACTGAATTAGAATAGCAACCCCTAGCGGAATGACGATAAGTCCGAAAAACGCTTCGATAAACGGCCCGGCTTCCACTATTCCAAGCGCATCCCTTCCCATAAACAACCACAAATACAAAGGTAAGAGGAGCATCTGCGTTACGAAAAGAATAGGTGTTGCCATCAGTAATAGCTTTTCATTGCCACGACCTAAAGAAGTGAACACGATAACATAGTCAATGCAGGGGGTTAGCAATACTAAATAAACCCCGAGCAGCAATGGTGGATAGTCAGGCAAAAACTTTGACAGCAGCCAAACGACAATAGGCACAGCTATGTAGTTAACCGTTAGTAAAGCTCCGATAAAACGGCGATTTGTAAATGGGTTTCTCAAGGAAGCGAAAGGAATTTGAGAAAACATACTATACATTAATATAGCTATGACTACAGAAATCGTCACATCCAATCGTCCTGCGAAATCCGGCCTGAATAATCCGAACCCGGCTGCAATCAAAAGAACAATTGCATATAAACTAATTTGTGTTTCTTCCAATTTATCTCTCGTAATCATTTCATCCTCCAGTAAAGCGATCATCTCTCGATGAGTATTTCTGTACTCACACTATAATAGCATGCCAACAAGCATGGACGGTTCATTTCACCGTTCATGCTTTTTCGATTTCGGGAAAAACCTATAGGAAACTGTTCTTACGTGTAACCGAATGACGCTGTGTCAAATGACATTCGGATTGAATAACATGAAGAATGAATGGAAAGGTGAACTTGAGCACCGAGGGATTCAGGGGACCTATGACAATCCGCTGTAAAGGGGAGTATTATGCCTATTGAAGAAACAATCAGTCTACATGATTTGTTTAGAGTATTAAAAAGGCGGTCCGTATTCATTATTAGTACGGCCCTATTCGCAGTGATACTAACTGGAATAATAAGCTACTTATTCTTGACACCTATATACCAAGCGTCAACACAAATCCTCATCAATCAGAAGCAGACCGAACAACTCCAAGTTAATGCGCAGGATATTCAGACGAATATTCAACTCATTAATACATATACCGTCATTATCAAAAGCCCCGCAATCCTTTCAAAAGTCATTGAAATTCTGGACTTGGATACAACTCCGGCTTTACTTGAAAAAAAGATAAAGGTCGAAACTACACAAGACTCCCAAGTGATTAAAATTAGTGTGAACGATCGGGAACATTATCGATCGGTAGATATAGCCAATACAATTGTAGAAGTTCTTCAAGAGGAAATCCAAATACTTATGAACGTTAATAACATTTACATTCTCTCTCCGGCTGTCTATCTCGAGAATCCATTGCCTGCTAAGCCAAATCCGTTACTTAATATGACAATCGCGGCTGTCTGTGGATTGATGATAGGAGTTGGAATGGCGTTCCTTCGGCATTATTTGGATATGACCGTTAAAACAGAGCGGGATGTTGAAGAATTATTAGGATTTCCGGTTATTGGGGTTGTAAGTCCGATTACAGAAGTGGATGCGAGTAAAATAAAAGGGTTATTCGGTCGTATATGGAGAAGGGGAGGATAGGATGTTCAAGAAGAAAAAGAAAAAGAAAAACGGACGAACAGCGTCACGTAAGCTTGTTACGAGAGATGCTCCTAAGTCAATCACGTTAGAGCAATTCCGAATGATTCGAGAGAATATTAATTTTTTGCGGCCGGACAAAAAGTTAAAGACTCTTCTTTTCACTTCTTCATCTTCTGGGGAAGGGAAGTCGACATTGGCAGCAAACGTCGCCATTGTTTTCGCGCAAGCTGGGAAGAGAGTACTTCTAGTTGATGCGGATATGAGAAAACCTACGGTGCATTATACGTTTAAATCGACAACTTCTCCTGGTCTATCCTATTTATTAACAAGACAAAGAGGTTTGGACGAGGTGGTGAAAAGAACCCAGATCAAAGGGCTAGAACTTGTTACTTGTGGGAAGATGCCGATAAACCCCGCTGAACTCCTTGGTTCAAAAGCGATGGATGATCTGATCATTGAAATGAAAGCGAAGTATGACGTGATTATCATCGACGCACCTCCAATACTTTTAGTTGTGGACTCCCAAATTCTTTCAAATAAATGTGATGGAACAATCTTAGTCGTCAGTTCTGGAAAAACCGAGAAAAACAGTGTGATAAGGGCGAAGGGATTGTTGGAAACTTCTAAAGCTAATGTTTTAGGAGTCATTTTGAACAATTATAAAATTGAAAAAGGAGATTACTATTACAACTACGATGGTGCAAAAGAATAATCGGACGCGTCACTTTTTACTCTTTTATGGCTAGGAAGGGGGGAGACAAATGATTGACGTACACTGCCATATCTTGTTTGGTGTGGACGATGGACCGAAAACAATAGAGGATACAATACGTATTGTGGAAAAAGCAGCACTGGAAGGAATTACGGACATGATTGCAACACCACATGCATTCAGTCCTCATTACCATGTCCCGAAAGAAGAAATCCAAGCTCAAATTCGACTTCTTACTGATTGCTTGCGGGCAGGGGGGTATCCAGTCAATCTCCACACAGGACAGGAAGTGCGGCTTCATCCCCAAGTCATAGAAAAAATAATGAAGCGTGAAGTGATGACGCTAGCAGAATCACGTTATCTATTACTTGAACTGCCGTCACAATCTATTCCGCTCTATACAGTAAGTGTCATACAATCGATGATTGAAAACGGCGTCTTGCCAATTATTGCACACCCCGAACGGAACAGGGCCATTGCTGAGAAACCTGCCCGACTCGAACAGTTAATACGGCATGGTGCGTTTGCACAGGTGAATGCTGGGAGCCTAGCAGGACATTTCGGGAAACGTGTTCAAAGACTTTCAATTCAACTTGTCGAAGCGAATCTAATTCATACATATGGATCGGATGTTCATGATACAAAATCGAGACCATTATTGTTCAATGAAGGACTTAGCTATCTAGAAAAAAAGAAAAAACACGATAGCATTGACATCCTACTAGAGAACAACAAACGTATTTTAACAGACGAACCATTCATCATTCTAGAGCCGGAAATTCCGGTAACAAAAAAATGGTGGAAACGAATCAACTAGAATCCAGTTCAGAACTTAGGAGTGGGGGCCCTCGTGTTAATCAGAATGAGAATGAGAACGAGTATATTAGCAATTGTCGATTCTCTAATTGTCTTATTTTCAATCTTTGTCGGGTATTTCATCTTGCATCCGTACATCAATGTGTTCACAAACAAAATGCTCTTCATAAGTGTTGTCACAATCCAAATTGGACATCACTTCTTCGCTTGGAAGTACGGGCTCTATAGGAAAGACTGGTCCTATGCATCAACTGGAGAGTTGTATTCGATTTTGAAGGCAGTCACAATGACGATTACAGTTGTCATGATTGTTCAAATTGTCCTTATGCAAGAAGTATCCTTCAGGGCACTCTTTCTCACATGGATGTTACATATTCTTTTAATCGGCGGATCGAGGTTTTCTTTTCGACTTATGCGTGAGACGGTCAACCGACAAAAGAATATCGAAACAACTCGCATAATGATCGTCGGGGCTGGCCAGGCAGGGACAATGATAGCTCGCCAAGTCCTTCAGAACCCCGAATCAGGGATGAAACCCGTACTGTTCGTTGACGATAATCGCTCTAAAATTGGATTAGAGATTTATGGATTGAAAGTCGTGAGCGGTACAAAAGATATTCCGAAACTAGTAAAAGAATATAATATTGAAAAGATCGTCATAGCGATTCCTTCCCTTTCAAAACAGGCAATGGTGGATCTGTTTAAAATCTGTGTTGAAACCGGTGTGAAGACAATGACAATACCGCGCATCGAGGACTTGATGACAGGAAAAGTTTCTGTCACTGACATGCGCGACGTGAAAATAGAAGATCTCCTCGGTAGAGAAGAAGTTGAGCTCGATTTGAAAGCAATCGAAGAAAAGCTTGCAAATAAAACAATTCTCGTCACCGGAGCGGGAGGGTCAATAGGATCGGAAATTTGTCGGCAAGTGAGTAAATTCAAGCCTAAAAGTATCATACTTTTAGGCCATGGTGAAAACTCAATTTACAACATAGATATGGAATTACGAAAGAGTGTGGATGTTCCTACAAAAATCATCCCAGTAATTGCTGATATTAAAGACCGGATGAGGATTTTTGAAGTAGTCAGTGAGTTCAAACCAGATGTCATCTATCATGCAGCAGCATATAAACATGTCCCTTTAATGGAAGAAAACCCAACGGAAGCCGTCAAAAACAACATATATGGCACGAAAAATATCGCTGAAGCGGCAGACATATTTTCCGTCTCGTATTTTGTCATGGTTTCTACCGACAAGGCGGTAAACCCGACGAATGTCATGGGAGCGTCGAAACGTTTTGCCGAGATGATTGTGCAGAACATCGCGAAAGAAAGTAAGACGAAGTTTGCAGCGGTGCGTTTTGGCAATGTGTTAGGGTCTCGCGGCAGTGTAGTCCCGCTGTTTAAAGAGCAAATTAAGCAAGGCGGTCCAGTTACTGTCACGGATCCTGAAATGACAAGATATTTTATGACAATACCCGAAGCTTCTCAACTTGTCATTCAGGCTGGTACGCTCGCGATGGAGGGGGAAGTGTTTGTTCTCGACATGGGCGAACCGGTTAAAATAGTCGACTTGGCGAAAAACTTAATTAAACTGTCGGGGTATCGTGAAGATGAAATCGGGATTATTTTTACTGGAATTCGTCCAGGTGAAAAACTTTTTGAAGAGCTGTTGAATGAAAATGAAATTCAAAATGATCAAATCTTCCCTAAGATCTATGTCGGAAGGTCAGCACCGATGAGCGAGAAGGAAATGGACGCCGTGCTCGAGAACCTGTTGGAAATTCCGGTAGATGAATTGAAGAAGGTGTTAATTGACTTAGCAAACCGTAAAACGTCTGAAGCTTAAAGGGATATGACAGCATACAGGATACGTGGAGTTTTTATTCGACGATACGAGGGAGAGTATTATGAATTCAAACAAAATGATTCCCATCCTTCTCGGTATCGCTTTAAGCTTTACTACCTTTACGAAAATAAGGTTTATTGGACCTATAGGAATAGGCGAACTGTTATTACTACTAACGGCAGTACTGTTGATCATTCAAGTGGCCAAAAACCAAAAGATCTATGTAACTAAAAAAAGCATTAAACTTGTTACTCTTTTATATTCATTTTTACTATTGGCTTTCATTTCAAATTTGTGCGGTGCGCTCAAAGGAACAATTGAACTAATAGACTTTAGGGATACAATTGCATATTTACTTCCAATCGGAATCATCATTTTAGTAGTACATTTACCCGATTACCAAGACGTATTAAAAAAAGCCGCTCTTTCTTTTTACAATTACTCGCAAGCATATATTTATTTTTGCTTACTGTATTTATTGATCATTGATAAATTCTTCTTTATAGACTTCTTTTATTATTACTCAACAAGATTTAGTGGCCTTTCACTTAACCCCAATCAATTAGCTCTACTAACCCTCATCCTACCAAATATCTCTTTATATTTAATGAGCAAAAAAAAAATATCGATTCCTATAGGCATTCTAAACATCGTGGCAGTTGTCTGGATTGGATTAAAGATTGAAAGTGATGCACTCGTTTTAGCTTGGATTCTATCATTTTTTATTTATAGTTACGCTATGTTCATCAAAAAGATAAAATTTGAAACTCTCTTTAAGGTAATCGTAAATATATTCTTGCTTTCATTTCTTGTCAGTATGCTGAAAATAGCGTTAGACATCTCTAAAAATGTTTCAAATTCATTTAATGAAGTAAGCAATCAATCGTCTATTCGATTTATCTTATGGGAAAACGGAATAAAAGCATTCACGGGATCACCGTTAATTGGGAACGGAACGAAATCACAATCCGGACTAACCTCACCATTTGAAGGGTTTGAAGCACATAATACGGTAATTGATTTACTTTCAATGTTAGGTCTTATTGGATTAATAGTTATCCTATTCCTATTCTTATGGGCGATTAGTAACTCCAGAAAAAATTTGTACTACCTTCTTTTATTACTTCAAGTATTCATTTTCTCTAATTTTCATAATGTCATGAGGCAACCGATTATTTGGTTTGTCCTATTTCTTCTATTGTTAACGAATCATAAACAGGAATTGATTCGATCCAGTGTAGGGAGCAAAATCGGCTAGAGCTTTTCCTATTTGCTTGGGGAGGGATGGTTTAGTAATGTGCGGCTTTCATGGTGTTTTAACGAAATCAAGCGCTGAAATACAACTTCATGATAACGATGTTTTTGAAGCGAATTCTAAAAAAATTGCTTTTAACGGCAAAATATACAATGCGCAAGCACTCAAAAAGAAATTAGAAGAAAATAATCATCAATTTAAAACCAATTCGGATTCTGAACTAATCCTTAACGTGTATGAAGAATACGGTGAAGACTTTATGAATTATTTGCATGGAACGTTTGCGATAGCCATCTGGGATGTACGTAACAAAGAATTAGTAATGGTGAGAGATCGAGTAGGGAAAAAACCGTACTATTATTACAATGGGCTTGATCAGTTGCTATTTGGATCCGAACTGAAAAAGATAATAGCTCGCAATGAACAAGAAATCAATTACGAAGCCGTAGAGAATTTTTTGCGTTTTTATTATATCCCGCAGCCGATGACAATATTTCAGAATGTCTATCAAGTAATGCCAGGGCATTCTATCAAATATTCCCTGGAAAACGATACGTTAACAATAAAAAAGTATTGGGATATAAACCCGGATGCTACCGAAGTAGATGGACCTTATCAATCCATGCAACAACGAGTAAGAGAGACATTGACTAGCTCTGTCCGAGAGCGTATGGAGAGCGGTGAATCAGCAAGTGCTTTTTTAAGCGGAGGCATTGATTCGAGTATTGTTGTAGGTTTGATGGCTGAACAGTCAACGAGGCCCGTAAATACATTTACGATTGGATATAAGAACCTTAAACAATATGATGAGTCGGCTTTAGCAAAGACTGTCTCCAAACTGCATCATACCAATCATCATGAACTTTTTATCGAATTTGATGATCTACATGAAGTGATCGAAACAATCATTGGAAACATGGAAGAGCCCTTTGCCGATTCTTCCGCGATACCAACTTACTACGTTTCCCGGCTAACTAAACAGCATACGTCTGTCGCTTTAAGCGGTGACGGTGGGGATGAATTATTCGCTGGATACAATAAATACACGAGTGTCTATTACCAGCAACTGTATTCGAAATTACCAAAGATGATCAGAGAGAAGCTCATTGAAGCTCCATTACAGTTGATTCCGGAAGACAAACGAAATCCTATTACTGCATTTGCTACGAAAGCAAAAAAGTTTACGAGAAGCGCTAATACCGAAACGTTTCAAATGCATGTTAAATTGATGGAATCATACGGCCAAGACGAGATTTCCAGATTAGTTAAACATAAATCATTCAACAAGTTTAATGTAGATGAACAGTTATCTGACTACTTTTTTTATTTA
Organism: Sporosarcina sp. Marseille-Q4943; assembly: GCF_943736995.1. Taxonomy (GTDB): domain Bacteria; phylum Bacillota; class Bacilli; order Bacillales_A; family Planococcaceae; genus Sporosarcina. The sequence goes on along the minus strand of NZ_OX031157.1, from coordinate 792,789 downwards.
AATACGAATGAGTCAGTGAACCGGATGATGTATACAGACTTCAAGTTCGCTTTGCCAAATGACATGTTAGTCAAGACTGACCGAATGAGCAAAATAAATGGGCTGGAAATACGATCACCTTTTCTCGACCATAAAGTAGTGGAATTAGCGTATGAAATCCCTTTGAAATATAAAATGCGTCGTGCAAACGGAAAAATCATATTGAAAGAGACGTTTTCAGACCTGCTCCCCGATAAAATACTAACTGCTAAAAAGAGGGGATTTGAGATCCCATTAGCTGAATGGTTCAAGACCGAACTAAAAGAGTTGGTCGTCTCCTCTTTGACGAAAGAAAAAGTAGAAAAAGCAAATCTCGTTCATTTCCCCGCCGTTCAAACAATCATTGAAGAACATATGAAGAGCAAAAAAAATCATGCAAACCTTATATGGAGTTTAATTGTTTTACACAAATGGCATGAAAACTTCCTTAGAAATGTTGAGGGAGGGAAAAAATGAAAATATTGATTACGGGTTCTTCCGGTTTTATTGGCTATCATTTATCAGAAAAACTGTTGTCAATGGGCCATCAAGTCATAGGTTTCGACGACATGAACGATTATTACGAACCTTCGTTAAAGGAAGCACGTTTAGGAAAACTCATTCCTCATAAATGCTTCAAGTTTTATCATGCTGATTTGGTAGACCGAGAGAAAGTTCAAACGGTATTCAGAGAAAATGAAATCGATATCGTTGTAAATTTAGCTGCGCAAGCGGGCGTGAGATACAGTATTGAAAATCCATATGTCTATATCGACTCGAATGTTGTCGGCTTTATCAATGTGTTGGAAATGTGTCGTCAACATCATGTGAAGCAGTTAATATATGCATCATCCAGCTCAGTTTACGGCGCCAATACGACATTACCATTCTCTGTGCATGATACGGTCGATCATCCTCTTAGTTTGTATGCGGCGACAAAGAAAGCGAATGAACTGATGGCACATACGTATAGCAGCCTATATAAGTTACCGACGACCGGTCTTCGCTTCTTTACGGTATACGGACCATGGGGGCGCCCAGATATGGCTCTCTTCAAGTTTACGAAAAACATTATTGAAGGTAAGCCGATCGATATATTTAACAATGGAAAAATGATGCGCGACTTCACGTACGTAGATGATATTGTTGAGTCCATTTCCCGGCTTCTGCATAAACCCGCAACGCCGAATCCGAATTGGTCCGGGAAAAATCCGGATCCCGGCACAAGCTATGCCCCTTACAAAGTATACAACATTGGAAATAATAGCCCTGTGAACTTGATGGACTTCATTTCTGCGATTGAAGAAAAGCTAGGAAAAGTAGCGGTGAAGAACTTCATGCCATTGCAGGAGGGGGATGTTCCGGCCACTTATGCAAATGTCGATGACTTGTATCAAGAAATCGGTTTCAAACCAAAGACATCCATTAAAGATGGTGTCGGCAAATTTGTCGACTGGTATTTGGCGTATTATCAAATAACGTTGTGAAAGGGTCTGTGATGAAAAGAAAAATAGCTGTTATCGGCTTAGGATATGTAGGGTTGCCTGTGGCGGTTGCTTTTGGGAAAAAATATACGGTAATCGGCTTTGATATTAATGAACATCGAATTTCCACATTACAGGCCGGCGTCGACTATACAAATGAAGTAGAGGTGGATGATTTAACGGAAGCAAAAATCGAATTTACGTCTGACAGTGAAAGACTGAAGGAGTCAGACTTTATGATCGTATCCGTCCCTACACCGATTAATGCACATAACCAACCTGATTTATCACCTTTACTACGTGCTTCAGAAACAGTCGGAAAAAGTCTTCAAAAGGGAGCAATTGTTGTTTTTGAGTCAACCGTCTATCCAGGCGTTACAGAGGAGGAGTGCATACCTGTATTAGAAAAGCATTCAGGAATGAAGGCGGGCATTGATTTTTTCGTCGGTTACTCTCCAGAACGTATTAATCCCGGTGATAAAGAACGCACCTTTACGAAAATCACAAAAGTCGTATCCGGCCAAACGCCTGAAGTATTGGACATTATTGCGCAAGTATATAGCGATGTTGTCGAAGCAGGTGTATATAAAGCGAGCTCGATTCGTGTTGCAGAAGCCGCAAAAGTGATTGAAAACACGCAAAGAGATGTCAATATTGCACTGATGAATGAATTAGCCTTAATTTTTGACAGCCTTGGGATTGATACAGCAGAAGTATTGGAAGCAGCAGGTACGAAATGGAATTTCCTTAAATTCTCTCCCGGGTTAGTTGGCGGTCATTGTATCGGTGTAGATCCGTACTATTTAACCCATAAAGCACAGACGGTCGGTCACTTTCCAGAAGTGATCCTTGCCGGTCGCCGAATAAATGATAGTATCGGTCGTTATATTGCAAGGGCATTAGTAAAAAAAATGATCAAGCTCAATCTGCCTGTACAAGGTGCAAAGGTAACTGTTCTCGGATTGACATTTAAAGAGAATGTCCCAGACCTTCGAAACTCTAAAGTGATAGACATCATTTGGGAGCTGCAGGAATTTGGAGTGGAAGTGCAAGTAGCTGATCCGCATGCAGATGTGAATGAGGCATTTGCTGAATATCAACTCTCATTGACACCTTACGACAAACTACCGCCTTCGGATGCCGTTGTCTTAGCGGTATCTCATATGGAGTATGTCAATGAAGGATGGTCCCAGTTCGATCGGTTATTAAAACATGGTAAAGGGATCGTTATGGATATTAAGAGTGTGCTAAGCAAGGCGAGCAAGCCAGAACAGATTCATTTATGGAGATTATAATGAAAGTTTTACAAATCACCAACGTCAGCTTTACAGTTAAAAAGTTTTTGCTGCCACTTGTAAATGAAATGATTGAACAGAAATACGACGTTCATATCGCATGTTATAAAGATGAGACAGGATATGAAATTGAAAAGGATGGGTATATCGTTCACCATATACCGTTTCAACGAAATTTGAATGTCTTTAGCCACTTGAAAAGCATGGTCGCATTGGTGAAATTGATAAGAAAAGAAAGATTTGACATCGTCCACTCACATACCCCAGTTGCCAGTCTCGTTGCGAGAGTGTCAGCACGATTGGCTAACGTACCGTTAATCGTTTATACCGCCCACGGATTTTACTTCCACGAAAATATGAAACCAATACCCTATAAGATAATTTATTTGCTTGAAAAGATTTGGGCTAAATATTTCACCGATAAACTTTTCTTTCAAAGCAAAGAAGACTATGAATTGGCCGTAGAAAAAGGCTTTCAAAAGCCGGCAAACCTCATTCATATTAATAATGGTGTGTCGGGTGATCGATTTGACCCTGAATTATATAGCAGAGTGAAGAGTAGAGAATCATTAAGTATTACGAATGAAAAAGTAATTATGTTTGTCGGGAGATTAGTAAGAGAAAAAGGCATCGTTGAACTCATTGAAGCATTTCATTTGGTTCTGAAAGAAATAAAGGACGCAACATTACTGATCGTCGGGGATTCAGTTACCGGGGATCGGGATGGAATGAATGTTGAACAGCTTATTCAATCTATGCCCATTGAAACAAAAGAAAGGATTCAACTCTTAGGAATGAGAGAGGATATCCCCGAACTATTATGTGCAGCGGATTTGTTTGTTTTGCCTTCGTACCGTGAAGGGCTCCCACGCTCTATCATTGAAGCGATGGCAATGGGCAAACCGATTGTCGCGACGGATATTCGCGGATGTAGAGAAGAAGTCTTTCCTGATGTGAATGGGTACTTGTGCAAGGCGAAAGATAGCAACTCATTAGCAAATGCGATCCTCAAAATCATGAAAGATGAGTCCAACCTGAAGCGGTTTGGAGAAAACTCACGGAAATTATTTTTGGAAGAGTTCAATGAGATAGTCGTTTTAGAAAGGCAGATGAAAGTATTTAACGAATTTCGAGAGGAAAGGTCGATCACCAAAAGACCAAGGAAGTGAGGAATGAAAAACAATCTTACTTTTTTTGAGAAGGTTGTCAAACGATCTTTTGATCTCCTGTTTTCCATAGTTGGAATCGTACTGACAGGGTGGATCATACTAATTGCTTTCATTATTGCTTCGATCGATACAAGAAGCAACGGTTTTTTCATTCAAGAACGCGTAGGGAAAAATGGGAAGCTTATTAACGTAATCAAAATAAAAACAATGAAAACGGAAGATAATAATCGTTCTACGATAACGACAAGCCGCGATTCAAGAATTACGAAATCCGGCCAGTTTTTCAGAAAAACAAAAATTGATGAGCTTCCTCAGCTATTGAATGTATTGAAAGGCGATATGAGTTTTGTAGGCCCCCGACCGGATGTGCCCGGTTATGCGGATAAGTTAACCGGGGAAGATCGAATCATTCTAACGATACGACCAGGAATTACTGGACCTGCTTCGATTAAATATAAAAACGAAGAACAGATATTGGCAAATGTAGACGACCCTAAATGGCATAACGATCATATCCTTTTTCCAGATAAAGTGAAGCTGAACGTCGAGTACGTTCGGAATTATCATTTTTTGAAAGATCTAAACTATATCCTGAAAACGATATTGGGTGAAAAGAGGAGTTGTGATTTGGAGCCGAAAAGAATCTTTCTTTCAACACCGCATATGAGTGGGAATGAGCAAAAGTATATAGATGAAGCTTTTGACACGAATTGGATTGCGCCACTTGGAAAAAATGTGAATGAGTTTGAGAAAGAAATGGCCCAGTATACTGGATCGGCGGGAGCTGCCGTCTTGTCATCGGGAACAGCCGCCATCCACTTGGCTTTGGATTTGTTAGGTGTCAGATATGGAGATGTCGTTTTCTGTTCCAGTTTGACGTTCGTGGCAAGTGCGAATCCAATTTATTATTTGGGCGGTGAGCCTGTATTCATTGATTCCGAAAATGAGACGTGGAATATGTCCCCTGATGCGTTAGCACGTGCAATGAAGGACGCACAAGCAAAAGGCAAGTTGCCAAAAGCGGTTGTCATTGTAAACTTGTTTGGCCAAAGCGCAAAGATGGATGAACTATTGGCAATTTGTAATGCGTATGCTGTCCCCGTTATTGAAGATGCCGCTGAATCACTAGGTTCAACCTATAAAGGGAAGCAGAGCGGAACGTTCGGTACGTTTGGCGTCTATTCTTTTAACGGCAACAAAATCATTACAACTTCAGGTGGCGGGATGCTCGTTTCCGATGATGTTGAAAAATTGGATCGAGCCCGCTTCTTAGCAACCCAAGCGCGAGAGAAATTTAGGCATTACGAGCATCTGACTGTTGGCTACAACTATCGTATGAGCAATATTCTAGCAGGGATTGGCCGGGCGCAGTTAGAGGTGCTGGATGATCGCGTAAAAGCAAGAAGAGCTGTGTTTGCCCGTTATGAAAAAGCACTTGGTAGGATTGCTGGGATTACGTTCATGCCGGAGCTCGAAGGGACCTATTCGAATCGCTGGTTGACGGCGATAGAAGTGAATTCGGAAATTACTGGCGTAACGGCAAATGAACTGATGGATGCCCTTGAAGCGGAAAATATTGAAGCGAGACCGGTTTGGAAGCCGCTTCATATGCAGCCGTTGTTTAATGGGTGTAAGTTTTATCCGCATGCGGATGATGACATCGTTAGTGAACGTTTGTTTGCGAGAGGGATTTGTCTTCCTTCCGGTTCGAATATGACTCTGAAGGAGCAGGAAAGAGTCATTCAAGTAATTAGCGATAAATTAAGTTGATGAAAAAATAACAGAGATGTGACTTTGTCGCATCTCTAACGGTATTACCAATATAAAAAAATAGGTGAAAAAATGTCGACTCCTAAGACGTTAAAAAGTAAAACAATCACAGGGGTTTTTTGGAGTTTTACGGATCTAATGGCGAACCACGGCATACAATTTATCGTACAGATTATTCTTGCCAGGTTACTGCTTCCCGAGCATTTCGGGATTATTGGAATGATTTTAGTATTGATATCCGTTTCCAATGCGATTGTAGATAGTGGATTTTCCCAAGCGTTAATACGAGATCAACATACGACACAAGAAGACTATTCAACTGTTTTTTATTTCAACCTTTTTATTTCGTTTGTATTGTATGGTCTATTATTTTGTACGGCTCCTATAATTAGTGTATTTTTCGACGAACCTCAACTGACAAAAATCATTCGAGTCCTTTCCTTAGTACTTATCCTCAATTCATTATCCATTATCCAAAAAGCAATGCTTGTGAAGAAAGTCGACTTTAAAACATTAACTAAGATAAGTGTTATCGCTGTCATTACATCTGGAAGTCTTACGATATATTTAGCAATGTCAGGATTTGGTGTTTGGAGTCTCGTTTTTAATATGATTGCTTTGCAATCCGTTCAGACGGGATTATTTTGGTATTTAAATAAATGGATGCCTTCTTTGACATTTAAAGTTCAATCATTTAAAAAGTTTTATAGTTTTGGATACAAGTTATTGTTATCAGGGCTTATGGATACCCTATTTTATTATAGTTACTTCGTTATTATTGGAAAAATGTATTCAACAAATCAACTTGGTTATTATACAAACGCCGTTAAAATTAAAGACCTTGCCTCATTTGCTATCGTTTCGACCGTACAGCGCGTCACATATCCGGTTCTTAGCAGCATTCAGCAAGAAGAAGAACGTCTGAAATATGGATTTAAGTCTGTTATTAAGACTTCGGCATTTATTAACTTTCCTTTAATGGTCGGTTTAGCAGCAGTTGCAGAGCCGCTGTTTATTGTATTATTCGGTGATAAATGGATATCTTCAGTTGCCTATTTTCAATTATTATGCTTTGCGGGTATGCTCTATCCACTTCACGCTATCAATTTAAATGTTCTTCAAGTGAAGGGAAGATCGGACTTAATTTTGCTATTAGAAATCATCAAAAAGAGTATATTGACAGTTTTAATTATCCTTTCTTTATTGTTTGGATTCGGCATTATCGGCTTAATATGGTCGTCGGTTATTCATTCATTTATTTCTTTTTTAATAAATTCGTACTTTTCAGCGAGGGAAATCGAGTATTCATCAAAAGAACAAATAAAAGATCTACTACCTAGTTTTTTAATCTCTTTGATTATGGGGATTACAGTATTTCAGCTTGGAACAATCATAGATGAAAATAATCTGCTGCAACTTATTTGTGAAATAACCATTGGAATTGCTATTTATATAACAATTAGCAAGATATTGAGAATACAAGAGTTGAATACGTTGTATCAAATGGCTTTGCCACTATTTAAGAAGATGAAAGAAAATCATAGAATGAAAAATCTGTAGGGCGAATCATGCTAAAAAAAGGAGGAGATTATGGAGCTTACACGGATTACATCACTGCACCAACTTGACCAATACCGGGATGATTGGTCGCTTATATTGGAGGAAAATCAGAATACAAATCCGTTTATTGAATTTGTTTGGGTGTATGAATGGTGGAAGCACTTTGGCGATGAATATGATATGGAGATTATACTCGTCAAACAAAATAATAACCCTATTGGATTTGTTCCTTTTATCCACAAAAGAAGATGGTTTGCTCATACGTATACTTTTATGGCTTTCGGTTACGCAAATTATATGGATTTTGTTGTATACAATCATTTGCTACCCAATGTTATCGAATTTGTATTTGATGAACTGATTCAGTCGAGAAGAAAAATCGTGTTCTCCTTACATGGATTACTTGAAAGTAGTAAGACACCAAAAATTATTGAGGAGTATTTACAGCAACGGAGATACATTTTTTCACTTCACCGAGTAATAACCCCATACATTAATTTAAAAGATATAAAGCATGAAGAATACATGGATAAAAGGAAGAAGCTTCATCGGCTTAATAAAAGAGAAAAGCGGTTGCGAGAGAATGGAGAATTGAGGTTTTCGCGGAGCGGACAAGAAGAAATGGAGAAGGTCTATCAACTCCATGACAAACGATGGAAGAAAAAGCGAGACACGAGCGGATTTACGAATGACAAAGTTAAAGAATTTTACCGAAGTCTCGTCGGTATTCAGGAAGGCCCGATGCAAACCGAACTCGATGCACTTTACATTAATGACACGATGATTGCTTTTCATTACGGATTCAAATGTCGGGGAAGAGTGCTTTCGTATGTGTTAGGCTTTGATGACAATTTTGAACCATTCGGGCCGGGAAGAATACTCGAAAGGGAAAAAATTTTGCAATGCAAAAAAGATATGATTTCGATATTTGATTTAAGTATCGGTTATGAACCATACAAATTTGAATTGAATACAAATGTAGATTACACAAGAAAAATGATTTTTTCATCTCCTGCAATGACCGCAAAAATTATACGATCTTTATTATCAATGAAGGAATCATTGATCGAACGACTGAAAAAGAACTATGAATTTGTTCTGTTTATCCGGATCAAGATCGGCAAGTTTCTTTTTGTTTTCCGTAATCTATTCAACAAAACAGAGTCAGATGGTTCAAGGGGCGAGATACTAGCATTTTTGAGTCGATTAAAAAAATTCTTATATGAAAATGAGCGGTATAATGTTTATCGATTGGAGAACAAAGATGTTCCTGTATCGGCAAATGCTGAAGAGTTTATCGAATTGACGATCAACGATGCGATGAGCAGTCCAGCTATTTCCCAAAAACAATTAAAGGAAATTTGCGAGAAAATGTATCGAGGATATAAGGGATTTTATCCGGAGGGAAATCTAGCATACGAAAATATATTCTGGATGAATGATAAGGTACTCCGAATTGGTCCTATTTCTTACAATGAACGACTCGGGAGAAGAGCCATTCATTTCAAGAATTGGCATGAGGGGAACTTGGAAGCTGCATGCTCCTTTGTCAAAAAGAACAGCAAAGCGAAAACAGTGTTTGTGACTGTGAAAGACAGTTCGGAAAATGATGCTAGTATACTCGAAACTGTAGGTTTTTCCATTTGTAAACAAATCTGCAAAAGAACTTTTTTTGGTAATGAAAAGTATGAAATCATAGAATGAAACATTAATGATTCATGCCATTGAAAGGAGGAAATTATGGAGCTTACACGGATTACATCACTAGATCAACTTGATCAGTACAGGGATGATTGGTCGCTCATATTGGAGGAAAATCAGAATACAAATCCGTTTATAGAATTTGTCTGGGTTTATGAATGGTGGAAGCATTTTGGCGATAAATATGATATGGAAATAATGCTCGTCAAACAAGATGATAAGCCTATTGGATTTCTTCCTTTTATCCACAAAAGAAGATGGTTTGGTCATACGTATACTTTTATGGCTTTCGGACACGCAAATTATATGGATTTCGTTGTATACAATCATTTGTTAGACGATGTTATCGAATTCGTATTTGACGAAATGATTAAAGCAAGAAGAAATGTTGTGTTTTACTTGCATGGGTTACTAGAAAGTGGAAATTCACCAAGAAGTTTAGAAGTTTATTTACAGAAACGGAAATTTGTTTTTTCGAGTCATCGGGTTGTCACCCCATACATTAACTTGAAAGATGTAAAAATTGAAGAATATATGAATAAAAGAAAGAGACTGCATGGGCTCGACAGAAGAGAAAAACGGTTACGGAATAATGGAAATGTGAAGTTTTTAAGGATCGGACCAAAAGAAATGGAATCAGTCTTTCAACTCCGTGACAAACTGTGGAAGAAAAAGAGGGACACAAGCGGATTTTCGAATGACAAAGATAAAGAATTTTACCGAAGTCTTGCCGGTATTCAGGAAGGCCCGATGCAAACGGAACTCGATGCACTTTACATTAATGACATGATGATCGCTTTCCATTACGGTTTCAGATGTCGAGGGAGATTGCTTGGATATGTGTTAGCCTATGATCTTGACTTTGAAATATTTGGCCCAGGTAGAATACTTGAAAAGGAAAAGATTTTGCAATGCAAAACAGATAATATTACTATATTTGATTTAAGCATCGGTTATGAACCTTATAAATTTGAGTGGAATACAGACGAAGACTACACAAGAAAAATGATTTTTTCATCTAATACTAGTAAAGCCAATGGTATACGACGATTTTTAACGATGAAGGAATCATTGATTGGGAGAATGAAGAGAAATTACAGTTTCGTTCTGTTTATTCGAAATACAATTGGGAAGCTGCTGTTTGTTTTTAGGAATCTATTCCGTAATACGGAGTCCAAAGCTATAAAGGAAGAATTAAGGGCATATTTGACTCGTGTCAAAGAGTATATATTCGAAAGAAAACAATACTTTGTTTATAAATTAGATAAAAAAGATATCTTAGATTTTTCTGATCCTGAAAGCTTTATTGAATTCTCGATTAACGACGCTATAAACAGCTACGATATTGCTAATAATCATATGAAGGAAATTTGTAGAAAAATATACGGTGGATTCAAAGGGTATTATCCAGTGGGCGTTCTGTCGTTCGAAAATATATTTTGGACAAATGAAAAGATGCTACGAATCGATCAAATCGCCTATCATGAAGACTTTCGGAAAAACTGTGTATATATCGAGAATTGGAATACCGGTAACTTGGGTGACATATGCACATTCGTACAGAAAAACTGTAAATCGAAAACGCTATATGTAACGACAAAGGGAAATTCTAAAAAAGATACTGCTGCATTGAAGGAACTAGGGTTTACGATCAGCAAACAAATCGTTAAAAGAACGTATTTTGGTGTTAGTAAATACCGTATTACAGAGTGAAAAGTTGGGGGCAAGTAACTTATGATTGCAATTGAAAGAAAGTTCATGAACATAAAGATCAAAACATTTTATTTAGCGAATGAGGATATCCAAAAAGGCGACGTGCAGGCCCAATTAATTGGATATACACATTCTTTTATTCCGAAAAGTTCGCTTAGGAGCTTTGAAACGATACAAATCGATTTACTGAAAGATGAAAGTGAATTACTAATGGAGATGCACAAAACGACTCGAAGGCAAATTAGAGGCGCACTGGAAAGAGGATTTACACATGTAGTAATAGAAAATCCAACAGATCAGGAATTGTTGGACTTCCAAGTATTTTATAATCGTTTTGCGAGAAATAAACGCACACATACTTTTAATTCATACCACATGCAGACAATGAAACTACTTCGTGAGCAAAATGCGCTTATGCTCACTTACATGCAAGATAAAGATAAAAATATTCTGTGCTATCGTATTTATATGACGGATGGAATCGTCGCATTGAATTTGTATTCCGCATCCCATTTCCGAATTGTAGATAACCAAGAGCTAAAGAGAATTCTAAGCCAGGCAAATCGACTCCTGATATGGAAGAGTATACTCTGGTATAAAGATAAGGGGCAAATGTTATACGATATGGGTGGCTTAACAGACGATGAAAATATCCGTAGATTCAAATTAGGTTTCGGTGGAAAAATCGCTCTAGCTTACACAGGGTATGAATCACAATCGATGATTGGGAAAATCATATTGAGGGTTCGAGATTTGAAACTAAAACTATTGAAGGGAATCGTATGAGCAAACAAGGTGCAATCATCGTCTCGCTTGATTTTGAGTTGAATTGGGGCGTCCATGATGTTGTTTCACTAGAACAATATAAAGAAAATCTATTAGGGGTGCGAGAGGCAATTCCGAGAATGCTTGAATTATTTCAGCGCTTCGATATCCATGCCACTTGGGCAACCGTTGGGATGCTCTATTGTGAAAATAAAAAAGAGTTGTTAGCCAGTCTGCCTTCTCTCCAGCCAAACTATGAAAACAGTGATTTTTCACCCTATAAAAAACTAAATAATGTTGGGGAGGATGAGCGGAAAGATCCGTTTCATTATGCTAAATCTTTGATAAAGGAAATCGAAAAATACCCGAATCAGGAAATAGCGACCCATACATTTTCGCATTATTATTGTTTAGAAAAAGGACAAAATGACAAAAGCTTTGAAGCGGATTTACAAGCTGCGTTACGAATTGCTAATGCAAACGGTCATACGGTTACATCGCTTGTGTTCCCAAGAAACCAGATGAACGAGCGTTATTTACAAGTTTGTAAAAAGTACGGGATTCAATGTTTTAGAGGAAATGAACGAGGTTGGCCTTATAGGGCAAGTCGTTTCCATAGCGAAGGGGCCATGAAAAGAATACTTAGATTAGTGGATAGTTATGTGAATGTTTGCGGACATAATACGTATCCGATCCCCGAAGTTGAGACAGAACCGATCATAAACTTGCCTTCCAGCAGATTTTTAAGGCCATACATCCCGAAGTTGAAAATAATAGAACCTTTGCGTTTAAGCCGAATTAAAAAAAGCATAACGCATGCCGCACAGAAAGGGGAAGTTTTTCATCTCTGGTGGCACCCTCATAATTTCGGTAAAAACATCGATGAAAACATTCGTTTTTTGACTGAGATTCTCCAGTTAGTTTCAAAATTAAGGAGTGAATATGGCTTCGAGAGCCTCAGTATGGCGGGAGCCTCGGACTTAGTATTGAAGGTGAATAGATGAATGGAAAAACCTCCATCCGAGATTGAACTGGATGGAGGTTTAGTATGGAGAGAATTAGGATCATCACCAAAATTAAAGGAAATAGCACTATCTTTCCTATCAGTAAGCATTCCAGTCGTTTTGGGTTCCTTCTATTATAATTATGAATATTTCTCACTTATAAGTATCTATTATTTAGAACAGTTCAGAAGTTGTTTTTGCTTGCATGTGTAATTGTAGGTAGTCTGGACCGCCTGCTTTGGAATCTGTTCCTGACATGTTGAACCCGCCAAATGGTTGGTAGTATTTACAAACTTCGGTTTAACAAAAATATTATCAATGACAACACCAGTATTAATGCTTTTATATCCAATTGCAATTACGTTAGTTATCTTAATTTTCACAGAGAAATTATTCGGTGGTGCGCAAAGCGTTTATATCGGTGCGATGGTAGGGACAATATTTGTCGCAATTTTAGATGCATTGCAAGAAGCAAATTTAATGGTAGAGGAAATTGACGCAACATTTGCCTTCATCCCATTATTTACTTCAGATGCAGGCTGGTTAATCACAGGTTTTATTGGTGCGATTATTGGTTATTTCCTCAATAATAAAAGTGTTGTACAGCAAAAGAGTAGCGTATCCTAATAATTTTTAGGTAATTGAAAGAAATTTGCTGTCGAGGATTTGGACGCCGTTATTTGAAATTGATGTACCATTGTAGGGACTTTCCCGTTCATTGAAAGACATTAAGAATGCGATCCAATTAGGGAAAGAATGAAGAAAAGCCGTTTTTCGTCGGAAAGTTCGACGAAAGACGGCTTTATTCAACAAATATTTGTCATGAAAAGAAAACGCTTTTTGTCTACAATCCAGACCGACTCAATGGAGTCGGTCTATTCTTTCTTTCAAAAACAAGTAAACTGGTCAATTCGATTCAAATCAATTCCAAAATACACCCATCTGCGCTGGTTTGGCCTCCATCGGTATCCTGCAACAGAAGTGCGGCCGACGAATGTAGGGAAGTACCAGAACCCTTGCCTTCTGGAAGTCCAAACAAACGTATATCTGAACAGGCATCCTCTAATAGCGCCCGGGTCTACTGCGAATAACTGTGGTTGATTACCTCCCGGATAGGACGGTGTGTAGTTCGGTGGAGGGGAAGTTGGCGCTTGTTGGCCGCCTTGCCCAGGGAAACCTCCGCCCGGGAAACCTCCTCCGGGAAATCCTCCACCCGGAAATCCACCGCCCGGGAAACCTCCTCCTGGGAATCCACCTCCCGGAAATCCGCCCCCAGGGAATCCGCCGCCTCCTGGAAATCCACCGCCCGGGAATCCTCCACCCGGGAATCCTCCACCTGGAGATCCAGGCCGCTGAGCTGTGTAACCTCCATAGTTCATGTCGAAATCTGTCATAGCCATGCCTGTCATGTAGTCATTCATCCCGTAGCTCGGCATGCCTGCGCCGGGCATCCACCCGTCCATCCCTTGTTGCATTCCAAGATCCTCCCCTGTATATCCTTCCGGCAACTGCGGGTACCACTGTTCATCGTCGTAATTATTCGTCATCATGTCTCTCCCTTCACGCGATTCCTCCTATCTTATGTAACAAAGAGAGAAATGGGTTGGACTCTTGGGTTAGGGAAACTTTTTTCACTGCATCATCACACTACAACAACATCGCATTACTATAGAACAAATTTTCGTAAGAATCGCCAAAATCCCTTCTGTCTCGTGTACGATGGACAGTAAGAAAACGATTTTCTATAGCCGAAAGGGTGGTTTGGATGATTGAATTGACGGGAGATACCCTTACACTCGAACAGATGGAAGGGATTTTATATAAAGGGAAACAGGTCGTGTTGAATGCCGATGCATTGGAACGCGTGCAAAAGAGCAGGGAAGCGGTTGATCGGATAGTCGAGAATGACAAGACCGTGTATGGCATCAATACTGGTTTCGGTAAATTCAGTGATGTGAAAATTGATGAAAAAGATACGAAGGCATTGCAATTGCACTTGATCCGTTCGCATGCATGCGGAGTAGGAGAACCTTTTTCAGCAACTGTTTCGCGTGCTATGGTCGTCCTACGGTTGAATGCGCTCCTCAAAGGCTTTTCGGGCATCCGGGTTGAAGTGTTGGAACGATTTGCGTTCATGGTGAATAACGGAATTCACCCGGTCATCCCACAGCAAGGATCACTAGGGGCTTCAGGAGACTTGGCGCCGCTTTCCCATTTGGCATTAGTGCTGTTAGGGGAAGGATTCGTTTGGCGTGATGGCGGGCATATTCCTGCGGAGCAAGTTTGGAAGGAATACGGGATGGAGCCGATTGTCCTTGAAGCGAAGGAAGGGCTTGCGTTGATTAACGGCACGCAGGCAATGACCGCCCAAGGTGTCGTCAATTATTTGGAGGCGGAAAAACTTGCATACAGCAGTGAGTGGATTGCCGCCATGACAATGGAGGCGCTGCATGGGATTACGGATGCTTTCCATCCAGCAATACACGAAGCGCGCGGTTACAAAGAGCAAGTCGACGTCGCGGCTAGGATGTTGAGCTGGCTGAAAGATAGCCAGTTAACAACGCGACAGGGGGAGAAGCGCGTGCAGGACGCCTATTCGATCCGATGCATCCCGCAAGTCCATGGAGCAAGCTGGCAAGTGCTTTCTTACGTGAAGGAAAAACTGGAGATTGAGATGAATGCGGCGACAGACAATCCGCTTATTTTTGAAGACGGGGATGTTGTTGTATCCGGAGGGAATTTCCACGGGCAGCCGATTGCATTCGCAATGGATTTTTTGAAGATCGGCATCGCCGAGCTTGCAAATATTTCCGAGCGTCGCATTGAGCGGCTCGTCAATCCGCAATTGAATGAAGGACTACCGCCATTCCTTAGTCCACAACCGGGACTGCAATCTGGAGCGATGATCTTGCAATACTCCGCAGCAAGCCTCGTTTCGGAAAATAAAACATTGGCGCATCCGGCGTCCGTCGATTCAATCCCGTCCTCCGGCAACCAGGAGGATCATGTGTCGATGGGGACGATTGGTTCGAGGCATGCACAGCAAATTATTAAAAATGCTAGAAATGTCATTGCCATCGAAGCGTTATGCGCGATGACCGGCTGCATGTTCCGAGGCGTCGAAAATATGGCGCCGAAGACGCGCGAGAATCTGGAAGAACTTCTGCAAGTCGTTGCACCTATTACGGAAGACCGGATTTTCGGACCGGATATTGAGAAGATTGCAGACTACTTGAATAGATAATGAATAGAGACAGCCGCAGAAAGTCAGTTGAAAGACTGAATTTATACGGCTGTCTTTTTTTGTGTTAGAGAAAATATGCCGACGTCCAAAGTCGATGTTCCCGCGCCCAAAGAGAGGCATCCCGCGCCCAAAGTCGGTGCTCCCGCGTCCAAAGAGAGGCATCGCGCGCCCAAAACAACCGCTCCTCAGAAATACTTCCCAATCAATCAAATCAATAGGTTACCTTCAATCACGGTGTAAAGTTTGATATCATTGGAGTATTGGAGAGAGTACGTGTAAGTGAGAAAAGTAATGAGGAGGACAAATTAATGGAGAATAAACCACATATTTTGCTAGTTGACGGCATGGCCCTATTATTTAGATCGTTTTTTGCAACGTCGGCGATGGGGCATTTCTTCCCGAACGATGAAGGAGTTCCGACAAATGGCGTTCAAGGATTTGCCCGCCATGCATTGACTGCAGCTTCCATTTTCAACCCTACCCATATGGCGGTCTGTTGGGACATGGGTGCACACACTTTTAGGAATGACCTATTCAACGGGTATAAAGCGAACCGACCGGCGCCTGCTCCTGAATTAGTGCCGCAATTTGATATGACGCGGGAAGTGTCCGAGCTGATCGGTTGGAAGAACTACGGTATCCCTGGAATGGAGGCCGACGATTTGATCGGCTCGCTCGTCTGTGAATGGGAGGGCAAGGCGGACATTACGATTGTGACCGGCGATAAAGACCTTTTACAGTTGCTGCGTCCGGGGGTGCGCATCGCTTTCATGAAAAAAGGATATAACGTATACGATATATATTCAGAAGAACGTTTTGTTGAAGAATACGAAATTGCACCAGAGCGATTCGTTGAAGTGAAGGCGTTTACGGGAGATACGAGCGACGGCTATCCCGGCGTAAAAGGGATCGGTCCGAAAACAGCATTGAAACTCGTAAAGGAATATGGAACGGTCGAAAGTGTCATTGAGTCAATAGAGGATCTTGCCCCAGGAATGAGGAAGAAAATCGAAACGGATATGGACATGCTGCTCCTCTCCAAAAAACTCGCGCAAATTCATTGCGAGCTTGAATTCAATGAACCTCTCGAGCAATTGATCCTCCCGGATTATAATGAAGCGAGAGGGCAGTTAGAGGAAAAAGGATATTCCATGATCGTCAGACAGCTGAATTCATTATTTCCAGAGTTGATTGCTTAATTGCGGTCGTTTATGCGTGAGTTATCCGTTTTATGAGCTTTTGAAAGCGGTTATGCGTATTTGGGAGAGTTTATGCGTATCTAGATGCGTTTATGGACTTTTTCGAGGAAATATGCGTATGTAGAAGAATTTATGCGTATTTGAATGTATGAAAAAACCACTGCTTACTTGTCGGCAGTGGTTTTTATGATTTTTATGAATGAGAGGATGGACCGGTTAGGTTCATAGGCAATTTCCCGGATACGGCTATCACGGTTCCGCCCTCCATTATCGTGGACGAGCAAAATAAGTCCGCTTTCGGATTCTTTATAACCGATGACTGGAACCCAATGATAATCAAATGCAAAATTGCCGAACCAATGGAATGAAAACCATTTATCGAACTTCGCCGCAACAGGCCGACCTTCATCGATCTCTTTCTTCACGTCCTCGATCTGACACTCTTCAACCCGCCATCCCGAACCGAGCAACCTACGTAAATTGCGGATGAAGCGCCATTTGAACAAGCCGATTCGAGTCCCCCCGAGCATACGATACAAATCATTCACTTGCATGCCCGTATCGAGCAGGTGATGTCGGATAATCGTGAATGCAGTGACAGGGCCGCAAGCGGAAGGCTGAAAATGCTTATCGATTTCATCATCGTACTGCGATTTGCCTTGAAAACCTTCGACATGTTTCATTCGCCTAACCCTCCAATAAGAGATTTACAGCGTAGTCTTTTTTTCTTTCAGGAGGGTTTTAAGTGCAGTCCTGAAATTGACATATGATTCAAATTCCATTTGGACGCCAGCAGCAATGATCTTTCTGACAATCAGCGGATTGAAGCCGACTGAAATTGGTCGGACATCCATCAGCTTTAATGTATTGTTGAGCATTTGCAATTCCTGTGCGAGCGAGTCATATTCATGTATTTCCTTTTCATCCAAATCAGCTGCAGTAAAATCAAAAACAACACAATTTACGCTCCGGTGTTTGTCTAGATACTCCAATACAACTGTGCGGATCAGCTCAAACCGTTCAGACCCCGTATAGCCGACAATCGGCACGAGAATAGTATCATCGACAAGTGTCGAGATAATCGGAACGGATAAATTTTTAATCGTTTTCTCCAGAAAGGCAATTCTTTCTTTATATTTCTCTATCTCTTTATCGTAATCCATTTGGCACCTCAGCATATATGTTTTTCTTCTATTATACGATAACAGTATGAAATGGGCAGAATAAAAGTGGAGGAGGCATCATCGGTTGCCCCCTCCACTACTTTACGTTATGATTTCACAGTTTCAAGAAAATCTGTCACCTGATCAGGTGTTTTTGCATTTGCGCTATGTAAGTGCGCCTTCTTTTCTCCATTTTGGAAAATAAGCAAGCTTGGGATACCCATTACTTCATATTTCTCCGCGATTTCAGGCAACACATCACGATCCACGTCATACCATGTATACATATCATATTCTTTTACGATCGGATCGATGAACATATCCATGCGTGTGCAATCAGGGCACCAGCCCGCCTGGAATTTGATAAGCGATTTGTTGTCGCTGTTGATGACCTTGTTGAATTCTTCTACTGTTGTGATTGATTTCATATTGAACACACTCCTTTACTAAGTAGTTTACCTTCTTTTACTGAATCAAGGTAATAAAATGCCCATAACAAAAATAGGGAAAAAATACATTTCAATATTGCGAAAAAGAAGAGAATGATTTAGACTAATAGATATAGAGACCGTTTCTATTTTTTTTACTCATAAAATGAATGAGTGTTCATTCAAAAGAATAAGGGAGGCATTGCAACGTGGCATATCAAATTAAGAAAGCGGCAGTATTAGGTTCAGGTGTAATGGGATCTGGCATTGCAGCCCATCTCGCCAATATCGGCATTCCTGTCCTTCTGCTGGACATCGTTCCAAACAAGCTGACAGAACAGGAAGAAGCAAAGGGCCTAACAGTAGAGCACCCGCAAGTCCGCAATAAGTTTGCGGCGACAGCTGTGGAGAAGCTTTTGAAGCAGAAGCCGGCGCCATTGGCTTCTAAAAAGAATTTATCACTTATTGAAGTCGGCAATTTCGAGGACGACTTGGAAAAATTGAAAGATGTTGACTGGATTATCGAAGTCATTGTCGAGAACTTGGATATTAAAAAAAGTTTGTATGAAAAAATAGATGCAGTCCGGAAACCGGGTACCATTGTCAGCTCCAATACATCGGGGATCAGCATTGAGGCGATGGCTGAAGGGCGTTCAGAAGACTTCCAAAAGCATTTCCTTGGGACGCATTTTTTCAATCCGCCGCGTTATTTGAAGTTGCTTGAAGTGATTCCGACGAAAAAGACGGATCCGGAAGTTCTCTCATTTATGTTGAATTTCGGAGAGGATCGTTTAGGGAAAGGCGTCGTTATTGCTAAAGACACGCCGAATTTCATTGCAAACCGAATTGGAACGTACGGCCTTCTTATAACGCTCCGGGAAATGGAGAAGAGGGGCTATTCAATCGGAGAAGTCGACTCGGTGACAGGAACATTGATCGGGCGTCCGAAGTCCGCAACTTTCCGTACGTTGGATGTCGTTGGGCTGGACACGTTCATGCACGTAGCGAAAAACGCGTATGACAAAACGGAAGGCGAAGAGCAAAAAGTGTTCGAACTGCCGGCTTTCATGAAGAAAATGATCGACAATGGATGGTTAGGTGCAAAATCGAAACAAGGATTCTACTTGAAGGAAGGTAGAGAGATCCTTGAACTTGACCCTGAAACATTCGAATATGGCCCGATGAAGAAATTGAAAACGCCTTCAATTGAAATGGCGAAGCAACAAAAAGGGCTTGCGAATAAAGTAAAAACGCTCGTGTACGCAAATGACCGCACAGGAGAAATCCTTTGGAGCATCCTTTCACCGACACTGCGCTATTCTGCTGAATTGACGGGTGAAATTGCGGACGATATCGTCGCAATCGACAACGCGATGAAATGGGGCTTTGGCTGGCAGCAAGGACCATTTGAAATTTGGGATGCAATCGGCGTTGCCAAATCGGTAGAGAAGATGAAAGAGGAAAATGAAGAGATCCCGGCATTCGTTCAACAAATGCTCGAGAACGGGTTCGAAACGTTCTACAAGGAAGAAGATGGCGACCTCTATTTCTATGATGGAGAAGGCTACAAGCCGGTTACTGTCAATGAAAAAGCGATCGATTTGAAGCTGTACAAGAAAAAACACGGCGTCATCAAGAAAAATTCCGGCGCTAGCCTGATCGATCTCGGGGACGGTATCGCTCTTTTGGAGTTCCATTCCCAATCAAATGCAATCGGTCTGGACATTATCCAAATGATCAACTTTGCGATTGATGAAGTTGAAAAGAATTATAAAGGCCTTGTCATCGGAAACCAAGGGAAGAACTTCTGTGTCGGTGCGAATCTCGGCATGATTCTGATGGAAGCGCAGGACGACAATATTTTTGAACTAGATTATACAATCCGTTCATTCCAAAATGCGATGATGAAAATTAAGTATTGCCGGAAGCCGGTCGTTGCGGCGCCATTCCAGATGACGCTCGGCGGAGGGGCGGAAGTGTGCTTGCCGGCTGCGCATATCCAAGCTTCGATGGAAACGTATATCGGACTGGTTGAAGTCGGTGTCGGCTTGATTCCTGGAGGGGCTGGCAACGTCAACTTGTATACGAAGCATCTGAAAGGTTTGCCGAACGGCGTGCACGTGGATTACCAATACGTTGCGAATAAAGTGTTCGAAACGATTGCGATGGCAAAAGTGTCGACATCTGCTGAAGAGGCGAAGGAGAACAACTTCCTCGACTTCGCGGACGGCATCAGCGTCAACCCGGATCACTTGATTTATGACGCGAAGCAGGCTGCATTGGCATTGTATGAGGCTGGCTATACCGCACCGAAGAAGGAGAAGATTCCGGTCACGGGAGATTCCGGGTATGCAACGTTGCTACTCGGCGCAGAAGGTATGTACCTGTCAGGCTATATTAGTGAGCACGATTTGAAAATAGCGAAAAAGCTCGCATTTGTTTTGTCAGGCGGAAAAGTGCCTTATGGAACTCTTGTCGATGAACAATACATGTTGGACCTTGAACGGGAAGCATTCTTGAGTCTAGTCCAAGAACCGAAATCACAACAGCGGATGCAGCATATGCTTCTGAAAGGGAAGCCGCTGCGTAACTGATCTGCATAGATAGCAAAAGGAGGAAGTCGAATGCGTGAAGCAGTAATTGTAGCAGGTGCAAGGACGCCGGTCGGAAAAGCGGGCCGTGGCTCTCTGGCAACTGTGCGCCCGGATGATCTGGGAGCATTGACAATTAAAGAAACTTTGAAACGGGCAAATGGATACGATGGACCAATAGATGACTTGATCATTGGATGTGCAATGCCGGAAGCGGAGCAAGGCATGAACGTCGCCCGCAATATCGGGGCGCTAGCAGGATTGCCGGATACGACGCCGGCGATTACGATCAACCGGTTCTGTTCGTCCGGCCTCCAATCGATCGCTTATGGGGCAGAGCGAATCATGCTGGGCCATTCCGAAGCGATCATAGCTGGCGGCGTTGAATCGATGAGCATGGTGCCGATGATGGGGAATACGATCAGGCCGAACTTCAAGTTGGCTGAAACGGCTCCCCAATACTATATGGGCATGGGTCACACAGCCGAGCAAGTGGCAGTGAAATACGGCGTCAGCCGGGAAGACCAAGATGCATTTGCAGTCCGTTCTCACGAAAAAGCGGCAGCAGCGATTGCCGAAGGGAAATTTGTAGATGAAATCGTCCCTGTGGAAGTCGTGAAGCGCTTTGTGGATGAAAAAGGCAAATATCAGGAAAAAACAGTTCGATTTGAAATGGATGAAGGTGTGCGAACCGGCACAACGATGGAAGTGTTGGCGAAATTACGCCCGGCATTCTCGGTGAAAGGATCCGTCACTGCCGGAAACGCATCTCAAACGTCCGATGGCGCGGCATCCGTCCTCTTGATGGACCGTGAAATCGCGGAAGGTCAAGGCTTGAAGCCAATTGCAAAATTCCGTTCGTTCGCGGTAGGGGGCGTACCCCCGGAAGTGATGGGCATCGGACCGATTGAAGCGGTTCCCAAAGCATTGAAGCTTGCAGGACTCTCAATCGAAGACATCGACCTATGGGAATTGAACGAAGCATTCGCATCCCAATCACTGCAAGTCATCCGCCACTTAGGCTTGGATATGGATAAAGTGAATGTCAACGGCGGCGCAATCGCGCTCGGCCATCCGCTCGGCGCAACAGGATCCGTCCTGACCCTAAGACTGATGAACGAACTGAAACGCCAAGGCAAGCAATTCGGCGTCGTCACCATGTGCATCGGCGGCGGAATGGGCGCAGCCGGCGTGTTTGAAATGCTGTAAGAAATGTATTTATGAGCAATTAGCAGCTTTTATGCGTATCTGCGTGTAGTTATGAGTCTTTCCGGCGGATTATGCGTAATTGGGACCGTTTATGCGGCTTTTCAGTGATTTATGCGTAACTGGCAGCGTTTATGCGTATTTGCAGGGGATTGTGAATATCTAAAGTAGTCACCAAGGATTGAAGCGAAAGGCGGCGACTCCTGGGGGAATAGCGAACGCCGTAACGTAGAACGGCGTTTGCGAGCAAAAGCGTAGCGTTGCGAGCAGGATATTGCAGGCTGCCTTAATTTCTGCAAAAGGCGCAGAAATACGGCAAATCGAACCCTTCGCTGTTCGATTGGAAAGCGTCCGCCTGCAACGGAAATCCGTTCTATAGGAAATTTTATTAACAATTTAAGGGAGGAATTACAATGACTGAAACAACAACAAAAGATTTCATCCGCGGAGGAGCATTCCTCATTGAAGACATCGAAGCTTCACGCGTATTCACACCCGAAGACTTCTCGGATGAGCAAAAAATGATCGCAAAAACGACAGAGGACTATGTGAAAAACGAAGTCCTTCCAGTCGTAGAAAACTTGGAAAACCATGAATTCGAACATTCTGTCAAACTATTAAAATCTGCAGGGGATCTTGGTCTTCTCGGTGCAGATGTACCTGAAGAGTACGACGGCCTCGGCCTTGATAAAATTTCATCTGCGTTGATTGCAGAAAAGATGTCCGTTGCAGGCGGCTTCTCCATCACTCACGGCGCACACGTCGGAATCGGAACATTGCCGATCGTCCTTTTCGGTAATGAAGAACAGAAGAAAAAATATTTGCCGAACTCCGTGTCAGGCGACAAAATTTCAGCTTATGCATTGACTGAGCCAGGCTCCGGGTCGGACGCGCTCGGCGCGAAGACGACAGCGAAGCTGAACGAAGCCGGCACTCACTATGTGTTGAACGGCGAAAAGCAATGGATCACGAACGCAGGATTCGCAGACGTATTCGTCGTCTATGCAAAAGTGGATGGCGATAAATTCACTGCATTCATCGTTGAAAGGGAATTCCCGGGCGTTTCTGTCGGAGCGGAAGAGAAGAAGATGGGCATCAAGTCGTCTTCTACACGCACACTCATTCTAGAAGATGCTCAAGTACCGGTAGAAAACCTGTTAGGTGAAATCGGCAGAGGGCATGTCATCGCATTTAACATCTTAAACATCGGACGCTATAAATTGGGTGTTGGAACAGTCGGAGGTTCCAAACGTGCTTTTGAATTGGCGGTTACGTATGCGAATCAGCGTCAACAGTTCAAAACACCGATTTCTTCATTCAACCTGACAAAAGAAAAACTTGCGACAATGGCTTCGAAGATTTATGCGACGGAAAGTTTGATCTACCGTACAGTAGGTTACTTTGAAGAGCGCAACAGCCAAATGACTCCAGAAGAGCAAAAAGACGGCAAAGCGGTTGCGGCTTCCATTGCAGAATATGCAATCGAATGCTCGATCAACAAAGTTGTCGGTTCCGAAGTGCTTGACTACGTAGTCGACGAAGCTGTTCAATTGCATGGTGGATATGGTTTCATGCAAGAGTATGAAGTGGAGCGCGCTTACCGTGATTCACGCATCAACCGTATCTTCGAAGGAACAAATGAAATCAACCGTCTGATCGTACCAGGCACATTCTTGAAAAAAGCGATGAAAGGCGAATTGCCTTTGCTTGAAAAGGCACAAAGTTTACAGGAAGAGCTGCTCATGATGATGCCTGAAGAAATCGGCGATGAAGCGCTTGACCAAGAAAAAGTACTTGTGAAAAACGCGAAGAAAATCGGCTTGCTTGCAGCTGGAATGGCCGCTCAACGTTTCGGCACAAAGCTTGAAGCAGAGCAGGAAGTTCTTGTGAACATCGCCGATATCGCAAATAACATCTTTGCGATGGAATCCGCATTGCTCCGGACAGAGAAAGCGATTGCTAAAAACGGGGAAGAGAAAGAGAAGCAAAAAATCCTTTACACGGAAATCTTCTGTCAGGAAGCGTTCGAGGCAATTGAAAAGGACGCGAAGGAGACACTTCTTGCATCTGTCGAAGGGGATAACCAACGCATGATGCTCTCTGCATTACGCAAATTGACGCGTTCAAATCCTTACAACATCATCGCGAAAAAACGCGAAGCATCCGCCAAATTGATCGACGCTGAAAAATACGTCGTTTGATTGCACGCCGCCCTGGTTTTTATCCTGGGCGGTTTCTCTGTTATACTTGGGGAAAATGGAGGTGTTGCGAAATGGCCTTGGTTTACTATGGGTATCCGAAATGCGGGACTTGCAGGAAAGCGAAAAAGTGGTTGGAAAACAATGGGTTGGAGTTCGAAGACGTCCATATCGTTGAAAACCCACCGACGAAAGAGGAACTTCAACAAATGATTAGTAATTCCGGACTGGATATTAAAAAATTCTTCAATGTGAGCGGAATGAAATACCGTGAATTGAACTTGAAGGACAAGCTTCCAGGAATGACGGATGACGAAAAAGTGGAGCTGCTAGCTACAGACGGCATGCTTATGAAACGACCGCTTGTGACAGATGGCTCGAAAGTGACGGTCGGCTTCAAAGAAGACCAGTTTACAGAAGTGTGGGGAGCTTAATATACTTTCTTGTCTTTACCATCGGAATATGTCAAAATTAATACTGAAGTGACTAAATGTATACTTATGGAGGGGTACGGGATGAACACACCTAAAGACTTACGTTATTCAGAAGAACACGAATGGGTTAAGGATGAAAGTGGAAAGTATCGTATTGGTATTACCCATTTTGCACAATCCGAACTTGGCGATATCGTTTTCGTCGAATTACCACAAGTTGGAGATGAAGTGAAGACTGGCGAGCCATTCGGAAGTGTCGAATCGGTGAAAACTGTATCTGAATTGTATGCTCCAATCAGTGGTAAAGTTGTCGAAGTGAACGAAGAATTGGAAGACAGCCCTGAGTTAGTGAACGAATCTCCGTTTGAAGGTGCTTGGATGATCGTTGTAGAAGCATCAGACGAATCGGAACTAGATGCACTTATGTCAGCTGAAGACTATGACAAAATGACTGTCGGCGAGTAAATAATAAAGTGGCGCCTGGATATTAGACTCCGGCGCTTTTTTCAATGGATAGGAAACTATAAATTCTAGATTTGTGGGTAAACTTCTAAGGTTATGACTACGTCTGTTAAGGAGGCGTCGTGCAAATGGAGATTCGAAAAGTATTAATCGTCGAAGGTGGGTCGGACCGGAAAAGGCTGCAAAAGGTGCTTGCGGAACCGGTTGAGATCATTTGCACGAATGGGACAGTCAGTCCGTACCGCATCGAAGAGATGCTTATGCCTTATGAGGATTGTGAGCTGTTCGTTTTTCTGGATGCCGATGAATCCGGAGAGAAGATCCGGTCTTTATTCAAGAGGGATTATCCTGAAGCCATCCATCTCTATACGGAACGGGCATACCGCCAAGTTGAAACGACTCCATACCGTGTGCTTGCGGCCGTCCTCCTCTCCGAAAATTTTGATGTGCGTCCCGAATTTTTACTTTGAAGGTGATGAATAGTGGCCAATATCGAAAACTGGACACGTGAACAGTGGGAAATGAGCAAAACTGATGCTCATCAATCGATATTTTATTTATATACGCCGTTGTGCGGAACTTGTGCAGTTGCTTCTAAAATGGTGGAAGTCATTGCTGCCATGAAGCCAGATCTGCCTATCGGGAAGGCTGACTTGAATTATGTAGAAGATCTCGCTGTCGATTATGAAATCGAAAGCGTCCCTTGTTTATTAATTCAGAAGGATGGAGAAGTGATTCATAAAGTTTACGCATTTCACTCCATTCCGCACCTTCTTGAGAAAATAGGTTGACATACTTCAGATATTCATGATATAAGTATATCTATTAACATTAGCTGAATATGTCGCTCTTATAGAGAGAGGTGGAGGGAAGTGCCCTATGAAGCCCGGCAACCGTCACGTAAGTGAAATGGTGCCAAGTCACACAAAGCGTTTGCTTTGAGAGATGAGAGATCGGATTGACGTTTATTTGGATATAACGTTTTAGCCTTTCTGCTTGTCTGCAGAAAGGCTTTTATTTTGGACAAGATAGTGTAGAGGTGATAATGATGATCCAATTGAAAGACGTCAAAAAAAGTTTTGGTGCGACGAATGATGAAATACTTGCGGTAGATGGTGTTTCCCTTACGATTGAGGAGGGAGAAATCTTTGGTATCATCGGCTATAGTGGTGCCGGAAAAAGTACATTGATCCGCCTTTTGAATGGTCTTGAAACACCAACAACTGGAACAATTAAAATTGGTAACCGTGAAATATCGGCGTTTACAGGCAAAGAGCTACGGGTAGCCCGTCAAAAAATCAGCATGATCTTCCAACATTTCAACTTGCTCTGGTCCCGTACCGTTAAGCAGAATATTGCTTTTCCACTTGAAATCGCGGGTGTGAAGAAAGCGGAGCGTGAAAGGAAAGTAGCGGAACTGATAGAGCTCGTAGGTCTGAGCGGAAGGGAGAATGCCTATCCATCAGAGCTGTCCGGCGGTCAAAAGCAACGTGTCGGAATTGCTAGGGCGTTAGCGAACGATCCTGAAGTTCTGCTATGCGACGAAGCGACATCAGCGCTAGACCCGGAAACGACAGACGCAATTCTCGATCTGTTGACGAATATCAATGAACGACTAGGTTTGACAATCGTACTGATTACACATGAAATGCATGTCATCCGGAAGATCTGCCATCGTGTGGCAGTCATGGAGGCTGGGAAAGTTGTAGAACTCGGTCCTGTGCTTGATGTGTTTCAATCGCCGCAAGCCCCGATTACGAAGCGGTTCGTATCCCAAGTGACGGAACCGGAAGGAACCGAAGAGGTGCTTGCCCACATACCAGGAGGCACGCTCATCAAACTTGTCTTTGTTGGGGAAAGGACAGAGCACCCCGTTCTGGCGAGCTTGATCCGTAAATTCGATATAGATGTGAATATCGTGCAAGGGAATATTTCCCACACGAAAGGCGGCGCATATGGTTCGCTCATATTACAGCTTCTCGGCAATGAAAATGATATTGATATGGCGATTGCCTATCTTCATGAACTTGGTGTACAGACAGAGGTGATCGGCAATGATTGAAAATTTATTTCCCCATGTAGATTGGGAAAAGATGTGGGTAGCTACTATTGAAACTTTATATATGACCGGGCTTTCTACTTTATATACATTCATTTTCGGGCTCGTTCTCGGAGTTCTCCTATTCTTATCGAGTCCCGGCCAACTTTGGACAAATAAACTGATATATGGTGTGACGGGAGCATTCGTCAATATATTCCGTTCTATTCCCTTCATAATATTAATCATTCTATTAATCCCGTTCACAACGTTGATCGTTGGAACGATCCGTGGTCCGGAAGCTGCCATCCCGGCTCTTGTCATCGGGGCTGCACCGTTTTACGCGCGGATGGTTATGATTGGCTTGCGTGAAATCGATAGAGGCGTCATCGAGGCGGCAAGATCGATGGGTGCCAAAACAAGTACGATCATCTTCAAGGTGTTATTGCCCGAATCGATGCCCGCCCTCATTTCTGGTATTACGGTAACGGCAATTGCGCTCGTAGGCTATACTGCAATGGCAGGTGTAATTGGTGCTGGTGGGCTCGGGAACCTTGCGTATTACGAAGGATTCCAGAGAAGTCGAACCGATGTCATGATTGTCGCAACGGTCATTATCTTAATCATTGTATTTGCTATACAGATTATCGGAGATTTCGCAGTGAAGAAATTGGACAAACGTTAATTTACAGGGTTGCAGAGTCTCCTGTTAATTATAAAAATCAGCTATGAATGGAGAGAGGGTTTATGAAAAAGGTATTATCGGCATTATTGTTGGCAGTTCTTGTGCTTGCATTGGCAGCATGCGGAACGAAAGATAAGGAAGATGGGGCGACAGGCAGCAAGAATGCTTCTGGTGAACAGACGAAACTCGTAGTCGGTGCTTCCAATACACCACATGCCGTCATTTTGGAAAAAGTGAAGCCGTTGTTGCAGGAAAAAGGCATCGACTTGGAAATCGAAACATACCAGGACTATATATTACCGAACAAAGACTTAGAATCAGGTCTATTGGATGCGAACTATTTCCAGACCATCCCTTACTTGGAAAGTCAAATGGCTGATTTCGGCTACGACTTTGTCAATGCGGGAGGAATCCATATCGAACCGATGGGTGTTTATTCGAAGAAATATAAATCATTAGATGAATTGCCTGACGGTGCAACGGTCCTTATGAGCAACTCGGTTTCGGATCATGGTCGTGTTCTTGAAATGCTTGAAGAAAATGGCTTGATCACACTTGCTGAGGGTGTTGATAAAGTGAAAGCGGAACTCTCAGATATTGTGGACAATCCGAAAAACCTACAGTTTGAGCCGGATTACGAAGCAGCATTACTTCCAACTCTTTACAATAATAATGAAGGCGATGCTGTTTTGATCAACTCTAACTATGCAATCGATGCGGGCTTGAACCCACTTGAAGATTCAATCGCCATTGAAAAAACGGATTCACCTTACGTAAACGTCATTACGGTTCGTTCTGGGGATGAAAACAGCGATGCAATCAAAGCGCTTGTAGAAGTGTTGACATCCGAAGAGATCCAAGATTTCATATTGAATGAATGGAATGGCTCTGTCGTTCCTGTTAAATAATCAAGAGTAAGTTACGCCGTCTGCTTCCGTTTTATCGGAGGCAGGCGGTTTTTGTTATCCTGATAAAGTATAAAAATTCATAAAGGTGTTCCCATTTTTTCTTCACTATGGTAAGGTGGTTTTATTGTTTTAGTAAACATTTGTACATTTGAGGAGGACATTTTATGAAGAGGAAGTTAGGCCTCATATGGCGAATCATTATCGCTATAGGGCTTGCGGTGGGCATCGGTTTGTTGCTCCCAGAAATACATGAAGGTTTTGCACACTGGTTCACCAGATTATTCGCGACGTTCAACATGATTTTCGGCGGATTTTTGAACTTTGTAGTACCGTTTATTATTATTGCATTCATAGCACCTGGAATAGCGAAACTTGGTAGCGGTTCTGGAAAATTGTTAGGATTGGCTACTGTGCTTGCATATGCTTCTACGATTGCAGCAGGAATCTTGGCATATTTTGCTGCAACGACGATTTTGCCTAATTTCATAGGCGGCATCGGCTCTGAATCTGTTGAAAACGCAGGGAAGTCCCCGGCGGTAACATTTTTTGAACTCGAAATGACACCGGTGATGGGCGTCATGTCGGCATTACTGCTCGCTTTCATTTTCGGTATCGGAATGGCATCCATCAACAGTAAAACGATGCTATCATTCTTTGAAGAGTTGAATACCCTAATCGAAAAAGTTATTTCGTTCGTCATCATTCCGTTATTACCTTTCCATATTTTCGGCATATTCCTTAATATGACATATAGCGGGCAAGTGGCGAAAGTGTTGTCGGTCTTCTCACTCGTATTCGTCATGGTCATCGCGCTCCATATCGTCATGTTGGTCGTTCAATATACGGTTGCAGGAACGCTTTCTAAGAAGAATCCATTCTACTTAATGAAAACGATGGCACCTGCCTATATGACAGCAATCGGGACGCAATCATCGGCCGCTACGATTCCAGTGACGTTAAGACAAGCGAAGAAGACAGGAGCCTCTGAGAAAGTAACAGATTTCACGGTTCCGTTATTCGCAACGATCCACCTGTCCGGCAGTACGATCACTCTCGTATCCTGCTCAATCGGAGTCCTGCTCATGAACGGCATGTCGTTCAGCTTCTCAAGCTATCTGCCTTTCATCCTCATGCTAGGCGTAACAATGATTGCAGCGCCCGGAGTCCCAGGAGGAGCCGTAATGGCAGCAGTCGGCCTGCTCGGCACAATGCTAGGATTCGATGAATCAATGGTCGCATTGATGATCGCGCTCTACATGGCACAAGACAGCTTCGGCACCGCCACCAACGTAACCGGCGACGGAGCACTAGCCATGATCGTAGACCGCCTAACTCCAAAAGTAAAAGGCGTAGAAGCAGAGTAATAATAAAAATTAAAAAGTAGAAGTGGGAAGTAATTATTCCTATCTTCTACTTTTTTAGTTGTATTTGAATTAAGAGGAACTTGCTAAGGATTGAAGCGAAAGGCGGCGACTCCTGTGGGAAAGCGAGACAGCCGAGACCCAGCAGGAGCGTAGCGACGATGCGGCTCGGCGCTCGCCCACGGAAAGCGTCCGCCTGCAGTGGAAATCCGGGTTCTATTAATGATAGCTAGTTGGAAATGAAAAACTAAATTCATTGATTCTCAATAAGCGCCGGATAATTGAAAATGGCCTACCTTGCAAATAAAATAGCAAAACGTTGAAATAATCGTATTTTCCCCATAAAACGATAATAATTCTTAATGATTTGCAACAACGTGCAGAATGAGCTAAAATTAGAATGATACTAAATAGAGAATGGTTTACCCCGTTCATCTTTATCATATTGGAGGTATTGGAATGGCAACTTTGGAAATCAAAGACCTTCACGTCGAAATTGAAGGTAAGGAAATATTGAAAGGCGTCAACCTAACAATCAATACAGGTGAGATCCATGCGATCATGGGACCTAACGGAACCGGTAAATCGACACTTGCATCTGCAATCATGGGCCACCCTAAATATGAGGTCACTTCCGGGTCTGTCTTGCTTGATGGCGAAGATGTCCTTGAAATGGAAGTGGATGAGCGCGCGAAGGCGGGACTTTTCCTTGCGATGCAATACCCGAGTGAAATTAACGGAGTAACGAACGCGGACTTCATGCGCTCTGCAATCAATGCGCGCCGTGAAGAAGGCGATGAAATATCCCTTATGAAATTCATCCGTGAATTGGACAGCAAAATGGACGTCCTTGAAATGGATCAAGATATGGCAACACGTTATCTAAACGAAGGGTTCTCAGGCGGAGAGAAAAAGCGCAACGAAATCCTTCAATTGATGATGCTCAAGCCGAAATTTGCGGTACTTGACGAAATCGACTCCGGACTCGACATCGATGCTTTGAAAGTCGTTTCCAACGGAATCAACGAAATGCGCGGAGAAGGATTCGGATGCCTGATCATCACTCACTACCAACGCCTCCTCAACTACATCACGCCTGACTTTGTCCACGTTATGATGCAAGGCAGAGTTGTGAAATCCGGCGGAGCGGAGCTTGCGAAACAGCTTGAAGCGAGCGGTTATGACTGGATTAAAGAAGAATTAGGAATCGAAGACGAAACAGTTGGACAAGAAGCTTAAGAAAGGGGACGATTCAAAATGACGGTTGAAACAACAATGGCATTGACCGAACAGGACGTCCGCTCTTTTTCCGCAAACATGAATGAAGCCGATTGGATGGCAGAATTCCGCGCAGATGCGTTAGCGAAAGTGGAACAGCTTCCGATGCCAACACCAGATAAAACAAAAATCGACAAGTGGAACTTTGTAGATTTCCCTGTACATGCAGTGGAAAGCTCTACATACGCCACACTTGCAGATTTGCCTGCCGAAGCGAAAGAATTGGTCGGCGCAGATCAACAGAACGTTTATGTACAACATAATAATACACCAGCATTCCTTTCCCTTTCAGAGGAATTGAAAGCGCAAGGCGTCATCTTGACGGATATCTTCACTGCTTCACGCGAACATGCCGATCTATTGAAAAAGTACTTCATGACGGATGGCGTGAAAGTGGATGAACATAAACTTACAGCGCTGCACGCAGCACTTATGAATGGTGGCGTATTCGTCTATGTGCCGAAAAATGTCGAAGTAAAAGAACCACTTCAAGTTCTATTTTTACACGATGACGCACAAGCATCCCTCTTCAACCATGTCATCGTCGTAGCTGAAGCGAACAGCTCCTTGACATACGTGGAGAACTATCTGTCCACAGTCGAAGAGGCTGCAGGACAGGCAAATATCATTGCAGAAGTTTTCGCAGGCGATAACGCGAAAATCATCTATGGTGCAGTGGACGTCCTTGCTAAAGGATTCACGACTTACGTCAACCGCCGAGGAGTTGCTGGAGTGAACAGCCGAATCGAATGGGCGTTAGGGTTGATGAACGACAGCGATACGATCTCTGAAAACATTACGCACCTCGTCGGAAACGGCTCTTCAAGTGATATGAAGACTGTCGTTGTCGGCCGAGGAAGCCAAAGGCAGAACTTCACATCTGAAATCGTCCATTGGGGACTTGATACAGATGCATTCATCCTGAAGCACGGCGTAATGAAGGAGTCCGCTTCTTCCATCTTTAACGGCATCGGCAGAATTGCCAAAGGTGCTACTAGATCGAACGCGGTCCAAGAGTCACGCATTTTGATGCTAAGTGAAAAAGCCCGCGGAGATGCGAACCCGATCCTATTGATCGATGAAGATGATGTTACTGCCGGTCACGCTGCATCCGTAGGCCGTGTAGATCCGCTTCAATTGTTCTACTTGATGAGCCGTGGAATTTCGCAACAGGAAGCAGAACGCCTTGTCATCCATGGTTTCCTTGCACCTGTAGTAAGCAAATTGCCAATCGAAGGTGTCAAGAAGCAATTGACGGAGGTTATCGAAAGGAAAGTGCGCTAATGCTCAGCAAAGACATCCGCAAACATTTCCCGATACTTGACCAGGAGATCAACGGGCATCCGCTCGTATATTTAGACAGTGCCGCGACTTCCCAAAAGCCGCGGCAAGTCATTGAGGCAATCAGTGACTACTACTTGCACGACAACGCGAACGTCCACCGTGGCGTCCATACATTAGGCAATCGAGCTACGGATCATTATGAAGGGGCGCGTGAAAAAGTCCGCAAGTTCATCAATGCGAAATCCACAGAGGAAATCATCTTTAATCGTGGAACGACGACAGCCCTCAATATGGTAGCCCAAAGCTATGGCCGCGCGAATGTCGGCGAAGGCGATGAAATCGTCATCACCCATATGGAACACCATGCCAATATTATTCCGTGGCAGCAATTGGCAAAGGAAAAAGGTGCAATCCTGAAGTATGTCGTTTTGGAAGAGGATGGCACTCTGTCCCTTGATAAAGTTCGTCAAACAGTCACCGATCGTACGAAAATCGTTTCGATGATGTACGTGTCCAACGTACTCGGCACGATGAACCCTATTAAGGAAGTTACAGAGATTGCGCATGCCCATGGCGCAGTGATGGTCGTCGATGGTGCGCAGGCTGCGCCTCACATGAAACTAGATGTCCAGAACCTGGATTGCGATTTTCTCGCTTTTTCAGGCCATAAGATGTGTGGCCCTACGGGGATTGGTGTCCTTTATGGGAAGAAAGAGTTGTTGAATGAAATGGAGCCGGTTGAATTCGGTGGTGAAATGATCGATTTCGTAGGTCTTTACGAATCTACATGGAAAGAGCTTCCGTGGAAATTCGAAGGAGGAACGCCGATCATTGCAGGCGCCATCGGATTGGGCGCTGCCATCGATTTCTTGGAAGAGATCGGCTTAGATCAAATCGAACGGCATGAACACGAGCTTGCAGGTTATGCTATGGAGAAAATGTCCACGATTGACGGTTTGACGATTTATGGACCTCTTGATCCTGAAAAGCGTGCCGGCATCGTGACGTTCAATTTGGATAATGTCCATCCACATGATCTTGCCACGGTACTAGATATGAACGGAATCGCAGTGCGGGCAGGTCATCATTGTGCGCAGCCGCTTATGAAATGGCTAGAATGTTCAGCGACAGCCCGTGCAAGCTTCTATCTGTACAACACGGAAGAAGATGTTGACCGTCTCGTAGAAGGACTCCGTATTGCAAAGGAGTATTTCCAATAATGCCAACAAATAATTTAGACCAGCTATATCGTTCAGTCATCATGGATCATTATAAAAATCCACGGAACAAAGGTGTACTGGAAGAGAACAATGTCACAATCGACATGAATAATCCGACATGCGGAGATGTCATCCATTTGACACTTAAAGTGGAGGATGGCATCGTACGGGATGCCAAGTTCGAAGGAGAAGGCTGCTCGATCTCCATGGCCTCCGCATCGATGATGACACAAATTATCAAAAACAAAGACGTGGACACGGCAGTGAAGTATGCCCATTTGTTTTCTGACATGATGCTCGGAAAAGAAATCGATGATTCCATTGATTTCGGTGATATTGAAGCCCTATCCGGCGTTGCCAAATTCCCTGCGCGCATCAAATGTGCAACGCTCGCATGGAAGGCGATGGAAAAGGGAATCGGGCAAGATTCCGAGCAATAAACAAAACAGTTCCCGGCGAAAAGTTGTATAGCCGGGCAACTGGGGCAAGGTAAGACAAATGTTAGAACGGAGGAATAATGATGGCTAAGAAAATGCCTGATATTGGCGATTACAAATATGGTTTCGCAGATAAGGACGTATCTGTTTTCCGTTCGGAGCGTGGGTTGACTCGTGAAATTGTTGAAGAAATTTCGAGAATGAAAGAAGAGCCACAATGGATGTTGGACTATCGTCTGAAATCCCTTGAGATCTTCTACAGTAAACCGATGCCTCAATGGGGCGGAGATTTGAATTCGCTTAACTTCGACGAAATCACATATTACGTAAAACCTTCCGAAGCGACAGAGCGTTCGTGGGATGAAGTTCCGGAAGAAATCAAGCGTACATTTGATAAACTAGGGATTCCTGAAGCTGAGCAAAAATACCTTGCTGGTGTATCTGCGCAGTACGAATCTGAAGTTGTTTACCACAACATGAAATCAGAACTTGAAGACCTAGGAATCGTGTTTAAAGATACAGACTCGGCTTTACGTGAAAACGAAGAGCTATTCAAAAAGTATTGGGGAACAGTCATTCCGAACACAGACAATAAGTTCGCAGCTTTGAACTCTGCTGTTTGGTCTGGAGGTTCATTCATCTATGTACCACCTGGCATCAAAGTGGAAACGCCACTTCAAGCATATTTCCGTATCAACTCGGAAAACATGGGCCAGTTCGAACGTACATTGATCATTGTTGATGAAGGCGCAAGCGTTCACTATGTTGAAGGATGTACAGCACCTGTTTACACGACGAACTCACTTCATAGTGCGGTCGTTGAAATCCTCATCAAAAAAGATGCGTACTGCCGTTACACAACAATTCAAAACTGGGCAAACAACGTTTACAACCTAGTTACGAAGCGTGCAGTGTGTGAAGAAAACGCAACGATGGAATGGATCGACGGCAACATCGGTTCGAAGCTTACAATGAAATACCCTGCATGTATCCTTAAAGGTGAAGGTGCACGCGGTCTGACATTGTCCATCGCTTTGGCTGGTAAAGGACAGCACCAAGATGCAGGAGCAAAAATGATGCACTTGGCGCCGAACACGTCATCCACAATCGTTTCAAAATCGATTTCCCAACATGGCGGTAAAGTAACGTACCGTGGAGTTGTCCACTTCGGCCGCCGTGCAGACGGTGCACGTGCGAACATCGAATGTGACACGCTCATCATGGATAAATTATCGACGTCTGATACGATTCCATACAACGAAATCTTTAACGACAATATTTCACTCGAGCACGAAGCGAAAGTTTCCAAGGTATCAGAAGAGCAGCTCTTCTACTTGATGAGCCGCGGAATTCCTGAGCTCGAAGCGACTGAAATGATCGTCATGGGCTTCATCGAGCCATTCACAAAAGAATTGCCGATGGAATACGCAGTAGAAATGAACCGCCTTATCAAGTTCGAGATGGAAGGTTCAATCGGTTAATAAAAGAGTACGAAAAACCGCCTCATTGCAGGCGGTTTTTTTAGTTCTTATATAATATTTATTAGGCGCGTTAACGAGGATTGAAGCGGAAGGTGGCGACTCCTGCGAAAGCCGTCACGAAGAACGGCTTTTGCGAGCAAAAGCGAAGCGTTGGGAGCAGGATGAGGATGCCTTAATTTCTGCAAAAAGCGCAGAAATACGGCAAATCGAACCCTTCGCTGTTCGATTGGCTCACCGCTCGCCCGCGGAAAGCGTCCACCTGAAGCGGAAATCCGGTTACAAATCGACAAATCCATTTTAAAGCCACGTCTATGCAAAATGGCGGAATCACCCCATGCACATATGATATGATGACAATATTCATCTACGATCGGAAAAGAGGGATACTATGATTCAAGTCGGATTGACAGGGTGGGGAGACCATCCAGACGTCTATTCCCCAACCTCCAAGAAAAATGAAAAATTGATCGATTACAGCTCTCACTTTCCAATCGTTGAGCTCGATGCATCCTTTTACGCCATCCAACCGGAACGCAATATCCGAAAATGGATCGATGAAACACCTGACGATTTCCAGTTTATCGTGAAGGCCTATCAAGGGATGACGGGACATCAACGAGGAAAGCTTCCATATTCAACTCCTGAAGAAATGTTTCAGCAGTTCAAGCTTTCTATCGATCCGATGCGGGACGTCGGTAAGCTTGCTATGATTCTCGTTCAATTTCCACCATGGTTTGATTGCAAAAGAGAAAATGTTGAACAGATTAGATACATTCGGAGTCAGTTAGAAGGGTACGACGTGGGGATAGAGTTCCGCCACCAATCATGGTACGTTCCAAGCATGCAAGATAGGACGCTTTCATTTCTTGAGGAAATGAATTTCATTCATACCGTATGTGATGAGCCGCAAGCTGGTGTTGGCAGCGTCCCGCTCGTTGCCGAAACAACACGCAACGATAAAGTGTTTGTCCGCCTTCATGGCAGGAATGTGAATGGCTGGAAAAATACAACAGGTGATAGTGAAGCATGGCGTAAAGTCCGATATCTCTATAATTACGCGGACATTGAATTGGAGGAGATTCGCGAGGCGGTCCGAAAATTGGAGAGCGAAACGGAGAACGTGTTTGTCATTTTCAACAATAATTCTGGTGGCCATGCAGCCGAGAACGCAAAACGCTTTCAAAAAATGATGGGCATTGACTTCCAGGCACTCGCACCTAAGCAGCTTGATTTTTTTGAGGAGGAATAAGAATGGCGTTTCTGTTATTGGCAATTATCGGTGCAATATCTGGCGTGATGGGGTCGATTGTCGGGCTCGGAGGCGGAACGATACTTGTGCCGCTGACACTATTAGTCGGCATTAATTTTGGTTGGATTCCGGGCATCACGCCGCAAAGCGTCGTCGGAATTTCAGTCATCATGATGATCTTTAACGGTCTTTCTTCCACCATTTCGCATATGAAAGGGAAGACAGTCGACTTCCGGACGGGATGGATCTTTTTCGTGGGCTCCATACCAGGGCTAATGATTGGGGCGTTTGTAAATAAAGGAATGGATTTACCATCATTTAATTTATACTTCGGCATCTTGCTCATTGTCCTTTCTATCTTATTGCTAGCGCGCAAGTATTTAAAACCGATTCATTGGTTTGTAGAGCGCGGCAAACCGAGGACGTTTATTGATTCACATGGAGAGACACATGTGTATGGATATCCAATCTGGTTCGCACTCATACTGACATTCATCATCGGATTTGCATCCGGCCTATTCGGCATCGGAGGCGGAACGATGATTGTACCGGCGCTAATTCTTCTTTTCCTATTTCCGCCGCATATCGCAGTCGGTACATCGATGTTCATCGTGTTCCTGTCAGCTATCGTGAACTCCGCCACGCATATCTCTTTAGGGCATGTGCCTTGGCTATATGCACTTCCGGTCATTCCGGGCGCTTATATCGGCGGCATGATCGGGACGATGCTCAATAAGAAGATGAATTCGGATACATTGGTCCTCGTGTTGCGGATTATGCTGTTATTATTCGGAGTAAGGTCAATCATCGAGGGGATTTGGGGTTGAGCTATGAAACGCGGTATTGAAACAATCCATTTATATCATACGAATGATATCCATAGCCATTTTGACAGTTGGCCGAAAATCAGTAGGCATCTCCATTCCAAGAGACAGCTGCACGATTCAGATGAAGAGGCTTGCTTCATTTTTGACATTGGAGACCACGTTGACAGGTCGCATCCATTTACAGAAGGAACGACCGGCAAGGGAAATGTCGCATTGCTGAACAGCGCTGGATATGATGCGGTGACGATCGGCAATAATGAAGGCATTACGATGTCCAAAAAAGCATTGAATACCCTTTATGAAGGTGCGGAATTCGACGTCGTCCTTTGCAATTTAACGGAGACGGATGATTCATTCCCGAAATGGCTGGAGCCTTATAAAATATACGAAACGGCTCGAGGCGTAAAGGTCGGAATCATCGGCGCGACAGCGATGTACACGGTTTTTTATGCGAAATTGGGATGGCATATCGAAGAGCCGAGGCATGTACTGAAAAAAGTGGCCATGGAAATTCAGCATAAAACGGATATCCTTATTTGCCTTTCGCATTTAGGTGTGAATGAAGACAGGCTTCTTGCTGCAGAATGTGAGCTGTTCGATATCATTTTAGGTGCGCATACACATCATTTATTCCCGGAAGGTGAAATGGTGAATGACACCTTGCTAGCCGCCACAGGCAAGTTTGGTGAATATGTAGGGCATGTTGAACTCCACATCGATCTGGATAGTAAGACTGTCGTCGAGAAAAGAGCGGAAGTTGTCCATGTGAACGAGATGGAAAGCCGGGAAGAAGATATCCAGGATGTAAATGATCTCATCCAAGCGGGGAATGAAGCGCTGGAGAAAAAAGTCTTTTATAACGCAAGTCCGTTAAAACAACAGCTCTTCGTGGAAAGTCCGATGTCCTCGTTTTTCGGAAGGGCACTAATCGATTATACGGGTGCGGATTGTGCCATGTTCAACGCAGGGATTTTCTTAGGAAGCCTCGAAAAAGGCTGGGTGACGAAACGCATGGTACACTCTTTGCTCCCCCATCCAATCAATCCTTGTACAATCACGCTGGACGGGGCGGAGCTACTGGAAGTTTATAAGCTCGCAGGCAACGAATCGTGGCCGGAAACGGAAATCAAAGGGCTCGGCTTTCGTGGAACGTTCATGGGTAAAATGATATTTGAAAGGCTCTTCAGAAAAAGCGACGGGGAACTGTATGCGGGCAATCGGAAAGTCGTTGCAGGAAAAACCTTCAAATTGGCAACGCTAGACATGTTCACATTCGGCTTCTTTTTCCCCATTTTGAAAGAGGCGAAAAAAGAGTATCATATGCCCGAACTGATTCGGGATGTATTCGTTTGGTACGGGATGAAAAGAGACAGCAGAGTCAATAAGGATGAAGCTGATAGCACTTCTCGAATAAGAATGAACGACTCCGGTCCTGCATAATATTAGGCAGGAGGGGTCGTTTTGCGATTTTATGGGCAGTCGTCTCGAAATTATAAAAAATGGAATAGGTATCGCCGTTCCAGTAATAATGGCAGACCTCGAAGGAAGCGCCGCCTGTTGCCGCTTCTTTTTCCGGCATTCTTTGTGACAATCGCCCTGTTTCTGTATTTTGTTAACTCGAAACTCACTCCGATTTATCTGCAATACGCGGAAGTTGAAACGGAGAGGATTGCAGCGCATGTCATTACCCAGGCAATTAAATCAAGGTCCACTGATATTTATGATGTGAATGAAATCATCGAAAATGTACCGAATGATTCACCTGGAATGGTGACAAATACATTGAATGCTGAAATCATTAATAAAACGAGGGCTGAGATACATAGCCTTGTAGAGGCGCATCTTAAAATGGCTGAGAGCGGAAATTTGGAAATGCTGCCTCTCAGTGAAAATATCGAATATGATCCTGAGGCAATGGAAGCTGATGGAGGAGTCGTCTTTTTCGTGCCGATGGGGCAAGCGACGGGCATCCCTATGATTGGGAACTTTGGCCCTAAAATTCCTATTCGGTTCCATGTCATTGGGGAAGCACAGACGACGGTCGATACGGGTATTACAGAGTTCGGCATTAACAACGCAATGGTCGAAGTGAATATTTTAGTTACGGTCAACGTCCAAATCATCGTTCCTTTGGCGACGCGGAAAAGTGTCGTGGAACAGAAGATACCTGTTGCAATCGGTTTAATACAAAGTCCTATTCCTCAAATATATAATCGGGGAGGGGATAACCCCCCTCAAATAGAAGTGCCGTATCCGATCATAGGTGGCGGAGAATAATAAGCTCTTGAAAAAAGGCGGATTACCTGTTACGCTAGTAGTACAAGAGGAACACCGATTAGGTAGAGGCTGCAAGGCTTATTAGTAATGGACGCGAGATTGGCATCGATGACCGCCCGTGAAAGGAAGTTTTGCCGAAGCATGTACTGGGTTGCCTATCCATTCATGCTGGGGTCATTCCGAATAGGAATGACACTGTCATGCGTATATCGCATGATGAGCTACAGATCGTACGTTAGATAAAACATCTTAGATTATCTTACAAACGAACCGTAGAATAAGCCGACACCTATTACACATTCTAGTGTAACGGGTGTCGGTTTTTTTATTCTGCGTCTAGCTCCGGTCGCCAGAGGCTCGGGGTCATAAGTCAAAGATGCTTTGTGGCAAAAAGCGCCACGCCGCATCTTCGCCTTATGCCCGTCGCCTCTAAACAGGCGTCCTACGCTTTTGTTTACCTACCGTTCCGAAAAATTGGAGGAATGTTTTTATGATAGGCACTTGGGTTTCAATCTTGCCGCCAATCGTGGCAATTGTTATGGTGTTGGCGACAAAAAGGGTATTATTATCACTTGGATCGGGAATTGTAACAGCGGCATTATTGGTCGCAAGCTTTTCACCGGTCGATACGTTGCAAAATCTTTGGACTGCAATGATTGTCTCTTTCTGGTCTGAAGGGGAAGTGAATACGTATAATATTTTCATCATGGTTTTCATTTTATTATTAGGAGTCATTACTGCATTTGTCAGCTTATCTGGCGGAAGCAGGGCGTTTGCGGAATGGGCAGTCAAGCGTATTAAAACGAGACGTGGGGCGAAGTTGTTGACAGTGCTCCTTGGAATCCTCATTTTCGTGGATGATTATTTCAATTCATTGGCTGTCGGGCAAATTGCACGGCCGATTACGGATCAGCATCGCATTTCAAGGGCGAAATTGGCATACTTCATCGATTCCACATCCGCT
Source organism: Sporosarcina sp. Marseille-Q4943 (assembly GCF_943736995.1). Lineage (GTDB taxonomy): Bacteria > Bacillota > Bacilli > Bacillales_A > Planococcaceae > Sporosarcina. Next base: position 751,376 of record NZ_OX031157.1, on the reverse strand, counting down.
CCGATTTGCGTTATCTCGCCGATCTCCAGCTGGGGGGCATTTCTCATCGGCCAATTGGCTCTTATCTTTGGCACGTCTGCTGCAATCAGCTACTCGCCGCTATCCGCGTTTTTAATGATGGCGCCGATGAATTTTTACGTTATCGCTACATTGGCAATGGTGTTTTTCTTTGCCTGGACAAATATCGATTACTTTGAAATGAAAAGACATGAAACGCGCGCCCAAGAAAAAGGCGAACTTTTCGATCCGAAAAAAGAAATCCCGGGTCAATTGAAAGAGGATTTCCCTGTACACTCCTATGGACGTGTCATTGATTTGATTGCACCGATCATCACTCTAGTCATCGTTACATTAGGGATGATGCTTTGGACAGGCTATCGCATCGGCGGATCGTCAAGCATTTGGACCATTTTTGAAAACACCGACGTTCCATTGTCATTGATGGTTGGTGGTCTTGCGGGTACAGTATTGGCAGCGGTCCTTTATATTTCTCAAATGGGGAAAAACGAGACAGCTTCCTATAGCCTTGTAGGCAAAGCGTTTATGAGTGGCATCAGCGCGATGATGCCAGCAATTCTTATTTTAATTTTCGCATGGGGATTGACGCATTTGATTGGCGTATTGGAAACCGGTCCTTTCTTATCAAGTGTCGTGGAACAGTCAAATGTACCTGTTAACTTCCTGCCAGTCATCATGTTTGTCCTCGCTGGATTAATGGCGTTTTCGACAGGGACTTCGTGGGGCTCTTTCGGCATCCTTCTTCCGATTGCCGGAACGATTATGATCAATGCGGAGCCAGAACTGCTACTTCCGGCATTATCTGCTGTATTGGCAGGGGCCGTTTTCGGCGATCACTGTTCACCGATTTCCGATACGACGATTCTTTCATCAACGGGCGCAGGATCCAACCATATGGACCACGTATCGACACAGCTCCCATATGCTTTAATTTCAGCCGGCATTGCTATAATCGGCTACTTAGTCCTTGGGCTCACAGGGTCGGTTTGGATCGGCCTTGCTGCAGTCGTCGTCCTAATTACTGCCTTATTCACTGTATGGACATCAAAACGGAACAAAGTAGAAGTGAAAGCGACTTCCTTCTAACCAATGTAAACTGTCACAACCGCTAGTCATTCGGCGGAGGTGGCAGTTTTTTTATTGTTTCATCATAAACCGGACATATATGGAGATCGCCAATCATAAATTTGCACTACCTTCAACTCTTTTGATTTACACCGACAAAGGGGAAAAGTCATAATTCAAATTGGGTATTTTTTCAATAAAAAACATTTTGACAATAGATACTAAGACGGATATACTTATTTAAAGATTATATAATAATCTGAAAATGGTAAACTTTTAGTAGGTACAAAGGAAAGGGGAATTGTAATGGAACAGCGTTCACAATGGGGGACCCGTGCCGGCTTTATTTTAGCGGCTGTTGGATCGGCTGTCGGTTTAGGTAACATCTGGCGTTTTCCATATGTTGCGTATGAAAACGGCGGAGGGGCATTTTTTATTCCATACTTATTTGCACTTCTGACCGCAGGTATTCCGATTTTGATCATGGAATTCACGATAGGTCATAAGTATCGTGGTTCTGCGCCTCTATCATTCTTTCGTATGAAAGGAAAAGGGGCCGAGTGGTTGGGATGGTGGGGCATATTCGTCTCATTCGTCATCTCAACGTATTATGCAGTCATCATCGCTTGGGCAATGAAGTACACAATCTATTCCTTCAATATGGCATGGGGGGATGATACTGGAGGATTCCTGTTCGGTAGCGTACTGAACTTGGCGGATACTCCAGGAGATGTCGGCGGGCTTGTGCCAGGAGTGCTTATTCCGCTCATCCTCGTTTGGGCAATCGCCTTCATTATTCTATTAGCAGGAGTCAAACGAGGAATCGAGTTGGCAAACAGGATTTTCATTCCGACGCTAGTCGTCGTATTCCTTCTTGTCGTCATCCGGGCAATCACTCTTGACGGGGCGGCGCTCGGTCTAGATGCATTCTTCAAACCAGACTTGAGCAAATTGGCAAATTCACAAGTATGGGTAGCGGCATATGGACACATCTTCTTCAGTCTTTCGATAGCCTTTGCCATCATGATCACATACTCAAGTTACTTGCCGAAGAAATCGGATATTACAAATAACGCATTTATTACTGGATTTGCGAATTCAGGATTCGAATTGCTTGCTGGAATCGGAGTTTTCGCCGCACTAGGCTTCATGGCGACACAAGCGAACACGTCGGTTGCAGAAGTTGCTTCCGCAGGCGTTGGACTCGCGTTCGTTGTTTTCCCGAAAATCATTAATGAGATGCCTGGGATGAATGGACTTTTCGGAGCCTTGTTCTTCCTGTCACTCGTCTTGGCAGGTCTTACATCGCTCATCTCGATCTGTGAGACGTATATCGCAGGGATTTCGGAAAAATTCAATATCTCGCGTACGAAGTCCGTCCTTTTCGGTGTAGGGCTTGCAGCAATTATCTCATTGCTGTTCGCTACACGCGGCGGTTTGTATTTCCTCGATGTCGCAGACTACTTCATCAACCAGTTCGGTGTAGCCGCAATCGGTTTGGTGGAAGTCATCATGATTGCTTGGGTCTTCAAAAAGCTTGGGGTTTTCGAATCGCATGCGAATGAAATCTCGGATATACGTGTCGGCACATGGTGGAAAGTTTGCCTGAGCGTCATTACACCGATTGTCCTCGGGTATATGATGTTCGACTTGCTGCGCATCAATATTTTCAAATTGCATGAGACTGATAATGGAAACTACGAAGGATATTCGAACGCCTTCATCATGTCAACCGGCTGGATGGTAGCATTATTCGCCATCGTCATGGCAATCATCTTTACGGTAATGAAATGGAACAAGAATGCAACGAACTCAACAGACTACGATAATCGATAAGGAGGATTCGCTATGAGCGGTGGAGCTATTTTCATGATGATTCTCGGAATCCTCGTCATTTGGGGAGGACTTGCGGGAAGTATATTTTGGGCAGTATCCAAATCCAAAGGCAGAGCCTGACTCTGTATGAAATGAGTAACCTACAAAGAAAGCGCCTATTACACGGCGCTTTCTTTTTATTATTTGATATTTAGCATGGATTGTAGCGGAAATCCAGTTTTCTCTATATTATCAATAGTTGTTGGATGTCAGAATATATGTTACATTGACAGAAGTGATATACTGCAAAACAAGCAACTAGGAATGGAGTCGGTTATCGTGTCATGTAGACCAGAAATAGGGAAAAAGACAGAACATGTTCGAAAGCCCGATTGGCTTAAAATTAAATTGAACACGAACGAAAACTATACGGACTTAAAAAAATTAATGCGTGAAAAAAACTTACATACCGTATGTGAAGAAGCACGCTGTCCAAACATCCATGAATGCTGGGGCGAGCGCCGTACGGCTACATTTATGATTCTAGGCGCTATTTGTACACGCGCTTGCCGTTTCTGTGCAGTGAAAACCGGATTGCCGAATGAGCTCGATTTGGCTGAACCGGAACGCGTCGCGGATTCCGTTTCCCTTATGAACTTGAAGCATGTCGTAGTTACAGCGGTTGCGAGAGATGACTTGAAAGACGGCGGATCAGCTGTATTTGCTGAAACGATCCGTGCCATACGTCGCAAAAACCCGTTTACGACTGTTGAAGTGTTGCCTTCCGACATGGGAGGGGATTATGATAATCTAGCGCGCTTAATGGACGCAAAGCCGGACATACTAAATCATAATATCGAAACAGTCCGTAGGTTGACGCCGAGAGTCCGAGCAAGAGCGACATACGATCGTTCTTTGGAGCTTCTTCTCCGTGCAAAAGAAATGTATCCGGAAATCCCGACGAAATCTTCCTTAATGCTTGGGCTTGGCGAGACATGGGAAGAGATCATCGAAACGATGGATGACCTACGTGCACATAAAGTCGACATTATGACAATCGGCCAATATTTGCAGCCTACGAAAAAACATTTGAAAGTCCAAAAGTATTACACGCCCCAAGAATTTGGAGAGCTTCGTAAAATTGCAATGTCTAAAGGATTTTCACATTGTGAAGCGGGTCCATTGGTACGTTCAAGCTATCATGCGGACGAACAGGTCAATGCCGCTGCAAGAGAAAAACAGCGGATCGGGGACGCTCTGTTAGAATCAACAACGGTGCATAGCTGAAATGGCGGTGATAAGTTTGGTAACAATAAATAACTACGAATATGAAATTATTACGGATTACCGGGATGGTTTCAACGAGGAAGCATTGGTCGCAAGGTTTAGCGATGTGCTGTCCAAATACGACTATATTTTAGGCGATTGGGGTTACGGTCAGCTCCGGCTGAAAGGTTTTTACGAAGACCGTAATTCCAAGGCGACATATGAAACGAAAATAAGCACGTTACAGGATTATCTTTATGAATACTGTAATTTCGGATGTGCCTACTTTGTCCTTCAAAAAGTCGGCAAGGTGAAGGTGCAGCCGGTCGAACAGGAATAGGATGGATGAACCGCTACGTACATAGGATGCTGTGTACAAGGCGGTTTATTCGTGTGCCCATTATGATATGATGGATTTGAGTTTAGACTACCGGGAGGGAACAACTTTGTACTTTATCGACCGTCAAAAAATTAATGAAACACTTGCTTATATGGAAAGCCTTCTCGCTTTATTTGAAGGGCATCAAAAATGGAATGAGAGCAAAGTCCAATCGCTAGCACTTGAAAGGATTGCACATACGCTCGTCGAGTCAATCATCGACGTAGGCAATTCTATGATTGATGGCTTCATTATGCGTGATCCGGGCAGCTATGACGATATTATCGACATCATGGAAGATGAGAAAGTGATTACGCCTGAAATGAGTGGCCCGTTGAAAAAAGTGATCGGACTCCGAAAAATGATTGTTCGGGAATTTGTTGAAGTGGACAATGAAGAGATTGAAGCGGTTTTACATGAAACAAAGGAAGAAATGAAAGCATTCCCGGTTAAGGTGAGGCATTACTTGGAGAATGAACTCGGTCCTGTTTCCGCCTTCAGCCCACAGGAGCAGTAAAGATGGACAACTATAAAGCGGTTTGCTTTGACTTGGATGGGACGGTCTACCGGGGAAATGAAGTGATTCCGGAAGCTGCTGTCTTAATTGAAGAACTTCAGCGAAGTGGCATTGAACCTTATTATATAACGAATAATTCTTCTCAGACGGCAAACCAATTTCAAACGAAACTCCACCGGATGGGAATTAAGACAACTCCGGAACAGATCATGACATCGGCCATTGCTTCCGCAAAATATTGCAAAGAGCAATTCGAAGGTGCATCCATCATGATGATTGGCGAAGAAGGGCTAGAACAAGCACTAGTTTCGGAAGGGTTTGAGCTGACCTCACAAAATCCGGACGTCGTTGTCATTGGAATCGACCGCAGCATTACATATGAAAAACTCGCTGCCGCCAGTTTGGCGATTCGCGCAGGGGCGCGTTTTATTGCGACGAATGGCGATCGAGCATTCCCGACAGAAAGAGGGCTCGTCCCGGGGAATGGCTCGTTTGTGAAGCTTCTGGAATCGACGACGGATCGCACTGCTATCTTTATTGGAAAACCGGAGCCGCATTTGTTGCATTTCATTCAACAAAAAGGGTATAGGAAAGACGAAATGATCATGATCGGTGACAACTACGAAACCGACATCCAGGCAGGAATCCGCTTCGGCATCGATACAATCTATGTAGAGGGCGGCGTGACAAGTTTGGAGACGGTGAAGGCGCAGTTGGAGCTACCGACATATCTTTACAAAAGCCTTGCAGATTGGAATAAAAAAGAACCGCAATGAAAATTACGGTTCTTTCTTGTCTTCGTCTAGCTCCGGGTGGCAGCCTCTCGGGTCGCTTCGGTCTTGAAAGAAAAGGCAAAAGCGCCTTTTTTTCAAGTCCTCCAGCGAAAGCCGTCACGCAGAACGGCTTTTGCGAGTAAAAGCAAAGCGTTACGAGCACATCTTTGATTTAACTGTCGGAACTAAACGCCACTCTCCGCTTTTGAGATTAGAATAAAGGATTTTCTTCTATGAATTGATAAATCCGCTCCGTCAATTCTTCTGGTGTGTCTGCTTCGACGACTTCACCATTGACGAGTGCATATAATCCTTCAGCACATTTCGTGCAATAACTGAGACAGCCATATTCCAGCACATCTATATTTGGATCCCTTTCCAACGCTTCCAATGTCTTCTGTGAACCGTTAGCAAGATTGCTCATACAGAATTCTACGATCGGATTCACGACGATCACCTCACCTACTTGGCATGCTACTCTTATTTTCATCAGCCGTCAAATAGGATGTCTTATTGTGAAACATGTCACAAACTGTTATAATCATGATGGGAATAAATCGGAAATACGATTGGCAAAGGAGAAAACTATGAGAAAACTAGTGTTATTAGGTGCAGGCTACGGTAATATGCGAATTTTGCTTCGTCTACTCAATAAAGAATTGCCCGCCGATTTGGAAATTACATTGATTGATAGAACACCTTTCCATAGTCTTAAAACAGAATTTTATGCATTGGCAGCGGGAACGGCACCAGACTCGGACATCCGTGTCGCCTTACCTACACATGAAAATCTTAAGGTCGTAGAAGGGGAAATCGCGAAAATTAAATTGGAAGACAAAGCGATCGCTCTCAAAAACGGTGAAGAGATCTCTTACGACGAGCTTGTCATCGGACTCGGATGCGAGGATAACTACCATGACGTACCGGGAGCAGCGGAATACACAAGCAGCATCCAGACAATCGGCCAATCGCGCGCCACATACAAACTGCTTCAAGGTCTTGGCGGAGGTGCGACAGTCGGCATTGTCGGCGCTGGCTTGAGCGGAATCGAGTTGGCGAGTGAATTGCGAGAAAGCCGGCCGGATTTGAAAATTAAATTATTCGACAGGGGACCACGCATCCTAAAGGACTTCCCAGAACGACTCAGCAATTACGTCAAAGATTGGTTCGACAAACATGAGGTAGAAGTCATTTCAAACTCGAACATAACGAAAGTCGAAGAGAATGTCCTCTACAATCACGAAGACCAAATCCATGTCGACGCCGTCGTATGGACCGCCGGAATCCAGCCGGTTGCAATCGCACGTGAACTGGACGTGGAAATGAACAGGGGACGCATCGTGCTGAACCAATATCACCAAATTCCGGGCTACGAAGATGCGTATGTCGTCGGTGACATCGCCGACCTGCCTCACGCGCCGAGCGCCCAGCTTGCGGAGGAGCAAGCGGAGCAAATCGTCCGTGTGCTTCGTCTCGTATGGAACAAGGAACCTTTGCCACAAGAGATGCCTGAAATCAAGCTCAAAGGCTTCATGGGCTCACTAGGAAAGAAACAAGGCTTCGCCTATCTTGCAGACCGCACCGTAACAGGACGCATTGCAAGACTGTTGAAGTCGGGTGTGTTATGGATGTACAAATGGCATAATGGATAATAGTAAAAACCTTTTCCACAACACGCGGAAAAGGTTTTTTGGTTCTCAGTTAACGAGCTTCATTATCAATACTAACATCAAGCTGGAATGAATCCATGCTTTTCCAATTCATTAAAAACCGGCTTCAACTGGATATAGCCTTCACCGATCACTTCATCCTCGATGATGACAAGAGGATAGAAGTATTCATCATTCCTCACTTGCTCCGCAATGCTTCTCTGTTTTGGATCTGCGATGTCCGATTCGATATCGATATATTCAATATCAAATGGCTGGTCCGGATACTTCCTGCCAATTGCTGCCTGCAGCCACTCGTATGTATCTTTTGAAGATGGCGCATTCACACAGCTCGCGCAAATAACATCCGCTCCGTAAATCTCGATTTTCACTTTCTGATTCTCCACGATTCTCACTCCTTCCGATTCTCTATTGGATTTTTTCTTCAATCCAGTTTATAATAAGTATAAGGAAAGGAGAGAAATAATACAATGACAGATACAGCGATGATGGAACCCGTACAAGAAGTTTTAAATAAATTGCGCCCATTCCTGCTTCGGGATGGCGGAGACTGTGAACTCGTAGATATTGAAGAGGGAGTCGTTAAGCTTCGTCTCCTAGGTGCTTGCGGCACATGCCCAAGTTCAACAATCACTTTGAAAGCAGGTATTGAACGAGCTTTGCTCGAAGAAGTACCTGGAGTCGTAGAAGTCGAGCAAGTATTCTAAGTGAAAAAGGGACTGTCCAGAAGAAATTTCTGCGGCAGTCTCTTTTGTTTTCAATTTATTAAAGCGCGCCCAAAGTGAGCCGCTCCGCGCCCAAAGTGAATCGTTTCGCGTCCAAAGCAAGCCGCCCCGCGCCCAAAGCCATCCACCTCATTTAGGAGTGAGCATTTTTCTCGCGCTGCTCCCTGATCTCCTGCCATCTTTCTTTAGCCATCTCGATAATGTGAGGATCGGTCGACGTCCTTTGACTTTCAATCACCCTTGAAAAGTTCCGGATGGCCTCATCCATATCACCGATTTGATAAGATAGTTCGGCCATTAAATACAAAACTCTCGTCTCGGACATTTGCGTCCCGGCATGATCCTCCGAAGTATACGCCTCTGTATACAAATTTCGTGATACTGTCCTGAACCGTTTGCTAGATTCAATGTCTTCCTTGTCATCATACAGCCAAGCGATCCGTAGCATAATGCCTGCCATCGTCAATGACTTCTCCCTCTTCACACTCGCACTGACATAAGCGAGTTTATAAGCTTCAATCGCCTCGTCGATTGTACGTTCATCCCCGAACGACCTGCCGCTCCATAGGGAAGTTATCTTTTGTGCAATTTCCTCTTTCACACTCGGTGCAAAATAACTGGAAAACTCATCAGTGAAGGCGAATCCGCACTTCGGGCAAACAGCCACATTATATAAAATCGGATTGACACTAGAATCCGCGTATATCGGTTTAAAATCGCTCTCATGCTTCGTAACACGGACGAAGCGTGAACGGATCTTTGTTGTCGTAAATTTCTCTTTGCAGTTTAGACATTCCATTTTCTTCACATACGTCGGACTTATTTCCAATCATCATCATCCTTTCGTACAATTCGTTCTATTATACATCAACTTGATTCGGATTGAGTGAATATCATTGCGTAATCGGTAAAATCACTGATATGATAGAGGAAAAGCGAAGAAGGTGGATGTAAATGAAACAATACGTTGAAATTACTGAAGCTGCGGCATTTCATGTGAAGGAAATGATGACTCATAACGGCGAGGAAGGCTCGTTCCTTCGTGTCGCAGTAAACGGCGGCGGTTGCAGCGGTTTGACATATGGCTTAGGCTTCGAACAGGAAAAATCGGACGAAGATTATCACTTAACCCAACACGGCATTCAAATTGTCGTTTCAAAAGAAGATGCGGGTATCCTTGAAGGGACGAAGGTCGATTACAAGGAGTCTTTGATGGGCGGCGGATTCACGATTGAGAACCCGAACGCCATCGCTTCATGCGGCTGCGGAACTTCATTCAGAACGGCTAAGAAAGTCGGCACACCGGAATCTTGTGACTAAGCTCATTATTCAGCCAAGGCGCAAGTACTTACAATCCCTCCCTCATCCAGAAGCCTCCGGGTTCATCTGGATGGAGAGGGTTTTATTGTTATATTCAAATTAATGATTTTTATCATTATGATGTTGAAAAGGCTTACCAAAACGGCTACTATTGAATAGTAGAAGTTTGTCGAATTAAGGCAAATGCCAGGACTGAGCAAATCGTTGTATAAACCGATTTTCAACGGACCCGGCACATAATAAAAATAAAGGTGGTTACGATTTTCGTGAAAAGACCGACAATCTTAGTATTAGGTGCGGGTTACGGCGGTTTATCCACAGTCGTCAACTTGCAAAAATCCATCGGCGCTGACGAGGCTGATATCGTACTAATTAACAAAAATGAATATCATTACGAGTCGACTTGGTTACATGAAGCGGCTGCTGGAACATTATCGCCTGAACAAGTTCGCTATGATATCAAAGATGTCATCAACGAAGGAAAAGTAAAGTTCGTTCAAGCGGAAGTTCAAGCGATCGATATCGAAGGAAAAGTCGTCACGTCTAATGTCGGTACGCATACTTACGACTATCTTGTCATTGCGTTAGGCTTCGAAGGTGAAACGTTCGGCATTCCTGGTTTGGACAAATATGCATTGTCTATCGCCAACGTGAAAGCGGCTCGTCAAATCCGTGAACATATCGAATATCAATTTGCAACATGGTCACTTGAAGATGAGAAAGATGACAGCCGTTTGACAATCATTGTCGGCGGAGCTGGCTTCACTGGAATTGAATTCCTAGGGGAACTTGGAAACCGCGTACCTGAACTATGCAAAGAGTTCGATGTCCCGCAAGAGAAGGTTCGGGTCATCTGTGTAGAAGCGGCGCCGATGGTTTTACCAGGATTCGATCCTGAATTGGTCGACTATGCTGTTAGACAATTGAAAGCCAAAGGAATTGAATTCTCTATCGGTACTCCGCTTGTGGAAGCGACTCCTGAAGGCGTCAACATTAAAAAAGGTGAAGATGAGTTTGAATTCATCAAAGCCGGCACTGTCGTATGGGCAGCTGGAGTTCGAGGCAACCGCCTGATCGAACAAACTGGCATTGAAAACATGCGTGCACGTGTTAAAGTCGAGAAGGACCTTCGTGCTCCTGGCCATGATGACGTATTCATCGTTGGTGACTGTGCATTGATGATCAATGAAGAGACAAACCGTCCATACCCTCCTACAGCGCAAATTGCGATGCAACAAGGTGATATGTGTGCGAACAACTTGATCGCATTGATCAAAGGCAACCCGACATCCGAGTTCGTTCCGGATATTAAAGGTGCCATCGCTTCCCTAGGTGACGACGATGCAATCGGTGTTGCTTTCGGCAAGAAATTGATGGGTAAAAAAGCATCATTCATGAAAAAGATGGTAGACAACCGTTCCCTTTACATGATCGGTGGATTAGGCCTGACGATTAAAAAAGGTAAATTCAACTTACTTAAATAAGATCCGAAATCATAATTTATAACACACCCGCCTATTCAGTGGCGGGTGTTTTTTTAGGAGGGGAGGATATCTATGGCGAAAAAGAAGCGCGGAAATGTATGGCTCGGGGCATCCGGCATTGTCATGAACAGTAAAGGCCAATGGCTCGTTGTCAAAAAGACATATAGCGGATTGAAAGGGATGTGGTCGCTGCCTGCGGGATTTGTGGAAGGAAATGAAACAGCCGACCAAGCCGCCATCCGTGAAGTGAAGGAAGAGACAGGGCTTGATTGCAAATTGGAAGGGATGGTCGGTTTCCGTACCGGCATCTTGAATGGGGATATTAGCGATAACTTGGCAATTTTCCTATTGAGCCCTCTGAATGAAGATCAGCTCTTAACTCCCCAAGAGGAGGAAATCTCGGAAGTCGCCTGGAAAACTCCATTCGAATTGAAGGATCTACCTAATGTATCCGCAATGATCAAAGAGATTGCCGAAAGGGCAATTGAATCAGGCCTGTTGGAAATGGAACAGATGGATCCGGGAGACTGGTTCGGTTATACATCTTATAAGCTATTTTATAAAAAATGATAGAAGTAGTGTTCAAATTTCGACAAATCATTGAATTGCCATCGTTTTATTGAAAGCGTGCAACCGTTCCTGTAAAATGATGAATGGAAAGCGGAGGTAGACAATTTGGGAACAATTTCATTGACGCATGTCGTTTTATCCATAATTATTTTCATGGTCATGTTTTTCGGAATAGGCTTCTTGTTAAATATGCTACTCCGTATGACGTGGTTGATGGCTATCGTCTATCCGATAGTCGTCATAATGATTATCGATGAAGTGAAAGTATATGAGTATTTCACAAAACCGGGCCATTCTTTCGGGTTGCTCGGCGAAAAAATCATGTCTCTTCATGCAGCCGATATTATCATTCTTGCAAGCGGGCTAGTTGGCGCCATCATTTCAGGGTTTGTCATTAAACTGCTCAGGAAGCAAGGATATCAAATGTTCTAATGGATACGCAAAGAAAAAGGTGCCCCTACAAGGGAGCACCTTTTTCTTTGTTTATGACACTAAAAATGAATACGTGATGACGGAAATGAAAATGCCCGTCATTGAACCTGCAAAGACTTCGCTAGGCTTATGGCCAAGAAGGGTTTTCAGCTCCATGATCTTTTGCTGTCCGTCTTTCTGTGGCCAGCCTTTCACCTCTGTCACGAAAGTTTGAAAATCCACCCTCATTTGATTAATGATTAATGCTTGCTGGCCTGCCTGATAACGGATGCCGGTTGCATCGAACATGACGATGACTGCAAAAATGGCAGACACGGCGAATAATGGAGAGCCGAGGCCGACTTCATAAGCGATGGCTGTCGTCAATGCAGACACTGCGGCTGAATGGGAGCTCGGCATGCCGCCAGTGGACGTCATCAATTTCCAGTCCAATTTCCTCGTCAATAAAAAGTGGATTGGAATTTTAACGAATTGGGCGAAAAAGATCGCAAATAATGCCGCGAGGAGCGGAGTGTTTTGCAATAAGGACATGATTCCACTCCTTTTCTAATGAAAATTCTACAAATAGTATACCATATCAGTTGTCATTGAAGACCGAAAGTCCGACTTTTTTGAAATGATTCTTTTTGGTTCGACAGCCTGTTGGTATATAATAGAGGATGTATGAAAAGTGGGAGGTAGTCAAATGAAAGCATCATTTATCGAACCCGATTTTGGAAATCTGAAATCGGAAGTGCTCATTGTTGGCGTGCCGGAACATCCGGAAAATGTTGAAGGCTGGAATACATTCGCCGACTCATTCAGCTCGCGTCTTATGGATTGGATCAAATCCGGCGATGTTAAGACTGACTTCAAAAAAATCGTCAAGATGCCTGCTTTGGAAGCGCGAGGATATGAGCGTGTCATTTTTATCGGCCTAGGCGCAACTAAAAAATTGACGGTGGATCGTTTGCGTCAATCCTTTGCAGCTTTAGGAAAAGAGCTAAAATCTTCAAGAGCATCGTCAGTAGCCATTTGGACGGCCCCGTTCACGAATGAGGAATTGACGTGTGAAGATGTCGTCTTTGCAGCCGGGGAAGGGATCGGCATGGGCTCATACCAATTCGAAGGGTATAAGACAAATTCGAACGAGAAAGATGTCGATTTGGAATCAGTGACATTTTTGACATCGGCAGATGAAGATGAATTGAAGGCTGCTTTCGAAGTGGGCAGTACATATGCAAACGCGGTGAATGAGGCACGGACGCTCGTCAATACGCCGCCAAACATCTTGACTGCAACGAAGTTGGCTGACTACGCAAAAGAGCTAGCGGAAAAATATGATTTTGAAATTGAAATACTAGGAAAAAAAGAGATGGAAGAACTGGGCATGGGAGCCATCTTAGCGGTCAACAAAGGATCCGTCGAGGAGCCTCGTCTCATCGTTTTAAAATATGCTGGAACTGAGCAATGGGAAGATGTCGTCGGTCTCGTAGGCAAGGGAGTAACGTACGATACTGGCGGCTACTCATTGAAACCCCGTGAAGGAATGGTCGGCATGAAAGGCGACATGGGCGGAGCGGCAGCCGTGCTTGGAGCGATGAATATTATTGGCGAGCTGCGGCCCGCAAAAAACGTCATCGCGGTTATCGGAGCGACGGACAATATGATTTCAGGCGAAGCGTTCAAGCCGGATGATGTCATAACATCACTTAGCGGGAAGACGATTGAAGTGTTGAATACCGACGCAGAAGGAAGACTCGTTCTTGCTGACGCTGTCACATACGCCAAGCAATCCGGCGCCGATTACTTGATCGACGTTGCAACACTTACAGGGGGCGTCATCGTCGCATTAGGCAATGACAAGACCGGGGCATTGACGAATGATGAACAATTCTTTGAGGAGTTCATGCAGGCATCTTTGGAAACAGGCGAATTCGTATGGAGATTGCCGCTGACAGAAAGTGATAAGAAGCGTATCCGAAAAAGTGATGTTGCTGATTTGAACAACTCTCCTGGCCGAGACGGCCATATGATCTTCGGAGGAGGGTTTGTCGGCGAATTTGCGGAAGACACTCCGTGGATTCATCTAGACATCGCAGGTACATCTGATGCGTCTGCAGCCCATGATCTTGGGCCAAAAGGCGCGACGGGTGTCATGGTCCGTACACTTGCTACAATTGTTGAACGGATGGCGGATGCTGATCTGACCTAACCCAACCAAAGTATTTTGAGCAGAACATTGAACGCAAGCGTAATTGATTCGACTCATGGGCATCCGTCCCTCCTCACTTCGCCCGTCACGAATAGGATAAGTGAGAAAGGGGGATATAGATGGTACGATATAGGCACGGTGGTTATGGCAGAGGTTATGGCAGAGGTTATGGACGAGGTGGAGCTGGTTTTGGATTTGGAATTGGGGGGCCATTTTTAGGAGGTTTATTCGGTAGCTTCCTTGGCAGTGCATTATTTCCACCTTACTATCCTTATGGGTATGGTTATGGGTATCCATATAGCTATCCTTATGGGTATCCACCATATTACAATTATCCACCATACGGTTATCCATATTGAAAAACACACTCGGCTTCCATATTGGAATGCCGAGTGTGTTATTTTAGTTAGAATATTAATCCTTTAATTGTTGCATATTCTTCGCTTTAGCCTCTTTAACAGCATCCTTCAAATCATCTCCAACAGTCAATTCAGTCGGCTTGACTCCCGACATGTAAGCGGCGCGGCCCATCAAATGGCCGCCAATTGGAGAAGTGATAAAGAGGAATACGATTCCTAGAAGCAGTGAGATACTGAAATGCCCTTCCTTCAACCAGAAATGAAAGAACACACCAAGCAATATACTTAGGACACCGAGTGTGGCGCTTTTCGATGCCGCATGAGCTCGAGTGTAGACGTCGGGCAATCGTAAAATGCCGATCATCGTCACAATCGTGAAAATGAGACCGACGACAATGGTCGTTACAATTAGGATATTAGCGATTACGGTCACGTTCAATGATCTCTCCTCTCTCAATGAACTTGGAGAAAGACACGGTACCGATGAACGACATGATTGCAATCAGCAAAATGACATCGATGAAAAATGCTGTGTCAAAAAGAATCGAAATTAGCGCGATTGCCGAAATGAGCAATACACCTATACCGTCAAGGGCGATGAGCCGATCCGGCACGGAAGGTCCGCGGAATACACGGAACATGATGCCGATCATCGACAACACAACGAGAATCAGGGACACCCATATGAACATCATCATGCTCGGCTCACCTCCATTATCGCCTTTTCAAAGGAATTTTTTATCGAATCGATCGCTTCATCCACATCATCAACATCAATGGCGTGGATGTATAATGTCCGTTGATCATCCGATACATGAAGCACAATTGTCCCAGGTGTCAACGTGATCAAGCTCGATAAAAGTGTGATTTCCCAATCATGCTCAAGCTCCGTCGGCAATGCGAAAATCATAGGTTGAAGCTTCAGTTTGGGACGTATGACGAGCATCAAAACAGAAATGTTTGATAGCGCCAATTCTTTAAAGAACAGGAGCGTCAATTTAATGGCCGACCATAGTCGCCAAACATAGAGCCTTGAATTGAAAAATCGTCTAGTCATGATGATTAGGATTAAACCGATCAAATAACCGATGATGAAAGTTGTCGCGGTCAAAGAGGAATTCATGAACATCCAGATGACGGCGATGAAAAAGTTCAATAATATTTGAAATGCCATCGACATCTACTCCTTTAGCACCGCATCAATATAGATGGATGGTTGTAGTAATACGTCCGTGGCGTCTGTCACGTAAGGAATTATCCATTCTGTGCCGACCCCGTAAAAGACTGATAGAACGACTAGTACGATTGTTGGAAGCATCATCCGTTTGTACGGCTTCCGCTTCGTTTTAGGCAGTTCTACAGGCTCTCCCCAGAACGCATAGATGAAGATCCGGATGACAGAGAGCAGCACGATTAGGCTTGACGCGAGGATAATGATACTTCCCCAAATGTTGCCTGCCTGGAATGCACCTTGTGCGATGAGCAACTTACCGATGAAGCCACTCAATGGCGGGATCCCTGCCAAGCCGAAGGCGGCAATCAAGTAGAACCAACCGAGCGGAGCATGGGTTTTCATTAAGCCGCCCATCTTTCGCAAATTCGACGTTCCGGTCACATAAATAATGATCCCAATTAAAAGGAACAAGGCCCCCTTAATGAGCATGTCATGCACCAAGTAGAAAATAGCGCCGGAAATGCCTGCCTCATTCATTTGAGCCGCTCCAAAGAGGATGACTCCGACCGCAATGACGATGTTGTAAATGATGATCTGCTTCAAGTCGAAGTACGCCAATGCGCCGACACAGCCGACGATGACCGTTAGGACGGAAACAACCATCAAAATTTCATGGGTGACTCCGACATTGTGGACGAAGAACAATGTATATGTCCTCATGATCGCGTACACACCGACTTTCGTCAGCAACGCACCGAACAGGGCGAGTACCGGAATAGGCGGTGCAGCGTACGATCCAGGAAGCCAGAAGTAGAGCGGGAAAATCGCCCCTTTGACCCCGAACACAATGAGCATGAGAACAGCGATCACCGTAATGATTCCAGGCTGGCCGACCTCAGCAATCTTCACCGAAATATCAGCCATGTTCAACGTACCGACGACTGAATACAGATAAGCAACTGTAATAACGAATAATGCCGAAGAAACGACATTGACAAGTATGTACTTGATCGATTCACGCAATTGCTTCTTTTCGCCGCCAAGGACAATCAGTAAATACGAGGCGATCAGCAACACTTCAAAAAAGACAAACATATTGAAAATATCGCCAGTCGTGAAAGCACCGTTCACGCCTGTCACCATGAAGAGGATGGCAGGGTAGTAGAAGTATCTTTCCCGTTCTTCCCCAATTGCGGTGAAGCTGTAGGCAACAACGAACAATGTTATTAAAAGAGTCGTCGTGACAAGCAGTGCGGAGAACATATCCGAAACCATCGATATCCCGAACGGGGCAGGCCAACTGCCGAGCGTGACAGCTAGAACCCCTTCCGACTTGACGGTCACAAGCAAGTAGAACGAAGCGATCAGGCTGATGATGACACCGACCAATGACAGCGCCCGTTGAATCCGGATATTCTCTTTAAAGAACAGCAACAGAATCGCAAAAAGGAAAGGGAGGATGATCGGTAATAAAGGTAAGTTAATCATGTTCGTTATTTCCTTTCATTTGATTCATGTCATCGGTTTTATGGACAGCGTAAGCACGGTAAGCCATCACAAGCATGAAGGCTGTGACACCGAAGCTGATGACAATCGCTGTTAAAATGAGCGCTTGTGGCAGCGGGTCCGCAAAGTCCGTCACACCTTCCGCGATGACGGGGGGTGCCAGGCCGCCAAGCCCACCCATCGTAAGGATGAGCAAATGGGCGCCATGGCTCAATAAACCCGTGCCGATGATAATCTTCAATAGACTTCTCGATAGGATCAAATAGACTGCAGCGGTGAACAAGACACCGATTAATATAGCCATTACCAATTCCATTACGAATCCCCTCCAATTGACTGGATGATTGTAATAGCCGAGCCAACAACGACGAGGAATACTCCAGCGTCAAACACCATCGCCGTATGAAGGGAAGTCACTCCGAATAATGGCAGAGTAAAGTCGTCGAAAGCATGTGTGAAGAATGGGACATTGAAAAAGATTGCACCAGCAGCAGTCCCGAGCGCCAATAGCAACCCGATTGCAGTCATGATCGTGAAGTTGAATGGCAATGCTTTCTGCACGGTTTTCAAATCAAAGGCTAACAATAGGAGGACAATCGCCCCCGTCGTCAGCAAGCCTCCGACGAAGCCTCCGCCGGGTGTATAATGCCCAGCAAAGAAAATATGGATGGAAAAAAGGAAAATGATGAAAAATACAACTTTTGTCGTCGTCTGTAAAATGACGTCATTTGTTTTCATCTGAACTCTCCTTTCTCGCCAGTCGAAGTTTAATCATCCCGAGAACGCCGATTCCGGCAATTGCCAAGACGGCAATTTCGAATAATGTATCGAATCCACGATAATCTACGAGGATGACGTTAACGATATTCCCTCCGCCGGCCTCTGTTTCGACAGTATCTTTGTAATATTGGGAGATGGATGCGACAAGTTTCTGTGAGTGGGAAGACAAAGCAACCAACGTCACAGTCACGCCGACCCCAAGAGCAATGATGCCGTTCACCAGCTTATTGCTTTTCGTTTCTCCATGATCGGATAGCTTTGGCAAACGTTGAAATGCCAATAAGAACAGCGCAACCGATACAGTTTCAATGACCAATTGTGTAAGTGCCAAATCCGGCGCTTTGAAAATGACGAAAAACAGGGCGACCGAATAGCCTACTGCTCCTAGCGATATAATCGCTCCAAGCCTCGTTTTGGATAGCAATACGAACGCGACCGCTAACAACAAGATGACGGCATTGATCAAACCGTACAAACTGATTTTTGAAAAACTGGACATATCCACGACAAATGCATCTTGCAGGAAGAGCATCGCAATCGTCGTAACCGACAAGAAAGCGAATATGTACAACAGATACGTACGGATGAGCCCCGTCATATACAGACGAGATAGTCGGTTCATCCCTTTTTCACTGAACGTCATTGTTGCGTCATACATTGCATTCAAGGAAATGGAATCAGGCTGGATTCCATAAAACTTCTGCCATTTAGACAGCGACAAGTATAGAAGGGCACCGATAATGATGATTCCAATTGTCATCCACAGTTCGACAGACGCGAAGCCATGCCATGCGGAAACATGGACCTCCACTTCCGAAGGATGGGAATATTGGTATGGCTGGATTGCCATGACAGCAGGCTTTACAAGCCATTTCCCTACGACATTCGGTATGAAGAAGATGGCAACAACTAACGAAGCAAGAATTACCGGGGATATGAGCATCCCGATGGGCGCTTCATGAGGCTCCTGCGGCAACTTACCAACTTTCTGTTTTCCAGTGAATGTCTTGAACACAAAATAGAAGCTGTAAATAAATGTGAATACACTAGCAATCCACGCTACGACAGGGAAGACGACTCCCCATGTGGCAAAATTGAAGTATTCAAAGTGGCGAATTGCAAGCATTGATTGTAAAAACATTTCTTTACTCAGGAATCCATTGAATGGCGGCAAGCCAGCCATTGACATCGAACCGATGAATGCGACAGTGAAACTGACAGGCATGATGCTCATCAGACCGCCGAGCTTCCGGATATCTCTCGTACCCGTTTCATGGTCGACAATTCCTGCAATCATGAACAAGCTTCCTTTGAACGTCGCATGGTTGATCAAATGGAAAATGGCAGCGAACATCGCAAAGGAGAACAACGCTTCATTTACATGGAACGTGATAGCTCCAGCTCCGAGAAGCGACATGATCAAGCCGAGCTGACTGACAGTCGAGAAGGCGAGTATGGCCTTCAGATCCGTTTGTTTCACTGCGAAGAGTGAGCCCCAGAACAAAGTAAGTAATCCGATGCCCGTTACGAGCCAAATCCACACTTCGGATGCTGCGAAAATTGGAGTGAAACGTGCGACAAGATACAATCCCGCTTTCACCATTGTCGCTGAATGCAAGTATGCGCTGACAGGTGTAGGCGCTTCCATTGCATCCGGCAACCAAATGTAAAATGGGAACTGGGCGGATTTTGTAAACGCCCCAAGCAAAATTAGCACAAGTGCCAAAGTGAAAAATTCATGTCCCACAAATGAGGATGATTTAGCAATCAGTTCCCGAATGGAGAACGTACCTCCCATAATACCTAGAAGAATGAATCCCCCAAGCATCATCAGTCCACCGAAAACAGTCACCATCATCGACTTCAAAGCGCCGAATCTTGAACGGTCACGGGTAAACCAATAACCGATCAATAAGAATGATGAAATGGACGTCAGCTCCCAAAACAGATAGAGCGAAATGACATTATCCGATTGGACAACCCCAAGCATCGCGCTCATAAAAAGAAGAAGATAGACGTAGAAGTTGCCTAGCTTCTCCTTGTTCTTATCAAGGTAAAAGATCGAATACAGCACAACGAGCGCTCCGATCCCCGTAATAAGCAGGGAGAATAAAACACTCAATCCATCCAAATAGGATACGAATGAGATACCGAGCGAAGGAATCCATTGTAGTTCAGATAAGGCATGTCCACCGTCCATCGTCGTCTTAACGAACGATGTATAATAAATGAATAAAAGAACGGGGACGGCAAGTACGAACCAACCAGTATGTATACCTTTAATCTTTCGGAAAAGTAACGGTATGAATAGGGCCGCCACAATCGGCAGGAATATCAGTAATACAAATTCCAAAGTAATCCTCCTTCCAATGAGTGAATCATTATACTTAACATTGTTTTAAAGTATAACGTAAATGGTAATGGATTGCATAGGGTACAATTGGACAATCGTTGCGAATTTGGTTTCGCTTCCTATATTATAGGGAAAGATAAAATATTTGCGTTCGGGGTGTCAAATGAGGAATCCTTATCTTTTCGGCTATTTGCCGTTTTTGACAATAACACTTTTCAGTTTGACGTTCGGCGTTTATTTGGTAGGTGCGTCGATCGTTTTTTTCGGCCAGATCGGTTTATATGCAGGCATGCTGGAGTTTTTGACGGAAACGCAGCTTCGGCTTTTCCTTCTTGTCATTTATTCGCTAGCCTTTTTTATGATATTTTCAGCTTTGAAGCTTATAGCGGAAACAATTCATGAAACGGCGATGCTGTTCTTTTCGATTGATGCGGTGGGGGAGTCGTATAGTGAGGCGAAGAGCGGCAATCTCATCTATTTTTTCGGAGCGCTCGCTTCAGTAGGCGGGATACAGTCGGTGAAGATTTTGTTGGCGATCTTTTTGTTGACGACGTTTGTCTATTTTGTCTTTACGATGTTCAAATTGAGCAAGTTCATGACGATGACAAGCATGGTCGGCTTGTTGTTTTTTGAAATTCTCGTTTGGGGAATCTTTTTGTCCGGTATTATTTACATAGTGTTGAAGCTTTATAATGGAGTACTTGCGAGTCTGCCGGTTGTATAGAGTAGACAGGTTTTCCGAAGCTTACCGCTCGCTTTCCGCGGGCGTTGCCTCAGCCAATCGAACAGCGAAGGGTTCGATTTGTATGATTTCTGCGATTTGTGCAGAAATCATACATCCGGTGCTCCCAACGCTGTGCTTTTGGTCGCAAAAGCCGTTCTTTATAACGTAAGTGCAAAGATGTGCTCGCAACGCTACGCTTTTGCTCGCAAACGCCGTTCTTCGTGACGGCGTTCGCAGGAGTCGAGCGGACGCTTCTCCAAACCAGTATTTCATATTCCTGTATATATAGTGCCAAATAGGTTAAAACCTTATTACGGTATATACAGCAATTCATTAAATGCACGCAGGTGAATTTTTTGGTTGCTAAGGTGCTGGATGGAGGCAGGTTTGTCGTAGCCGATCCAAACGGCTGTTGTGTACCGGTCATTCATTCCCGCGACCCATAAGTCTTTGTAACGGTCTGTCGTACCCGTTTTTGCACCTGTATATGTTGTTGTATATCGAATTCCTCTACCTGTGCCGTTCAATACGACATCTTCCATCAGATTTTGGATCGTCGAAACGGTTGTTGCTGACCACGCTTTCACTGGTTCGTTTTCCCATTCGTAGAGTGTGTTCCCTTCGCGGTCTTTTACGGCCCTAATTGCGTGAGGTGGGGAGTACATGCCATCTACGAAACTGGAATAGGCGGAAGCTAGCTCGAGTGGCGTCACGCCTCTATGGAATCCTCCGAGAGCAGCGGGGTAGGTGAAGTCCTCATCCGTTATATTTTTAAAACGGAAAACATTCAAGTGTGCAAAAGCCTCATTAATCCCCACCTTGCGGAACAACCGCACCGCTGCTGTGTTATGACTATGACGGAATGCTTCCTTCACGGTCGTCATCCCATACGAAAACCCTCCAATATTCGTTGGGCAGTACGAACCGATGCAAATATTACTGCTGTCAATCGGCGTCCTGTCGTTGTAAGGACCGCTTTCGAGATACGGAGCGTAGACCAACAACGGTTTAATGGCCGAGCCGGGTTGCCTTACAGCTTGGTATGCCCTGTTGAAATCCCCTTTGCGAAAACCTTTGCCTCCGTAGATGCTTATGATTTCCTTCGTTGAATTATCGATGACAGCGGCTCCCGCTTGTAAATTTTTCGACCTCAATAAGGAAGAAAGGGAAGCTTCATCGTGTTTTTGCTTCCTTGTGTCAAGCGCTGTCTCTATTCGGATTCCTCCAGCAATCACTTCTGCCGTCCTTTTTTTCAAAGCATTGATTTGCGCTTGTCTCTCACTTGGAGTTGCTGCCCCTTCGATCGACGCGGTGAACCCTTCCGTATGGCCGATTAATTCTTCAAGCTCCGCCAATACGTACGAGCTATACATGTTAAATTCATTCGCCTTTGCCTTCACGTCTAGCGTAATTTTTTCCTGCTTCCACATTTCCGCTTCCTGATCCGTTATGACTCCGTTTATAGTTAGGACGGATAAGAGAAGCTCTTGCCGTTTTTTCGTCTTATCGAAATGACGGAGTGGATTGTATCTGGATGGATTGTTTGGGATGGCGGCGATAAACGCCATTTCGGCCGGATTCAGTTCATCGAGAGGCCGATTGAAATAGTAAGTGGCAGCTGCTCCGATCCCATATACTTGATTGCCGAAAAACATTTCATTTAAATACATTCCGAGGATGTCATCTTTCGTCGACTGTTTTTCCAGTTCGGCTGCGTACAGCAGCTCTTTGAATTTACGTTCGTATGTCTTTTCGGTCGTCAAAAAACGCATCCTTACGACTTGCTGGGTGATTGTCGATCCACCCTGACTCATGTCGTCGTTTCTCGCATTGACAGCGAAGGCGCGAACAATCGCCGCAACATCATAACCTTTATGTTCAAAAAATCCTTGATCCTCACTGACTAGGAATAATTGCTGGACAAAATCGGGAATGGACTCTAAAGGGAGTGGTTGTCTCCATTCCACATATTCCTCTGCAAAAATCCTCCCGTTCCGGTCAGCCATCGAGATGGGAAGCATAATGGATGGCTCTGTCAGTTCGATCGTATCTCCGATCTTTTCCTTTAAGACCTGTGCTTCCGACCATTCATTGGCTACAGCTTGCTGTATGACGATAAGCAGGGGGATCATCATTATCGTTATTAAATAGATTGTAAACTTCTTCAAATCGCCGCCCCTTCCTATGAAAAAATAATAGCACATTTCCGTTTTGGAAATGTGCTAAAGTTAAACGTTTGCTTGTCTGTTTTCCTGCTCCAAGAAATCTTCAAAATCTTGAACGGGCTTTCGTTTGGCTAGATAAAGGAATCCGAACCCGATAAGGAATAGGACGCCGGTCAAGAGGAAAACGGACGAAATGCCGATGTAGCCACTGATGATTCCGCCAAACATCGGTCCGATAATATTGCCGAGAAATCGGAAGCTCGTATTGTATCCCATCACTTCTCCTTGCATTTCGACAGGTGCTTCACGCCTAACGAGAGCAGTAGTGATCGGAATCATGCCGCCTATCGCAATTCCGAAGAGAAGCCTACAAATCATCAATTGCCAGATGGACGAAACGAATGCTTGAGGGATTATGAAGATGAAGGAAAGGATGAGCAATGCGCCGAGCACTTTCTCATACCCAATGTCATCCCCCAATTTTCCCCACTTCCTCGCGAACAGGAGGTTTCCGATTCCCGCAGCACTGAAGGTGAGCCCCGCCAGGAACGCGACGTCATTTGAATCGGTCAGCTCCGCCACGTAAAGTGATAGAAGGGGCTGAATGCTGAAGTTGCCGACTTGGATCAAGGCAGTGACAAGCATAATATTTAACATAAGACGATGATGGAGCAGTCCGCTAAGGATGACTTTCCTTGAGTAGTGAACCTTCTTCTTATCTTTTACTTTCTTTTGTTCCTTAATTCCGAATAACACAATCAGGGCCGCGATGACAACCGATATCGAAGTGACGATGAACGTATATTGAAATCCGAACGCATCGGCCAATAATCCACCTAACGCAGGTCCGAAAAGCGTTCCCGTCACACTTCCCATTTGCAATGTCCCAAGCTTTTTGCCCGCTTCTTCCTTTGCGGTTTGAGATGAAACAAATGCGAGCGATGTTGGAATGAATCCAGTGACGATTCCGTTGAAAAGCCTGAGGATGAAGAATGCTTCAACAGAATGGACGAACCCCATCATGAAGACGGAGATTGCTATACCAAAGCCATTAATAAGCAATATCGGTTTAAACCCGTACTTATCGGCAATGCGTCCCCAAACAGGCGCCATAATCAAAGCGGTGATGAACGTCGCTCCGAAAATCAATCCAGCCCATTTTTGAACATATGCATCCGAATGATCCCCGAACGTTTCAATATATAAAGACAAGAAGGGCATGATCATCGTCATCGTACCGGCAACTAGAAAGTTTGAGAACCAGATGATGATGAAATTCCGTTTTTGTACATTCATGTAAGTGACCCGCTTTCATTAATACGCCGACTTTCAATCACATCGGCGATTTGTTTATTGGCAAATGTTTATCAAAATAGGATTTCCCTTTGCTTGAGGGAAGTAAACGTAATGTGTGATTCATCACGTCTAGACTCCGGGCGCCAGAGGCTCGGGGTCATAAGGCAAAGATGCTCTGTGGCAAAAAAGCGCCACGACGCATCTTTGCCTTATGCCTGTCGCCTCTAGGCGGTCGCCCTGCGCTTTTGCTTATTATAGAACAGTTCGGGACCCGAAGGAAATTTCATGCTTATCATATGAAAATGCAGTATGGTTATGGTAAACTGTTTCAGGGTGAATGATTATGAAAAAGATGTCGCTAACATTGCTTTCAATCTTTTTACTATTGTTGCTAGCCGCTTGTGGTCAAAGTGAACAAAAGGGGCAGGAAACGGCAACGAATGGATCGTCGAATGCGCAAAGCGAAGACGAAGAGCAAGACCAAAAAACTGATGATGAATCATCAGATGAAGCGACCAATGAGGAGGCCACGACTATGTATCCACAATTATCAAATGAAGTAGCAGCGAACGAAGCTCTTGTCGTCATGAATACGACAATGGGTCCGATTAAGATTAAACTATTCCCAGAACAAGCGCCAAAAACAGTCGAGAACTTTTTGACACATGCAGAGAACGGCTATTATGACGGAATCATTTTCCACCGTGTCATTAAAGATTTCATGATCCAAGGCGGCGACCCGACAGGTACAGGTATGGGCGGGGAAAGCATCTACGGGAATTCATTCGAAGATGAATTCACGATGGATCTTTTCAACTTAAGAGGGGCATTGTCGATGGCGAATGCCGGTCCAAACACGAACGGAAGCCAATTTTTCATCGTACAAGCTTCAAATCCTCCTGCTTCAGCAGAGCAATTGACAAAAGGCGGCTGGCCTGAAGAAATCGCCAAAGCGTACGAAGCGAATGGTGGTACACCTCATCTAGATCAGAAGCATACTGTTTTCGGTCAAGTGATCGAAGGAATGGATGTTGTAGATAAGATCGCATCTGCTAAGACAGATCGATCAGACAAGCCGGCTGAAGAAATTTCTATCGAATCGATTGAAATCATCCAGAAATAAGACACGTTAGGAAGTGTACGTAAATGAACGTTCTACTAATGCCGTTCCTTTACTTCCCGGAAGATAAATCAGAATATATTCCAGCAGCAATCTCCTTTGTTATTTTTATGATTCTTCTTGTGATCACCTATAGGTG
This sequence comes from Sporosarcina sp. Marseille-Q4943, assembly GCF_943736995.1. Lineage (GTDB taxonomy): Bacteria > Bacillota > Bacilli > Bacillales_A > Planococcaceae > Sporosarcina. The sequence goes on along the minus strand of NZ_OX031157.1, from coordinate 725,532 downwards.
GATCCAGCGGATTTCAAAAAAACAGGAAGAGGAAACTCGTGAGCTGGAAGAACGAATCTTACGCGAACGCCGCGAAGCTAGAGAAAAACAAGATTTTTAATGCAAAAGGCATGATCCGATTTACAGGATCATGCCTTTTTACAGTAAAACAAGGACGTAACCCCCTTGGGATCCGTCTTTACATCGATTTATTCCATTGCCATGATGAATCTCTTTACTCCATCTTCAACAATCGCACGTGGAGTGGCGACATTCATGCGAAGGAATCCTTTGCCGGCTTCGCCATACTTCGTACCAGGCTCTAGCGCCAGCTTTCCTTTATTCAACAACCTGTCCATCATCTCTTTTTCAGATAGCCCAGTTTCGCGGTAATCGATCCATAATAAGTACGTCGCTTGCGGTTTTTGAATTTGAATCCCCGGAACTGCCTCTGTTAATGTGCTAATGACATAATCCATATTGGATGAAATGATTTGCAGCAAATTATCGAGCCATTCTTCACACTCCGTGAATGCAGAAATAAGGGCGGAAGTGGCAAATGCATTCAATTCCATTTGACCATGGGCCATTGCATTTTGTTGGAGCGCCTGCTTGAGATCCTCTTCTTTTGTAATCATGACTGCAGCCTGTACACCCGCCAAGTTAAAAGTCTTTGTCGGAGCGATACACGTGATGACTTGCCCGCCTTCTTCTTCCGCCAGTTGTGCTAGAGGAATGTGCTTAAAGCCAGGGAGGACAAGATCTGCATGAATTTCATCAGAAAGGATCAGCACATCATATTTCTTACATAGACGGAGGATGTTTCGCAATTCGTCCTCTGACCAAACAATGCCCCCAGGATTATGTGGATGGCATAAGATAAATAATTTAACATCTTGCTGTAAAGATTTTTCGAAAGCCTCGAAATCAATCGAGTAGCTGCCGTTCTCTTCACGCAGTTTACACTCGACAATATTACGTTTTTGATTGCTCGGTACAATGGTGAACGGATGATAGACAGGCGGGGTGATTAAAATATTATCGCCGACATTCGTGAATGTCTCGACAACCGTAGCAATTGCAGGAACAACGCCGTGATGGAAAAGCATCCAATCATTTTCGGTTTCCCATCCGTGTCTCTCTGAAAGCCAAGTCCGGACAGCGTCTTTACATTTAGTGCATATGTAAGAATATCCGAAAACTCCATGGTCCAACCGCTCCTGCATGGCTGCGATGACGGGCTGCGGAGCCTTGAAATCCATATCTGCTATCCACATCGGTAAAACTTCCGAAGCGTCTTCCACTCCGTAAACGGCTTCCATATTGCCCCATTTCACCGAACGGGTATTTTTTCGATCAATGACTAGTTCGAATTCTTTCATGCCAATATCCCTCATTTCCTTTTTTCTTTTCAATTACTATGCTATCATAAATGAAAGAAAAGAAAAAAATAAGGTGACTTGTCGTGCAAACAATTGAGATGAATAAAAAAGCAATCTTGCTGCTTGAAGATTGGGATCCCTTCAATGTCGGCAGAAAAGCATATGAACTTGAAATTGCCGATGTTGTTGCGGAGCTCCAAGTTCTTGATCACCCGACCGACCTTGCGAAACGTATCCGTGAGATCTATGAGCATTCTTATGAGCTTTGGATTCCACTAGAGAAATGCATGCAAATAGCGTATAAGTTATTGGCGATAAAATATGAAGCAAAATGTATAGTGTAATAATGTCCGCATCTACGAAAATGTAGATGCGGTTTTTTAATTTGAAACAATAATGGGGTAACTGTCGTATCATCATCAGAGGGGATGGAGAGTGGGGGGTACTATGGAAGAATCTAATTTGATCACACGTGCGCAAAATGGGGAAAGGGAAGCATTTGCGCAATTGATGCAAATGCATTTTCGAACAGTCGAAAAGTTTGCATACCAATGCGGCGTTCGCCTTCATGATATACCGGATGTGACTCAGGAAGTGTTCATAAAGTTATACAGGTTTCTGCCGCAATTCAACCAGCAAAGGTTCACGACTTGGTTATATAAAATTACGCTTAATACGGCGCGTGACTATTATCGAAAAGAGGGCAGGGAGACTGCAAAGGAGGAGCGAATGAAAGCGGAAGGGAACTTGGTGCACCATCAATCATCCGAAGCGAAAGTTCTACTGTTTGAGGAAGATCGGTCATTGCATGAAGCGATCCTTCGGCTGGAGGAGAAATATAGAATTCCGCTGATCCTATTTTATTTTCAAGATTTGACGTACCAGCAAATCGCGGATGTCATGAATATAACGTTGGCAACAGTGAAAACCCGGATTTTCAGAGCGAAGGACAGTTTGAAAAAAGAGATGGACATGAAGGGAGGCTTAACACATGGCCAATGATAATTTTGAAAAGCGGATGGAGTTTTTGAAAAAGTCGTATGAACGTGTGCCTTCCTCATTTGATCCGGATGAAGTTTTTCGGAAGATTGATCAGGAGAAAGCTCCCCAACCGAAGGAGCAAAAACCTTCAAAAGGTGGAGTCAGACAGACGTTCACCATTTGGGCCATGGGCATTGCAAGTATATTCATTCTCGGGCTCATTGGAACTGGATATATTTTTGATCAGAAACAGCAGTCTGAGGAGAATATAGTCGACTCAGCGGAGCTGGACGACTATATTGAGGAATTGAAAGCGAAGTACGAAGTGGAAAAGGAAAAGCGCAGGGAAATGCTCAAAATGGGTGAAGAGCATTTGAATCAGTACGTGGGTTCGAGTTCAATATCTATGCTTTCGATGGAAAGTTATCTAAAGAGTGTTAAACAAAATAAAAACCCAAAAGAAATCCTGTTAAATCAATATAATCAAGCGATTGAAGAATTAAAATTACCCTCTGAGATGATTCAAGATTTGAAGCGAAATCCGTTAACCGACGATGAAGCAGGAAGCATCGATTTTATTGCAACATACCGCGAGAAGGTGAAAAGACTGCTCTTCGTTTATGGAACGATCAATTCCCAAAATTATGATGCCATTAAAGAATTTGAAGTCAGCCCATCTGTTGACAAGGCGGAAATAATAATGCTTACGAGCAAGAGTTTCCCAGAACAGCTGCAAAACATGATCAACACAATGAAGGAGCAATCTTTCCGTCTGGAAACAGACAAGTATTTGGGTGAAATCGGCCCGCGATATTATGAGTCACAGTTGCATCAAGAGCTCAATTCAAATCTTCATACGCATACGTTTGGATACCGAGAAATGCTCATTTATGAGCCGTATATGTTTGGAGGCATTCTTGATCATCCGCCACTTCAATCGAGCTCAATGATGCAGGATATGGAGTATACCCTCATGAATGTGGAACAGGATTCCACTTTATATCCGATCTTAAAAAGGTACTATAGTAGATTGTTCTACCAACTTCTGAAAGGCAGCGAACAAACAAAGATCTTTGATGCAGATGGCGTATTGCTTCCTGAATACCAAGAGGCGTGGCGAAATATGGCTGGAGGTGGGCAGGCAACTCCAATGCGTTATATCCTGGACCCGATCATCGAAGAAATGGAGGCGTCGGGCTGGAGGAAATCGGCGAGCTGGGATGCTTTAGACAATTATGATTATGAGTTGGAGAAAGCGCTTGTCCTATACAGGGGAGGAGTGCTTGAGGAATATATGTATGGGGAAAGACCCGATTTCCAGGACGTCACTATCCAGTTGCCAGATGCTTCATTTGAGAGTGAAGTTCAAGGCTTGTACGAAGATTTTAAGAAGTCATATGATAAATCCTTGCTGAAAGGGGTATCACCCGTTCATGTGCTTGCCATGTTTGATCTTGCGAATGAATTGGATGATCCCGAAACGATGTATTATTTAACGAATGAAAACCATTTGAAGTATGATGAAACAGGTATAGAATATACACTGGAAATGTACGTGGAAAACTGGAGGAAAGGTCTTTCATACTTCCACAAACCCGGCGAGGTACGGTTTAACGGGCAAGCAGTCTATCGAGATCAGCATACATTCTATAGCTCGGTGACATTTCCGGGTTCAGTTGGGGAAGTTCCGATGATCTTTAACGAGGAAGGCATTTGGGAAGTCGGAACCAAGAATATTAAAGTACTTCCTTCTCATCATATGAGTCCGGAAATGGATTTCGAAGATGAAATAATGAGTATGGCTGCTTTTTATTATGAAGGAATGGTCAGTACGGATGATATTGATGGCTATTTAAGATGGAGCCAACCACTTGATATTCTCGCTATGTATTTCTATTCCGGCGATAAAGGCTTTTATGAAAATCAATATGAACTGTTCTATCAAGGAGACGGTTCGGGAGTGGTCGATAAGGAAATCTATTTGAAAAATCCCGAAAAATACTTCCTACCCTACGATGACAAAATGTATAAGAAAGTTTCCTTCCAAGGCCTAGAGCAAGACAAAAACGGAAACTGGCCTGGCATTGCAACGCTTACAGTCGACACAGAGCTATATCCAGATCTTCCGCCCGAAAGGAAATTCCATATGGTCTGGACGGAAGACGGCTGGCGAGTAAAATTCAATCCGTTTGAAAAATAACAAAGACTGCCAAATTCGGCAGTCTTTTTTCTGTCTATTTGGTATAGTTGAAGTAGATTTAGTTTTGCAACGGGAAGTGGGGGTCTGATTGAAAGTTCTAGAGAAAAGAATTCTTCTAGGGGACCAAGAAGCTTTCAAGGAATGGGTGGATATGCATATTCGGAAGCTTGAGCGTTTCGCTATTCAATGCGGGATTTCGCCAAAAGAAGCGGGTAAGGTTACAGAAACTGTTTTTAGGGACATATTCCGCAGGCTTGGTGAAATGACACAAGAACAGTTAGAGGAAAGATACCTCCTTAAAAGTGTTCTTCACGAGTTGAATGGTTTGACGCTTGCCGACTCTCCTGAAGGTTTATTTCCATTTGAAGAGGATAACGAATTGCATCGCAAAATAATCAGTTTGCCGCATGAGGTGAAAGTTCCTTTCATATTTGCTCAATTCCACCATAAATCCATATCGGAAATTGCCGCCATATTGGACCAAACCGAACAACAGGCCGCCCATTCGATCGAAGAGGCACTGATGACAATTGATGAGTCCAATTTGGAAAAGAAACTCGAATTTTTAAATACATCATACGAAAGATTAATGCCGGCCTATGAGAAGTCGAATATTTTTAATCAGGATCATCAAGACACGCCTCCGGTTCAAGAAGAGAGAGCAAAGGCCGTTAAAAGAAAGCCTTTTATCCTTTGGAGTGTAGGGGGAGTCATTCTCATTGTCCTTTTGTTCATTTCGGTTATTAGAAGCGATGCCTACCAGAGGTCCTCTTCGGAGAAGTTTATCGAAAACCTGAAAACTTCTTTTCAACAGGAACTGGATGAGCGGTTTGCGTTAATTGGATTAATTCAACCGGAAGAAAATGATGGCTACCGTTTTCTTGAAATTTATGCAAACGAGCCAAAAAAGGCATTTCACAGGTTTATTGTAAAACTTGAGAAGCAAATAGAGAAAGATGGGGAAATTGACAGAGAGGCAGCTACTCATACGTATGAGACATTGATTCACCAATTAAGATTGCCTTCGGAAATGATGGAGGACTTACTAGATAATCCGAAAACAGAAAATCGGGAAGAGAGCATCAGGTTTTTGGATGAACTGTACATGAAAATTAATTACTTGATGACCTTCTATATTGAGGTGTTAGCCATAAATGAGGAAGTCATCTGGTCATCCGAATTGAATGAAGACGGGATTGTGGACTTGGATCGTTTCCTTGCTAAAGAGTCTAATTATCCAACTGAACTTCAAAAGGCAATCGACGGCATGGCGACTCAATCGTTCTATTTGACGGGATTAAAGGATGTTGCCCCGCTATTTCCGCAATACGGCACGCCTGAAGCGTTGGAAGTACTCCAACAAAAGTTACATCCGGATATGAAAATATACGTGTATATGTTAACAGGAGAAAGTGAACGAGTCAGCTATAGCGGAACGTTTGAGGAGAAAATGGACGCTCTTTCTTATATTGAACAGGAGTTGCCAAAGACAAAGAAAAGTGATGAATTGCATCAATCTCTGGACAGTGGGTATATGTGGTTATTCTATTCTATAACGGGCGTTTATGAGCAAGGAGGCATTTACGACCAACATCTGTCGATAAAACCCGAATTTAGAGAGCGTTGGCAACGTATTGCGTCAAGGGACGAGAATAATATAGTCGTTCAAATAATGCGAGAGCTGGTCAAGGAATTGGAAGAGCAAAATTGGATGGCAGAAATGGAATATGAAGTTGAAAAAAACCTGTCTGTAAAGTTGGATACGAAAATTAAAGAAGCGAGAAAAGGTAATAAGTAAATATAGATAGGGAGGTGGGGGAGGCATGGGGAGTATAGTGAAAAGAATAATTGATGGGGATCGAGAAGCGTTTAAAGAATGGATGGACTTGCATATCCGGGCAATTGAGCGTTTTGCGATTCAACACGGAGTTACACCAAAAGAAGCGGGGAAAGTGGCTGAAACTGTTTTCAGGGATTTGTTTGAAGAAATTGGTCAACTGACAGAGGAACAGCTGGAGGAAATAGTCCTCTTTAAAAATAGTATAAAAGAATTGAATGAACTAATGCCTGATAACTCAGTGGAAGGGTTATTTCCGTTTGAAGAGGATACTGAACTGCATCGACGAATAATCGGGTTGCCGCAAGAGGTTAAGATCCCATTTATCCTCGCCAAATTTCATAATAAATCCATATCAGACATTGCAGCGATAGTATGCATGACTGACCAGCAAGTGGAACTGTCGTTACAAGAGGCGCTGTTTTTACTGGATGAGCCACATGTAGAGAAGAAACTCGAGTTTTTGAATTTGTCTTATCAAAGACTGCCAACTTATTTTAAAGAGTCGAACATTTTTATTCTGAAAAGTAAAGGCGTCCCACCTGTGGGGGAACCAAAAACTATAGTGAAACGGAGAAAGCCTTTTATTCTCTGGGGTGCAGGAACGGTTATGATAATAGCCCTACTCTTCATTTCAGTTCTTAGAAGCGATGCTTATCAGAAATCATCTGATGAGCGTTTCATTGAGAAACTGAACATTTCGTTTCAACAAGAGTTGGATAGCCGGTTCGAATTAATTGGATTGTCTGAACCAGAAAAAGCATATGGAGGCTACTCTTTCGTTTTCCAAGGCTATTCACATAATGTATCGCCTGGAACATACGGTTATGATACGAAATACAAGTATAAAAAGCTCATTCGCGATTTGGAAAATCAAATGAAGGAGGGCGGAAGTTTTAATAAAAAAGAAGCGAAGCAAAAATACGACGAGTTGGTTTTCGAATTACGCTTGCCTTCGGAAATGGTGGAACAGCTACAAAAAGATCCACTAATCAATGACCGTGAGCAAAGCTTGGCATTTTTGGATGAATTGTACAAGAAAAATGATTTCCTTGGAAATGCTTATTATAAGATTGTGAGTGAGAATGCAGAAATAGTTTTGACCTCTGATCTAGTTAACGATGGTTTGGTAGATATCGATAAACTATTGGAGCAAAAGTCATCATTCCCGATCGAGCTGCAAAATGCGATTGATGGCATGACTACTCAATATTATTCCTTAACAAGTATGAAGAATATTTCACCTTTAACAACGAAATATGGAACTCCTGAGTTGGAAGACGTATTACGCAGGAACCTACATCCAGACATGCAAATATATATAACCCTGTTGACTGGTGATTTGCATATTAGCTATACAGGGACATTTGAAGAGCATGTGAAAGCTCTGCTTGTTCTGGAAGATGCGTTACCGAAAATAAAGGAAAGTGATCAGCTGATTGATCTTTTCAACTCTCACTATATTTTGATGTTCACTACTGCTGCGGGTTTTAATAGTGAAAAGGGGATTTTCGATGCATCGGGAGTTGTCAGGAATGAAATAAGGGATAAATGGAAGCAACTTGCATCAATTGGAGAACGTTCACCATCGGGGAAAATTATACGGCAACTTATTAATGAAATGGAAGACTCTAACTGGAAATCCTCTTCTTATTATGAACAGTTGATTGAGTATGGTGTTTGGGGAGAGCTTAAAAAGAAAATGAACGAAATCAGTGTGAGATAAAATAATTGAATCTTTACAATTTACCTGTCATATTCTTTGATTAGAAAGGGCTCTCTATGGTATAATTGCGGATGGCCGTATAGGCAGATTCGATACCAAAAAGATTGGGAGCTGTTTCACATGGGTAAAAAATATGAAGTGGGGGAAGAGTTGACTGGCAAGGTGACGGGCATCCAGCCATATGGAGCATTTGTCGCACTTGATGAAGAGACGCAAGGTCTCGTCCATATTTCTGAGATCACATATGGTTTCGTTAGGGACATCAATGACTATTTAGCTGTTGGCGATGAAGTGAAAGTGAAAGTGTTGGAGGTCGATTATGACGCGGGCAAAATTAGCCTATCCATCCGTGCACTCCAAGAAGCGCCGAACAACCACCAAAAAACGGGCCGCCCCCGCAAATCGCTGCAAGATAAAGTAAAAGAGCACGATGCGGAAGGCTTCAATTCATTAAAAGACAAACTGAAAGACTGGATTGATCGTTCCGGTTACTAAACAAAAGCAGAGAGTGGCGGTTAGACTCGACAGGCATAAGACGAAGATGCGAAGTGGCGGTTTTTGCCACACAGTAACTTTGGCTTATGACCTGAGAGAATCGAACTGCGAAGGGTTCGATTTGCCGTATTTCTGCGGTTTTTGCGGAAATTAAGGCATCCTTCCAGCCACTCGGAGCTAGACGTGAAAAACATGAAAAACGGGAGAAGGCCATTTGAGCCTATCTCCCGTTTTTTAATTTCCTCAATCGATATTGAAGGTTTTGCCTGCTCATGCCAAGTGCATTAGCAGTTTTCGTAATATTGTCGTCATGAAGCTTCATTGCCTTCAGCAAATAATATTCTTCCGCTTCCTTTAAATACCGATCGAGTGGCATGAGTTCCTTTTCGGGATTCACGATGAAATCGACTGCCTGTGTAGGTGTATCGCCCATTCCACCACTTTTCAGTCGGAAGTGAAGAGGCAGCATTTCATATGTGAGCACCGTCTCGGTAGTGGCAAGGGAAGAGATTTCATCGAGCAAAAATTCAAGCTCTCGCATATTTCCGGGCCAATTGTAGTGCAGGAATAATTCCTCTACCTCCTTCGTAATTCCAGTGAGAGAAGTGCCGAACCGTTCCTTACGTCTGGCAAAATAGGTTGTGACGAACGATACGATATCCTCTTTCCGTTTCCTTAAAGGGGATACTCGTATTGTGAAAGAAGCGAAGAAATAATAGAGTTCCTTCAACAGACTTCCTTTTGCAATCAATTCGACAGGGTCGTCGCCGATGCTTGCGATGAATTGTCGGTCGGCTTGAGCCGACTTTTTTAAGAACATAAAGAGCTTTTGCTGAAGGGAGATGGATAATAAATCGATACGCTCACAGAATAACGTGAACGGTTCAGACATCTTCAAGTCTTCGTCGAGCCGATCGATCAGCTCCGCGTCCGATTGGTGGCAGTGAAGCGCAAGGAAGCGACCATTAGCAGGTGACGATTCGTTATGAATACTTTCAGCTATTAAATCTTTTCCTGTGCCCGACTCACCGATGAGGAGCACAGGCAATTTTGCGTCGGACGCTTTGCGAGCTGTCGATATGACTGTCTTCATTTCATCCGAAGCAGCGACAATCTGATTGAACGTTACCGGATCGCTATTTTTACGCAATGGATGCAGGACGAACCTTTCAAGTGCAGTGACATCCCTTGCTATTTCCACTGCGCCGACAAGCTCGCCTTCATTGAATACAGGATATGTGTCATTGATTGTCGTAATTTCATGCCCTTTCCGATTCCAGTATGTCTGTTTGACATTCAGCTGTTTTGTGCCGCTTTGAAGCACTTTCAATAAAGTGCTCTCTTCCTGATCGAAGTTGAATAGCTCCAGAATGGAGCGATCTCCGACTTCTTCAAGTTCCAACCCTTCTATCGCTTTCATCTTATCGTTATAGATAACGGTTTTGCCGGAATGATCCACTGCATGGATACCGACGCCGGCTCGATTCACTGCGAATTCATATAGGGGAAAAAGGTTCTTTTCGATTTTATTCACGAATCAACACCGTCCGTTTATGTTTTTTTTGCAAAATAAACAAAAAGACTTGAAATGTGCAACAATCTCTTGCATTATTATATATGGAACTATAGATTAAATGCAAATTAATTTTGCGGCTAACTAACTGAGGAGGAGTAACATGATCCCGTACAAACACGAACCATTTACAGATTTTACACAAGATGAAAACAGAAAAGCATATGAGCAAGCGTTAAAAACCGTCGAGGGCTATCTTGGGCAAGACTACCCGTTGATCATCGGCGGCGAGCGTATTATGACAGAAGATAAACTTGTTTCGACAAACCCAGCTAATAAAGAGGAAGTTATCGGCCGAGTTTCCAAAGCGAGCAGAGATCTTGCTGAAAAAGCGATGAACGTCGCGGATGAAACTTTCAAAACTTGGAGCAAAGTGAAGCCGGAATTCCGTGCGGATGTATTGTTCAAAGCTGCAGCGATCATTCGTCGCCGCAAACATGAGTTTTCAGCGCTCTTGACAAAGGAAGCGGGCAAGCCGTGGAATGAGGCGGATGCAGATACAGCAGAAGCGATCGACTTCTTGGAATACTACGGACGTCAAATGCTTACATTGAAAAACGGCATGCCGGTGGAAAGCCGTCCTGGTGAATTCAACCGATTCGATTACATCCCTCTCGGAGTTGGCGTAGTCATCTCGCCTTGGAACTTCGCATTGGCGATCATGGCAGGCACGACTGTAGCTGCATTAGTAACAGGAAATACAGTGTTGTTGAAACCTGCATCTACAACGACTGTCGTTGCTTATAAATTCATGGAAGTGCTTGAAGAAGCGGGAATGCCTGCAGGAGTAGTCAACTACATCCCGGGTTCAGGAGCGGAAGTTGGCGACTACCTCGTTGACCATCCAAGAACACGTTTCGTTTCTTTCACAGGTTCACGTGAAATCGGAACTCGCATTTACGAGCGTGCTGCAAAAGTGAACAAAGGCCAAATCTGGTTGAAACGCGTAATCGCTGAAATGGGCGGTAAAGATACGATCGTTGTAGACAATGATGCAGATCTTGAATTGGCAGCACAATCTATCGTCAAGTCCGCTTTCGGATTCAGCGGACAAAAATGTTCAGCATGTTCACGTGCGGTTATTCACGAAGAAGTATACGATCAAGTCGTTGCACGTGTTGAAGAATTGACGAAAGAATTGACGTACGGAGATCCTACGAAACAATCCAACTTTGCAGGACCGGTTATCGACCAAGCTTCATTCGATAAAATTATGAGCTACATCGAAATCGGAAAAGAAGAGGGACGTCTTGTGGCAGGTGGAGAAGGGGACAGCTCGAAAGGCTTCTTCGTTGCACCGACTGTATTTGCGGACGTCGACCCGAAAGCACGCATCATGCAGGAAGAGATTTTCGGACCGGTCGTTGCACTTACGAAAGCGAAAAACTTCGACGAAGCAATCGAAATCGCAAACAATACAGACTATGGCTTAACAGGCGCTGTCATCACGAACAACCGCGAGCATATCGAACAAGCTCGTCAAGATTTTCACGTTGGAAACTTGTACTTCAACCGTGGCTGCACAGGCGCTATCGTAGGCTACCAGCCATTCGGCGGATTCAACATGTCCGGAACGGATTCCAAAGCAGGCGGCCCAGACTACTTGCAACTACACATGCAAGGCAAAACGACATCGGAAACATTCTAATTAAATAGGAAGCAGTTCTGGGAACTGCTTCCTGCTATACATACAAAAGGGGAGGAAAAATACATGTCGGTTTCTGAAAAGATCATTTCACAAACGAATAAATACGGGGCGAACAACTACCATCCACTGCCAATTGTCATTTCTGAAGCGGAAGGTGTTTGGGTCAAGGATCCTGAGGGGAATAAGTACATGGATATGCTATCTGCGTATTCAGCTGTGAACCAAGGACACCGCCACCCGAGAATCATCCAGGCGTTGAAAGACCAGGCAGACAAAGTGACATTGACATCACGCGCATTCCATAACGACCAACTTGGTCCGTGGTATGAATTGGTTTGCGAACTGACAGGGAAAGACATGGCATTGCCGATGAACACGGGGGCGGAAGCTGTTGAAACAGCTATCAAAGCAGCTCGCCGCTGGGCTTATGACGTCAAAGGCGTTGAGGAGAATAAAGCTGAAATCATCGGTTGCAACGGGAACTTCCACGGGCGTACGATGACGGCGGTCTCCCTTTCATCGGAAGCCGAATATAAGCGCGGTTTCGGGCCAATGCTTCCAGGCATCAAGCTAGTTGACTTTGGTGATTTGAAGGCATTGGAAGATGCGATCACTCCGAACACAGCTGCATTCATCATCGAGCCGATCCAAGGGGAAGCGGGAATCCTCATTCCGCCTGCCGGCTATATGAAGGAAGCTTACGAACTTTGTAAAAAACATAACGTCCTATTCATTGCGGATGAGATCCAGGCAGGTCTTTGCCGTACTGGTAAAATGTTCGCTTGTGAATGGGAAGGTTTCGAACCCGACATGTACATTTTAGGGAAAGCTTTAGGCGGCGGCGTGTTCCCGATTTCTTGCGTCGTAGCCAATAAAGATATTCTCGGAGTTTTCAATCCGGGTTCCCACGGATCCACATTCGGAGGAAATCCAATGGCGTGTGCTGTCTCAATCGCTTCTTTGGAAGTTTTACAGGATGAGAAGCTTGCAGATAAGTCACTTGAACTAGGAAATTACTTCATTGAACAATTACAGAACATTAACCATCCGTCGATCAAAGAAGTGCGTGGGCGCGGTCTGTTCATCGGTGTCGAACTGACAGAAGCAGCACGTCCTTATTGCGAAAAGCTGAAAGAACTCGGGTTGCTCTGCAAAGAGACGCATGACACAGTTATCCGTTTCGCACCGCCTTTAATTATCACAAAAGAAGAATTAGATTGGGCTTTAGAGAAAATCAATAAAGTTTTTGCAAGTTAAATAAATTAGTGCCCAAAATCTATCTGGTGTATGGTACAATATGTGCGGTAGAAAAAACATTATGAAATCAAAGAGGCGAACTTTTACATGACTGAAAACCTGAATCTGTTTACGTCTACACAAGTTGTCATTAAGGATGCACTTGACAAACTAGGCTATGATGAAGGAATGTACGATCTTCTGAAAGAACCAATCCGTATGGTGGAAGTTAGAATTCCTGTCCGCATGGATGATGGAAAAGTGAAGGTATTCACTGGCTTCCGCGGACAACATAACGATGCTGTCGGTCCAACGAAGGGCGGCGTCCGCTTCCATCCTGGAGTAACTGCTGATGAAGTGCGCGCGTTGTCAATGTGGATGACATTGAAAGCGGGAATTGTCGATCTGCCGTATGGCGGCGGTAAAGGCGGAATTATCTGCGACCCGAGAGAAATGTCGATGGGCGAGCTAGAGCGTTTGAGCCGTGGATATGTACGTGCATTGAGCCAGGTAATGGGACCGACTAAAGATATCCCTGCACCGGACGTTTTCACAAATGCGCAAATTATGGCTTGGATGATGGATGAATATAGTAGAATTGATGAATTCAACTCCCCTGGTTTCATTACAGGTAAACCGATTGTACTCGGCGGCTCCCAAGGGCGCGACCGTGCAACGGCAGAAGGTGTCACAATCATTATTAATGAAGCGGCGAAAAAACGTGGAATTGATATGAAAGGGGCACGTGTTGTCATCCAAGGATTTGGAAACGCAGGAAGTTTCCTATCCAAATTCCTTCATGATGCAGGTGCGAAAGTTATCGGTATTTCCGATGCTTATGGCGCACTTCATGACCCGAATGGTTTGGACATCGACTATCTGTTAGATCGTCGTGACAGCTTTGGAACGGTTACAACACTTTTTGATAATACGATCACGAACGCTGAACTATTGGAATTGGATTGCGATATTCTAGTTCCAGCGGCTATCGAAAATCAAATCACAGAGAAGAATGCTAATAACATTAAAGCGACTATCGTTGTGGAAGCGGCAAATGGTCCAACAACTTCTGAAGCTACGAAAATACTTACGGAGCGAGGAATCCTCCTTGTGCCTGACGTACTTGCAAGTGCCGGCGGCGTAACAGTTTCCTACTTCGAATGGGTTCAGAACAACATGGGTTATTACTGGACAGAAGACGAAGTTCGCGAAAAAATGACAACTAAAATGGTTGACGCATTCGAGAACGTATATAACGTTGCGACAACAAGAAATATTGATATGCGTCTTGCTGCATACATGATCGGAATCCGCAAAACAGCGGAAGCATCCCGATTCAGAGGATGGGCATAACAAAAGCGGAGGTTGGCGGTTAACTGCGACAGGCATAAGACGGATCTGCGAAACGGCGTTCTTCGCCGTGTAGCGGAGCTGGCTTATGACCCGAGCAGTTGCCAACCGGAGCTGGATGATAACAAAAAAGATAGATATAAAAAAGCATCTCCTGGATAACGGGAGATGCTTTTTTACACTTCTTCCGGCTCCGCGACAGTAACAAGTTCCGCATTATTCTCGCGCCATGTGTCGAATAGCAACCCTAGCGAAATGAGTCCGGAAATCCCGACGATACTATAAAAAAAGCGTGCAAGTGGTTGTGCATGACCATTTGAAAATTGGGCTACGACATCGAAGCTGAAAATCCCGACGACTCCCCAATTCAGAGCACCGATAATTGTAATGGCCAGCGCTAGTTTTCGAGCCAAAGCGGTTCACCTCCTATTGGTAGCATTCCCAATTCGTGCCGTTACATACTTGCATCGTTCAATTCGTTCTTGGATAATGAACAGTAGAAAAAGGAGGTCATATAATTGAAGGAATTCATTTTTCACAACCCAACAAAGTTGATTTTTGGGAAAAACTCTATAGCGCAGCTGGCAAAGGAACTGTCGGCTTATGGAAACAGGATCCTCGTTGTATATGGAGGAGGAAGCATTAAAAAGAATGGTCTTTATAATGAATTGATGGAAATCTTGAAAGAAGAGCAAAAGGAAGTGTTCGAACTTGCAGGTGTCGAGCCGAACCCGCGTATCAGCACGGCGAGAAGAGGGGCTGAACTCTGTAAAGAGCATGACATTGATTTCATACTGGCGGTTGGCGGAGGGTCAGTCATTGATTGTACGAAGCTAATTGCGACAGCTACAAAATATGACGGCGACCCATGGGATTTTGTCATTAAGAAAGACTCTCCAAAAGACGCGATTCCTTTCGGGACAATTTTGACGCTAGCGGCGACCGGTTCTGAAATGAATGCAGGGTCCGTTATTACAAATGAAGAAACTGAAGAAAAATACGGATGGGGAAGTCCATTCAACTATCCGAAATTCTCAATACTCGACCCAACTTATACGCTATCCTTGCCGAAGGATCAAACCGTTTACGGCATCGTCGATATGATGTCGCATATTTTTGAGCAGTACTTCCATAGTGCGACCAATACTCCGCTACAGGATGAGTTGTGCGAAGGGGCATTGCGGGCGATCATGGCAGCGGGTGAAAAGCTCGTAGATGATTTGCAGAACTATGAGTTGCGTGAAACAATCCTTCTAGGCGGCACTTGGGGATTGAATGGGTTTTTAGGCATGGGGAATGCGGGTGGTGACTGGGGGACGCATGACATTGAACATGCCGTATCTGCAGTTTACGATATTCCGCATGCTGGAGGATTGGCGATTCTTTTCCCGCATTGGATGAGACATACGCTGAAGTTGAACCCGGCGCGCTATGCGAGGTTGGCAGTCAACGTATTCGGAGTAGATCCCGAAGGCAAATCAGATGAGGATGTTGCAAATGAAGGAATTGACAAACTGAGAGCGTATTGGACAGCTATCGGTGCGCCTGAAAGGCTAGCGGATTACGGCATCGATGACTCGAAGATTGACATTATGGCAAAGAAAGCGGCAATCAATGGGCCGCTCGGCAGATTTGCTCAACTGAGTGAAGAGGAAGTCAAAACCATATTGGAAGCTTCATTATAATGAAAGAAAGTAGAGGGGAATTGATAATTCCACCCTCTACTTTTTTCCTTCCGGCAATTTCTTCCGTGCTTCTTCAGATATTGTAGGTTCTTTTACTCCTTGCCAAGTTTTGATGCCATCATCTTCATCAAATGAAATCAATGCTTCGCGGACGCCTTTTTGCTTCAACACTAAAGCCATTAGCCTGTCCCTAACATCATCGATATATGCGACGGTTTGTGTCGGATCCACTTCAGCAATCACTTCGACGTGAAGGTATTCACCTTCTTTGATCACTTCTACTTTTTGGATGTCCTTTATATCGGGATCTTCGGCGATAATTTGCGAAATATGGTTCAACATCTCTTCATCGGTTTCTCCAATTGCTCCTCTTGCATTCTCGAGGAACACCTTTCCGACGACATAGAACATCATAAAGCCAATCAACATGGATGCAATACCTTCCGCCTGAAGGAATCCGGTGAAATGGGCAACCAATACTGCGACAAAAGCCAATAACCCCCCGATAGTTGCAACCATGTCTTCCATAAAGACCAATTTAGTAGCGGGCTTCGCTTTGTTTAGGTGCGTCAAACTGTAGCCGAATGCTTTCAACCCTGAATAGGCTTGTCCTGACTCATGCGCAACTTCTTTCGAAGCCTTCAGTAAAACGAAAAATTCCAGTGCCGTGGCTAGACCTAAAACACTTAAATTGATGAGGAGCCCTTTTGTCTCGGTTGGATTCAATACATGATGCCAACCTTCCTTTACTGCCTCGTACGACATGATTCCGACGATGATGACAGCACCTAAACAGACAAGGTTGACAACCCTTCCGAATCCGTTAGGAAAACTCGGGGTTGGCGCTTTCTTGGAGAGTGCGGAACCTATATACACAAAAAATTGGTTTGCCGCATCTCCCAAGGAGTGCAACGTTTCTGCAAACATCGCTACGTTTCCAGTCAACATATAGGCGACTGCTTTAAGGATGGCAATGGCGGCGTTGACGATTGCGGCCAACAGTGACGGTTTATTGCCATCCTTAAGCAAGCGTAAAATATCTTTCATATCAATTAGCCTCCATTAAGGGAAAATTTCAATTTCGACTGATTCAATATAAGGTAGTTCAGTTAGCTCAGTGTATAATTGAGTAGTTTCTTTTTTGGGCAATGCATCCAGACGGAAATCGACTTCATGCACTGATGGCTTATCATCAAAGTGCACTTGCCGAATACGCAAGTTTTCCACTTTCATATTTTCGGAATTCAAGATTTGAATCAAATTATCAATTTTTCTTTTATCCGAAATGACAACGATACACGCAGCCTCCTTCGAACGAATTCTTTTCGGCCCAAACTTGCTAAGGAGAGGTGCGATAACCTCGATGACGAAAAGGATGCTTAATACAGCAAACGCTGCTTCAATATAAAATCCAGCACCGACTGCAATTCCGATACTCGCAGCTCCCCAAATCATTGCCGCTGTCGTTAAACCTGTAATATTATCGTTTTCTCTTCTTAGGATGGCACCAGCGCCGAGGAAGCCGATTCCGCTCACGATTTGTGCTGCAAGTCGCAATGGATCCATCGTTACATTAATATCGTCCCTGGCTGGAACAAGATATGCTGCTTCTATTGAGACGATGGTTAATAGACAACTGAAGGTCGAGATGACCGCGCTCGTTTTCAAACCGATCGGCTTCTTCTTAATTTCCCTTTCTACCCCGATAATTAAACTTAAACCTAAAGCAATTGCAATTTTAATTAATACTTCGGGATACATTGAGTTGTTCATAATCCACTCCATTTGATTTCCCCCCACTATCATCATCTTGATGAAGATGTGCTATACTCTTTATATTGTCTTTAGCCTAAAATGGTTACGAACTAACCTGTATTCCCTTGGAAAGAGAAGTGTGCATCATGGAAAAGCCTACAATTCATCCTTATATCCCGATTATCATAGGTGTCATATCAGTGGCGCTCTCAGCAATATTCGTAAAACTGACGACAGCCGATTCCGGCGTCATCGCTTTTTACCGTATGTTGTTCACAGTTATTCTCATGCTTCCGTTATTCCTAGCTAAATATAGGAAGGAAGTTTTTCTATTAACGAAGAAAGACTGGATCTTTTCGGCGGTTGCCGGTGTTTTCCTAGCCTTTCATTTCATTCTATGGTTTGAGTCGTTGAACTACACTTCTGTCGCAAGTTCAACCGTCCTCGTTACATTGCAGCCGATCTTTGCGTTTGTCGGTACGTATTTCTTCTTTAAAGAGAAGCTTTCAGTTAAAACCATCTTATCGGCAGTTATTGCGATAGCAGGTAGCGTCATTATCAGTTGGAGCGACTTCCAGTTAAGCGGAACTGCTTTTTTCGGTGATATGCTTGCTTTGGCTGCCTGTGCATTAATAACCGCATACTTGCTTTTCGGACAAGAAGTCCGTAAACGATTGTCTCTTATTACTTATACGTTCCTTCTATACTCAATCAGTACAGTTACGCTCTTTTTTTATGTCCTTATTAAAGGAGAGTCATTTGGTCCTTATTCAACATCAAATTGGTTCTGGTTCTTCCTACTTGCGCTCATACCAAACCTGTTAGGACACTCACTATTCAATTGGGCGGTAAAGTGGGTCAGTACGAATGTCATTTCCATTGCTATACTTTTTGAACCTGTAGGCGCGTCAGTTCTTGCATTCTATATCCTTCACGAAAAGCTTTCTGCAGCGCAAATAACGGGAGGAATCGTTGTCATAGCAGGCATTCTCTTGTTCATTGTCGATATAAAAAAGCTTCGCGAAAAATTATTTTTGAAAAAGGCTTGATTTCTTATTCATTTATGAGGTATAGTATTACTTGTCCTTAAGAGACAACAACAACTTTAACGAAACGAAGAAAACAAATTAAAAAAAGTTGTTGACTTGAGAGAGGCAGAGTGTTATGATTAAGAAGTCGCCGCAAAAAGCGACAGACAATGAACCTTGAAAACTGAACAGCAAAACGTCAACAAATAAAGTCTAGTAGCCGACCCCGTCGGCGAACAGACAAAACGAATCTTCGGATTCGAAATTGACATCTTAAATGATGCCAGCAAGAAACTCGAGCTACTCGAATTTCTCTATTATGGAGAGTTTGATCCTGGCTCAGGACGAACGCTGGCGGCGTGCCTAATACATGCAAGTCGAGCGAATTGATGGGAGCTTGCTCCCTGATGTTAGCGGCGGACGGGTGAGTAACACGTGGGCAACCTGCCCTGCAGATGGGGATAACTCCGGGAAACCGGGGCTAATACCGAATAATCAGTTCCTCCGCATGGAGGAACTCTGAAAGACGGTTTCGGCTGTCACTGCAGGATGGGCCCGCGGCGCATTAGCTAGTTGGTGGGGTAACGGCCTACCAAGGCGACGATGCGTAGCCGACCTGAGAGGGTGATCGGCCACACTGGGACTGAGACACGGCCCAGACTCCTACGGGAGGCAGCAGTAGGGAATCTTCCACAATGGACGAAAGTCTGATGGAGCAACGCCGCGTGAGCGAAGAAGGTTTTCGGATCGTAAAGCTCTGTTGCGAGGGAAGAACAAGTACGGGAGTAACTGCCCGTACCTTGACGGTACCTCGTCAGAAAGCCACGGCTAACTACGTGCCAGCAGCCGCGGTAATACGTAGGTGGCAAGCGTTGTCCGGAATTATTGGGCGTAAAGCGCGCGCAGGCGGTCCTTTAAGTCTGATGTGAAAGCCCACGGCTCAACCGTGGAGGGTCATTGGAAACTGGAGGACTTGAGTACAGAAGAGGAAAGCGGAATTCCACGTGTAGCGGTGAAATGCGTAGAGATGTGGAGGAACACCAGTGGCGAAGGCGGCTTTCTGGTCTGTAACTGACGCTGAGGCGCGAAAGCGTGGGGAGCAAACAGGATTAGATACCCTGGTAGTCCACGCCGTAAACGATGAGTGCTAAGTGTTAGGGGGTTTCCGCCCCTTAGTGCTGCAGCTAACGCATTAAGCACTCCGCCTGGGGAGTACGGCCGCAAGGCTGAAACTCAAAGGAATTGACGGGGACCCGCACAAGCGGTGGAGCATGTGGTTTAATTCGAAGCAACGCGAAGAACCTTACCAGGTCTTGACATCCCGCTGACCGGTGTAGAGATACGCCTTTCCCTTCGGGGACAGCGGTGACAGGTGGTGCATGGTTGTCGTCAGCTCGTGTCGTGAGATGTTGGGTTAAGTCCCGCAACGAGCGCAACCCTTGATCTTAGTTGCCAGCATTCAGTTGGGCACTCTAAGGTGACTGCCGGTGACAAACCGGAGGAAGGTGGGGATGACGTCAAATCATCATGCCCCTTATGACCTGGGCTACACACGTGCTACAATGGACGGTACAAAGGGCTGCAAACCCGCGAGGGGGAGCCAATCCCATAAAACCGTTCCCAGTTCGGATTGCAGGCTGCAACTCGCCTGCATGAAGCCGGAATCGCTAGTAATCGTGGATCAGCATGCCACGGTGAATACGTTCCCGGGTCTTGTACACACCGCCCGTCACACCACGAGAGTTTGTAACACCCGAAGTCGGTGGGGTAACCCTTACGGGAGCCAGCCGCCGAAGGTGGGACAGATGATTGGGGTGAAGTCGTAACAAGGTAGCCGTATCGGAAGGTGCGGCTGGATCACCTCCTTTCTAAGGATAATTACGGAATATGAACCTTGGGTTCATACGTTGACGTTTTGCGTTCAGTTTTGAAGGTTCATCTTTCATGATGACTTCAAAACTTGTTCTTTGAAAACTGGATAAAACGACATTGAAGCAACAAAACATCAAGTAATCAACCGAGTCGATCACTTAGTGATTGAACGATACTTTTTTAACGATTATCATTGCATATCGCTATGCATCGGTAATCACCCGAGGGTTTCAAGACGCAAGCAGTGCTAGGAAGCGATGGAGAGAGGGAAGGAGCGTACTCCAGTACGTGACTGGCTGATCGACTGAGCTGACAACGCAATGCGCAGCGTATTGAAAGCCGTATAAAGGTTAAGTTAGAAAGGGCGCACGGCGGATGCCTTGGCACTAGGAGCCTATGAAGGACGGCACTAACACCGATATGCTTCGGGGAGCTGTAAGTAAGCTGTGATCCGAAGATTTCCGAATGGGGAAACCCACTGCCCGTAATGGGGCAGTACGTTCACGTGAATACATAGCGTGAACGAGGCACACCCGGAGAACTGAAACATCTAAGTACCCGGAGGAAGAGAAAGAAACATCGATTCCCTTAGTAGCGGCGAGCGAAACGGGAAGAGCCCAAACCAGGAAGCTTGCTTCCTGGGGTTGTAGGACACTCTATACGGAGTTACAAAGGGACGGATTAGACGAAGAGGCCTGGAAAGGTCCGCCATAGCGGGTAATAGCCCCGTAGTCGAAAGTCCGTTCCCTCCAGAGTGGATCCTGAGTACGGCGGAACACGTGAAATTCCGTCGGAATCCGGGAGGACCA
Source organism: Sporosarcina sp. Marseille-Q4943 (assembly GCF_943736995.1). Classification (GTDB taxonomy): domain Bacteria; phylum Bacillota; class Bacilli; order Bacillales_A; family Planococcaceae; genus Sporosarcina. The sequence continues at coordinate 703,976 of NZ_OX031157.1, read as the reverse complement.
TCTCCCAAGGCTAAATACTCCCTAGTGACCGATAGTGAACCAGTACCGTGAGGGAAAGGTGAAAAGCACCCCGGAAGGGGAGTGAAAAAGAACCTGAAACCGTGTGCCTACAAGTTGTCAGAGCCCGTTAATGGGTGATGGCGTGCCTTTTGTAGAATGAACCGGCGAGTTACGATTCCATGCAAGGTTAAGCAGCGAATGCGGAGCCGCAGCGAAAGCGAGTCTGAATAGGGCGAATGAGTATGGGGTCGTAGACCCGAAACCAGGTGATCTACCCATGTCCAGGGTGAAGGTAAGGTAACACTTACTGGAGGCCCGAACCCACGTACGTTGAAAAGTGCGGGGATGAGGTGTGGGTAGCGGTGAAATTCCAATCGAACCTGGAGATAGCTGGTTCTCTCCGAAATAGCTTTAGGGCTAGCCTCAAACGAAAGAATCTCGGAGGTAGAGCACTGTTTGGACTAGGGGCCCATCCCGGGTTACCGAATTCAGACAAACTCCGAATGCCGATGATTTATGTTTGGGAGTCAGACTGCGGGTGATAAGATCCGTAGTCGAGAGGGAAACAGCCCAGACCGCCAGTTAAGGTCCCCAAGTATCCGTTAAGTGGAAAAGGATGTGGCGCTGCCCAGACAACCAGGATGTTGGCTTAGAAGCAGCCACCATTTAAAGAGTGCGTAATAGCTCACTGGTCGAGTGGCGCTGCGCCGAAAATGTACCGGGGCTAAACGGATCACCGAAACTGCGGATTGACACCTATGGTGTCAGTGGTAGGAGAGCGTTCCAAGGGCGTCGAAGCTAGACCGTAAGGACTGGTGGAGCGCTTGGAAGTGAGAATGCCGGTATGAGTAGCGAAAGAAGGGTGAGAATCCCTTCCACCGAATGCCTAAGGTTTCCTGAGGAAGGCTCGTCCGCTCAGGGTTAGTCGGGACCTAAGTCGAGGCCGAAAGGCGTAGACGATGGATAACAGGTTGATATTCCTGTACCACCTCCCCGCCGTTATCAGCAATGGGGGGACGCAGAAGGATAGGGTGAGCGCGCTGTTGGTCATGCGCGTCCAAGCAGTGAGGTGTGGAACGAGGCAAATCCCGTTCCTATAACATTGAGCTGTGATGGCAAGGGGAATTATCCCCGGAGTCCCTGATTTCACACTGCCAAGAAAAGCCTCTAGCGAGGCGGGAGGTGCCCGTACCGCAAACCGACACAGGTAGGCGAGGAGAGAATCCTAAGGTGATCGAGAGAACTCTCGTTAAGGAACTCGGCAAAATGACCCCGTAACTTCGGGAGAAGGGGTGCTCTGGTAGGGTGTTAAAGCCCGAGAGAGCCGCAGTGAATAGGCCCAGGCGACTGTTTAGCAAAAACACAGGTCTCTGCAAAACCGTAAGGTGACGTATAGGGGCTGACGCCTGCCCGGTGCTGGAAGGTTAAGAGGAGAGGTCAGCGCAAGCGAAGCTTCGAATTGAAGCCCCAGTAAACGGCGGCCGTAACTATAACGGTCCTAAGGTAGCGAAATTCCTTGTCGGGTAAGTTCCGACCCGCACGAAAGGCGTAACGATCTGGGCACTGTCTCAACGAGAGACTCGGTGAAATTATAATATGCGTGAAGATGCGCATTACCCGCGACAGGACGGAAAGACCCCGTGGAGCTTTACTGTAGCCTGATATTGAATTCCGGTGCAGCCTGTACAGGATAGGTAGGAGCCTTGGAATCCGGAGCGCCAGCTTCGGAGGAGGCAATGGTGGGATACTACCCTGGCTGTATTGGACTTCTAACCCTTGCCCGTGATCCGGGCAGGAGACAGTGTCAGGTGGGCAGTTTGACTGGGGCGGTCGCCTCCTAAAGTGTAACGGAGGCGCCCAAAGGTTCCCTCAGAATGGTTGGACATCATTCGTAGAGTGCAAAGGCATAAGGGAGCTTGACTGCGAGACCTACAAGTCGAGCAGGGTCGAAAGACGGGCTTAGTGATCCGGTGGTTCCGCATGGAAGGGCCATCGCTCAACGGATAAAAGCTACCCCGGGGATAACAGGCTTATCTCCCCCAAGAGTCCACATCGACGGGGAGGTTTGGCACCTCGATGTCGGCTCATCGCATCCTGGGGCTGTAGTCGGTCCCAAGGGTTGGGCTGTTCGCCCATTAAAGCGGTACGCGAGCTGGGTTCAGAACGTCGTGAGACAGTTCGGTCCCTATCCGTCGCGGGCGCAGGAAATTTGAGAGGAGCTGTCCTTAGTACGAGAGGACCGGGATGGACACACCGCTGGTGTACCAGTTGTCTTGCCAAAGGCATCGCTGGGTAGCTATGTGTGGACGGGATAAATGCTGAAAGCATCTAAGCATGAAGCCCCCCTCAAGATGAGATTTCCCATTACATTTGTAAGTAAGATCCCTCAAAGAAGATGAGGTGGATAGGTCCGGGGTGGAAGCGTGGCGACACGTGCAGCTGACGGATACTAATCGATCGAGGACTTAACCTTAAGTTACTTAAGTACGGTTGAACTTGAAACAATGTCTGTTTTATCTAGTTTTGAACGAACAATCATCGTTCAAAAAAGTTTTTTAAAAAAAGACTTGTAATTATCATCAGAGTTGGTATAATCAATATTGTCTTGATTGAAAGGCGATAAAGTCTGGTGACGATGGCGAAGAGGTCACACCCGTTCCCATACCGAACACGGAAGTTAAGCTCTTCAGCGCCGATGGTAGTAGGGGGCTTCCCCCTGTGAGAGTAGGACGTCGCCGGGCAAGCCAAATCATTACATAGAAAAGCGATCAACGAAAAAGAATGTACAAGCGTACATAGCTTAACAGTTGAAGCCGAAGTAGTAATGAGAAGCTTATTGCAACTCTCCGTTTAAAGTGAGAGAAGCAAGCAGGTCGCGGAAGCGATTGAAGGAAAGAGGGAGCGTACTTTAGTACGTGACCGAATGAGTGAATGAAGCTGAAAAAGAGATGCGCAGCTTATCGCACTTTAAACATGGAGGATTAGCTCAGCTGGGAGAGCACCTGCCTTACAAGCAGGGGGTCGGCGGTTCGAACCCGTCATCCTCCACCATAATGTTTTAAAACTAATGATACGCCGGTGTAGCTCAGTTGGTAGAGCAACTGACTTGTAATCAGTAGGTCGTGGGTTCGACTCCTATCGCCGGCACCATTTTTTGAGCCATTAGCTCAGTCGGTAGAGCATCTGACTTTTAATCAGAGGGTCGCAGGTTCGAATCCTGCATGGCTCACCATTTCTTGACTCTCTGTCTTGATATGAATATGCGGGTGTGGTGGAACTGGCAGACACGCTAGACTTAGGATCTAGTGCCGTAAGGCGTGGGGGTTCGACTCCCTTCACCCGCACTCTTAATGCGGAAGTAGTTCAGTGGTAGAATACGACCTTGCCAAGGTCGGGGTCGCGGGTTCGAATCCCGTCTTCCGCTCCATATGACTTGCCGGGGTGGCGGAACTGGCAGACGCACAGGACTTAAAATCCTGCGGTAGGTGACTACCGTACCGGTTCGATTCCGGTTCTCGGCACCAAAACAATTACTATACATGCGCCCGTAGCTCAATTGGATAGAGCGTCTGACTACGGATCAGAAGGTTGTGGATTCGAATTCTTCCGGGCGCGCCATTATTTTATAAACATCGGGAAGTAGCTCAGCTTGGTAGAGCACTTGGTTTGGGACCAAGGGGTCGCAGGTTCGAATCCTGTCTTCCCGACCACTTCTTAAAAATGGGGCCTTAGCTCAGCTGGGAGAGCGCCTGCCTTGCACGCAGGAGGTCAGCGGTTCGATCCCGCTAGGCTCCACCATTTATTTAAATAGTTTTCCTGGCGGCGTAGCTCAGCTGGCTAGAGCGTACGGTTCATACCCGTAAGGTCGGGGGTTCGATCCCCTCTGCCGCCATCCTAAAGGACCTTTAGCTCAGTTGGTTAGAGCAGACGGCTCATAACCGTCCGGTCGCAGGTTCGAGTCCTGCAAGGTCCACCACTATTTGAATAGTCATTACGGAGGAATACCCAAGCCTGGCTGAAGGGATCGGTCTTGAAAACCGACAGGGGTGTTAAAGCCCGCGGGGGTTCGAATCCCTCTTCCTCCGCCATTTATTTTAGAAACAACAATAGTGGTTTTGGAAAACAACTGAATACGTTGGATATATATCCTACAACTAACATTATCGCGGGGTGGAGCAGTGGTAGCTCGTCGGGCTCATAACCCGAAGGTCGCAGGTTCAAATCCTGCCCCCGCAACCAAATGGTCCCGTGGTGTAGCGGTTAACATGCCTGCCTGTCACGCAGGAGATCGCCGGTTCGATCCCGGTCGGGACCGCCATTTTATTTCATTACATATTAATTACGATTTGATGATTGCAGGTTTCTAAGTGACTCTATAGAAATTATTAGCTTTCCAAGTCCAATGTGGCTCAGTAGCTCAGTCGGTAGAGCAAAGGACTGAAAATCCTTGTGTCGGCGGTTCGATTCCGTCCTGAGCCACCATTCTTTGCGGGTGTAGTTTAGTGGTAAAACCTCAGCCTTCCAAGCTGATGATGAGGGTTCGATTCCCTTCACCCGCTCCATGGGCCTATAGCTCAGCTGGTTAGAGCGCACGCCTGATAAGCGTGAGGTCGGTGGTTCGAGTCCACTTAGGCCCATCATATTCCGCAGTAGCTCAGTGGTAGAGCAATCGGCTGTTAACCGATCGGTCGTAGGTTCGAATCCTACCTGCGGAGCCAAACTTTATACGGGGAAGTACTCAAGTGGCTCAAGAGGCGCCCCTGCTAAGGGCGTAGATCGCGAAAGCGGTGCGAGGGTTCGAATCCCTCCTTCTCCGCCATATTCATTGGCCCCTTGGTCAAGCGGTTAAGACACCGCCCTTTCACGGCGGTAACACGGGTTCGAATCCCGTAGGGGTCATACAAAGAAAAACAAGTGTAGAAGAGTTAATTCTTCTACACTTGTTTTTTTATTGATTTAATTATGGGGAAGATAGTTATACTAAAAATGCATAAAAGCGTTTAATGACTTAAAAACGCATATTCGTTCAAAAGTACGCATAACTCTTCCTAGAAGCGCATTAACAGCTGCATATACAGCGCATAATCCTGCTAGATGAAAAGCCACCTTAAGAGCAGCTTAAACGCTCTAGCAACGCACAAACGACTTTACACACGTATTCCTCCGAGGATGCGCGTAAAAGATTATATATGCGTGTTTATTTCAATTTATACGGCTCTATTCCGATTTATGCTTATGTAATATGATTTATGAGCAATTCCACGATTTTATGCGTGTTTGATTTGGTTTATGCGTGAAATCCCGAGTTTATGCTGATTATCGGATTTACAATCAAAAAAGACAGTAGCAGAAAGTCAATATCCCGACTTTCCGCTACTGTTCTTATTTATCGCCTGTGTAACTGTCCCTGAGATGATAAGGGATGTCTCCAAGAGGCGATTCCAACCCTTCGTCATCTAATTTTCCTTCATACTCCTCCGAAATGTCCGATCTGACAAATCCTCTCGTTTCACCTGTGATGTCTGTACTGATGAATTCCTCGACTTCTTCCACCGCTCCGTCCAATATTTCATCATCATAAAGAGTATTATAGTCATCATGATCTCCTATAAAATCGGAAGGTGTTTCTGATGTCCCCGATTTAGCTATTTCCTGAAAGCTGTCTTCACTGTCTCTTTCATTGTGTTCTCTATGAGTGGTTTCTCTTCTGTCTGCAAAGGTATTTGGATTCGCCATGATTAGAACATCCTCTTCCGATGGACGGTCGTTCGGCACATCCTGGTCTGGAGAATGCTCAATACAGTATGTCGTATAGGGAAGTGCCTCCAGCCTTTCGTATGGAATTTCACTTTTGCAAACTTCACAAAATCCGTATGTCCCGTTTGTCAAAGCTTCCAAGGCACGCTCCACTTTGCCGGATTCATCGCTCGCATGCACATGCAAGGCCAAGTCCTTTTCTCTTTCGAATAACTCCGTTCCCATGTCCCCAGGATGATTGTCGTATGTTGATAATTCCCCAACTTCTTCTCTTGCAGAATCTCTAATATCCGTTTCGCTTTTCGTTTTCTGAAATTGAGATTTCATTTCGAGTAAACTTTCCTTGAGCATTGTCTTCTGTTCATTCGTTAACATGTTCAGCACATCCTTTATGTTAGTTGCATTAGTATGGTCATTGCCCGTTTACTTCATAATGAAAGCATTGTACCTTCTCAATTCCTTTTGAATCGATGAACTAAACATGGAATACAAATACAGACAAAAAAAGACTTGCTATCATGAGCAAGTCCAACAAAATTATTGTATATGTCCGATCAGGATACTGATTCCTAATAATAAACCGAACAAAGTATTTGTAACTGCCGTGTTCTTCATCGCAGGCATCACTTGCAATGGAAGCAGGTGAGTGCGGAAAGTTTTAGTGGCGTTTATCGGTTTGCGGACACTTAGAAATACAAGCAGTGCCCAAGGTGTCAGATATCCTAAAACGATCAGTATGATTATCCAACAATAAGCAACGATAAAGAATGAAGCGAGGATTGTAATTGCATTGGATCTTCCTACAAGGATGGCCAACGTTTTCCTGCCGCCTTCTTTGTCGCCCTCTAAATCACGGATGTTGTTCGACAACATGATGGCAGCGACAAGAAGCATGCTTGGGATGGAAATGAGAACTGCGTCTGTCGTCACTACGCCTGTCTGTATATAGAAGGCGATGAGAATGAGCAGCATTCCCATGACGACACCTGAAACGACCTCCCCAAAAGGTGTGTAAGCGATTGGAACTGGTCCACCCGTGTACAAGTAACCGATGAGCATCGAGATGGCTCCGACTACCGCCAACATCCATGAAGTTTCCATGCAAATATAAATACCAATCAGAACAGATATTCCATATAATACGAGCGCTATATTTAATACGGTTTTGGGTTTGACGCCATTCCGAACGATTGTACCACCGATTCCAACTGAATTCTCATTATCCAGTCCGCGCTTGAAATCATAATATTCATTGAACATATTTGTAGCCATTTGAATGAGTAGGCTGGCAATTAGCATGGCGAAAAATAACGGAAAATGTATTTTTCCGTGAGTCAAAGCAATCATTGTCCCTAGGAAAACCGGAGCGAAAGCCGCAGTCAGTGTATGTGGCCTAGTAAGTTGCCACCATATCCGCCATCCGGAATCAGCTTTAATAGTCTGTTGCAATGTATTCTCTCCTATCCTTTTGTTTCCGTTATCCATTGTACTCCAAATCGGCGGAAAGAGGTATCGTTGTTTGCATTATCTATGCGAGAATGTCGATATTCCGGTATAATGGAACTAAGAAACTCATTCTTCTATAAAAAAATAGTAAGTGTTACATTGCAAGAGATGGATTGAAGATGAAGGAGAGAAAAAGATGGGTCATAAGATGACGGATATTCGTGAAATGCAAAAAGTGATTATATCTCCCAGTACACGCTTCTTCACGGAAACTGTCGAAGTGGGAAGAATATCGCCTTTGTCTTTCTTTGAAGCGGGTGCTTCTCAATATAAAGACAAACGGTTCTATTGGCAAAATGCCGATAAAACATTGACACTTGTCGGGATTGGACATGCTTACACGTTGGCGTCCGAGAAATCCGGAAGCCGTTTTAAGGACATATCGGAGAAGTGGAAACAGCTTTGCTCCATATTAATAAAAGAAGAAAAAGATATCGATCCCGTCCTTTTCGGAGGGTTTTCATTCGACGAGAAGAACAGGAAGGAATCGGAGTGGGGTGAATTCCCATCCGGTTATTTCGTTGTACCGTCTTTCCAATTGAAAATCGAGGAAGGGAAGACGATGGTCTCCATCAATATGATTACAGATCGCAAAGAAGCTGCCTTGGATTTTGAGAGGCTTCGGGAAGAACGCGACAAACTGATCCATATCGCTCAGGTGGAGGAGTTTGATTTTACGAATCAGAATAAAGTCATAGCAACGACAGAACGTGATAAAGAACAATATTTGAGTGCCGTGGAAAACGCAACCGAGTCCATACGTAAAGGAAGGGCTGACAAAGTTGTTATTGCACGTGCGCTAGAGCTTCAATTTGAGCATGACATAGATAGCGTTAAAGCATTGCATTCGATTACGAATGAACAGCAAGAGAGCTATCATTTCGGACTTCAAAAAGGGAAGTCGCTTTTCTTTGGTGCAACGCCTGAACGTCTAATTGAAATCAAAAACGGAAAAGCCTACTCGGCATGTGTAGCGGGATCAATTCGCCGCGGAAAATCAGCTCAAGAAGATCGGAAGTTCGGTGATGAGCTATTGGGCGATCGGAAGAACCGCGAAGAGCATCAATATGTTGTCAGTATGATTTCCAACGTCTTTCATAAATATTGCAATGAAGTCCTCATACCGAAAACACCGAAACTGATGAAAATTAGGGATATACAGCATTTATACACATCTGTTGAGGGGACGCTCGGACTAGAAAATGATATCTTCTTATTCGTACAAGCATTGCATCCCACGCCTGCATTAGGAGGAGTTCCAACAGATGTCGCCTTGGACATCATTCGGCAAGAGGAAGACATGGATCGCGGGTTTTATGCTGCTCCAATCGGTTGGACAGACGCAGCGGGCAACGGAGAATTTGCGGTGGGCATCCGTTCAGCTCTGCTTCATGAGGACAAGGCATATTTGTATGCAGGGGGAGGAATCGTTGCGGATTCCGTTCCTGAACTCGAGTATGATGAAACTTGGGTGAAATTCAGACCGGTATTGCGGGCGCTTGGAGGAAAGTTGAATGGATGAACGACGAGTTTTGACCGACCATGTTTTGCGAATGACGGATACGTTGCTTCGGGCGGGAGTGAAGGAGGCAGTCATTAGCCCTGGTTCCCGTTCAACCCCTCTCGCCTATGCATTCGCGTCTTCAAACAAAATGCAGACATACATGCAAGTGGATGAAAGGTCGGCAGCTTATTTCGCGCTAGGCTTAGCAAAGGCATCCGGCAGACCGGTTGTTCTTTTATGTACATCGGGAACAGCAGCGTCGAACTACCATCCAGCAATTACCGAGGCGTTCTATGCCCGTATTCCGTTGATTGTCCTGACGGCTGACCGTCCTCATGAATTGAGAGGCGTCGGCGCTCCGCAGGCAATCGATCAGTTGAATATGTACGGGAAGCATGTGAAATTCAGTGTGGATCTTCCATTGGCGGAAGACAATGAAGAGTTGGATTGGTTTTTGGAAAGGCATGTGAATCGTGCCGTTTCCGTTGCGATGACAAAACCGATGGGTCCGATCCATTTGAACATTCCATTGCGAGAACCTTTGCTGATCGATTTCGACAGGAAACCGCGGGCATCGACGTTCGTTGAAAGGGTTCATGGGGATATCGAACTTACGACTAGCCAAAAACAATCGCTTGCCACTCTTTTTTCCAATGCGGAAAGAGGATTGATCATTGCAGGGGAGCTGTCTGTCGGTTTCGATAAAGAGGCATTTTGGAATTTTGCGAAGCGATTGCAATGGCCGGTGTTATGTGATCCATTATCCAATTTGCGATCAGAAGTGCCTAAGGACTGCCAATCATTATGTATCGCTCATTATGATGCTCTGTTGAAAAGTGAAACGTTCCAAATGAAAGTAGTCCCTGATACGGTCATCCGTTTCGGCACGCAGCCGGTTTCGAAGCCATTATCGGTATTTTTGAAGAAGCACCGGCCGGATGTGTTTATGGCTATCGATGAATCACCAGAATTCCGCGATTCGCTCGGCGTCGTCACTCACCATTTGCAATCATCACTTGAGTCCGTTTACGACGTTCCAGAACAGCAGGAAAGCACCTCCTATCGTGAGATTTGGTCTTCCGCAGAGGAATTCGCTAAATCGGCAACAAGTCGTTATAAAGGGACGGTAGGAGACGAAGGAGTGATTGTGAAAACATTATTCGACATGCTTCCTGACGGCAGTGACTTGATAAGCGGCAGCAGTATGCCGATCCGTGATGTCGACACATTTTTCTACAAAACGGAGAAGGAAATCACCATATTTTCCAATAGGGGTACAAATGGCATAGATGGGGTTGTCTCTACGGCATTCGGTATCGAAGCTGCACGCAAGAGACCGACGTATTTGCTCATCGGCGATTTGTCGTTTTTGCACGACGTCAATGGATTGATTGTCTCCCGGTTCCATAAGACGAATTTGACGATTGTCATTTTGAATAACGATGGCGGAGGAATCTTTTCATATCTTCCTCAAGCGAGTGTCGCAAACCACTTTGAAGAGCTATTCGGAACACCGACAGGCTTGACGTTCGAGCACATCGGCGCCATGTATGACACTCAATATGCGGCCGTTCAGACAGTTGATGAGTTCCAGGCTGAACTCCAAAAAGAAAAGACGAAGGACGTCCGGATTATTGAAGTGTTCACGAGCAGACCTGTGAATGTAAAAGCTCATCGCGCTTATTGGGCCGACATCATAGAGGAGCTGGACGGAAATGAATGATCTTCAGCTTCCGGTGCGAGGGCTTTCGATCCATGTCGAGATGGAGGGAGAGCCTCATTTACCCACTGTCGTATTTTTGCATGGGTTTACAGGAACTTCCGCCACTTGGAATGAAGTTCGGAACGAATTCGAAGGAAAATATCGGACAATTGCCATCGACTTGACGGGACATGGAAAAACAACTGTTCCTGACAAGCCGGAACGTTATTCCATGGAGGAACAGATTGAAGACTTGGAAGCCCTTTTTGAGCTGCTCGCATTGGATTCTTTTTATTTGGTAGGCTACTCAATGGGTGGACGTATCTCTCTCGCGTATACAATCCAGTATCCGAAGCGGGTACAAGCGTTGATCCTTGAAAGCTCATCTCCAGGCCTGTTTGACGAACGGGACAGAACCGCACGGAAAGCAGCGGATAAGCTGCTCGCTAGTAAGATAACTGAAGAAGGCATCACGTCTTTTGTTGATAAATGGGAGAATATCCCGCTGTTTGAATCTCAAAAAAGCCTCCCCTATAAAAAAAGGGAGGCCATAAGGGAAGAACGATTGCAGCAAAGTGAAACAGGGCTCTCGAACAGTCTGTTAGGAATCGGAACAGGCAGCCAAGAATCCTATTGGAATGATCTTAGTTCGATGCCAAATCCTGTTTTTCTCATCACTGGGGAGCTTGATGCGAAATTTGTAACAATTGCCCGGGAAATGAATGCTTTGGCCCCTACATGGCGACATACTGTTGTTCCAATGGCGGGACATGCAATTCACGTGGAAAAACCGCGATTGTTTGCTACAATGATTAAGGAGTATTTGCTAGACATACAAATTGGAGGAGGAAGAAAATGACTCGTCAATGGGAAACAATCCGTACATATGAAGATATTAAATATGAGAAGTACAACGGCATTGCTAAAGTGACGATTAACCGTCCGGAAGTTCGCAATGCATTCCGCCCTAAAACAGTAATGGAGTTGATCGATGCGTTTTCTCGAGCACGAGATGATAGCAGCATCGGAGTCATCATACTAACAGGTGAAGGCGAAAAGGCATTTTGCTCAGGAGGCGATCAATCTGTCCGTGGACATGGTGGGTATGTCGGAGATGACGAAATTCCACGTTTGAACGTCCTTGATTTGCAAAGATTGATCCGTGTCATTCCGAAACCTGTCGTTGCAATGGTTGCGGGCTACGCAATCGGTGGAGGACATGTGCTGCACGTCGTATGTGATTTGACGATTGCCGCAGACAATGCTCGTTTTGGACAAACAGGTCCGAAAGTCGGTTCATTTGACGCTGGCTATGGTTCAGGTTACTTGGCTCGCATCGTCGGCCATAAAAAAGCGAGAGAAATTTGGTTCCTGTGCCGTCAATATGATGCACAGCAAGCATTGGATATGGGTCTCGTCAATACAGTTGTCCCTTATGAGCAATTGGAAGACGAAACAGTCCAATGGTGTGAAGAGATGCTCTCCATGAGCCCAACTGCACTTCGTTTCCTCAAAGCAGCTATGAATGCTGATACAGACGGACTCGCTGGTTTACAACAAATGGCTGGGGACGCCACTTTGCTTTATTACACAACGGAGGAAGCGAAAGAGGGACGCGACGCTTTCAAAGAGAAGCGCAAGCCTGACTTCGGACAATTCCCACGTTTCCCTTAATATTGTTACGTATACTCAATTTTTCAAGCTGCCTGTATAACTAGGCAGCTTTTCTATTCGAAAGAGGTGAGACTATGATTCCTAATTGGTTAGTGCAAAGAGCATATTTGACGCCAAATCGGCTGGCTCTCTCGTTTGGAGACGAGCAATGGACATTCGAGCAGCTAGCGGATCAAGCGTCTATCATTGCCCGGAAATTAAAATGGAATGGGTTAAATGAAGGGGATCGGATCGCCTTATTGGGCCGATCGACACCAGAGATGGTATGTGTCATCCATGGCTGTCTATTGGCAGGGCTTGAAATCGTCATGTTGAACAGCAGACTTTCATCCAAAGAGATTTCTTGGCAATTAACTGATTGCGACGCATCCACTTTACTTGTTGATGATGAATTGATTGATCGTATTAAAGAGATCAACACTTCAAAACTTACATTTTCCGACATCGAATCTAGCGGAACGCAACATGTTGCGTTTACGGAAATGTGGGAACCGTCTAGGACGATTACAATCATGTATACGTCAGGGACAACAGGCTTTCCAAAAGGTGTCAGGCAGACGGCTGGCAACCATACATCGAGTGCTTTATCCTCCGTATTGAATTTAGGATTAACGGAAGATGACATGTGGCTTTGTACGATGCCATTATTCCATATTAGCGGATTTTCCATACTTGCAAGGTCAGTCATATATGGAATGGGTGTAAGGCTGTATGAAAAATTTGATGCCGAAGCGATTGTGGAGGAAATTCAAAGAGGTACTGTGACGAGGATATCCGTTGTTGCGACAGGATTGCACCGGATTCTCGAGGAATTTGAGAAAAGCGGTTCGGTTGCACATCCTTCATTTAAGACGATGTTAGCTGGTGGCGGCCCAGTGCCGGATGATTACTTGCGTAGAGCTCGGACGCACCAGCTGCCTGTCTTGCAGACGTATGGAATGACGGAAACGAGTTCACAGACCGCAACCCTTTCATCTGAAGACGCCTTACGGAAGTCCGGCTCCGCAGGCAAACCTCTATTCTTTAATCGGATTAAGATAAGAGATGCGGAACAGCCTGGAGATTTTGGGGAAGTGCTCGTTATGGGGCCCCACGTGACACCGGGTTACATTGGCCATGCAGCGGACAGGAATCCATTGGAGGACGGATGGCTGCCGACAGGAGATATCGGTTATATCGATGAGGAAGGCTATTTATTCATTGTCGATCGACGGTCTGACTTGATCATCTCGGGTGGGGAAAATATTTACCCTGCGGAGATCGAAAATGTGCTCATTTCGCATCCTCAAGTTGCAGAGGCGGGCGTATGCGGACAAAGCCATCCTGAATGGGGCAGTGTACCAATCGCGTTCATCGTAGGCGACAAACAGCTGACCGAGTCGGATTTGGAACAGTATTGTAAAGGACAGCTTGCCGGTTATAAGACACCGAAAGCTTTCCATTTTGTCGATCACCTGCCGCGAAACGCATCAAACAAACTGCTTCGACGTGAACTAAAAGAATGGGCGGAAAAAAATAAAAAATAGAGAGGGACCTCATCATTCGGATCCCTCTCTACTTTTTCATTTATTGACGCTTAGTGCCTGTTCGAATACACGCAAGTTATGTTCCATTAACGTGAAATATGTTTCCTCGTTCTTTATATCATCTTGAGTGAGGACCCCTAGATTGTGAAGCATCAAAGATTCGGCGCCGACTTCCTTTCTGACGACTTCTGTCAGCTTTGATGAAACATTTTGTTCGAATAAAATATATTGAACATTTTCATCCTTGGCCTGCTCGACAATTTTTGCGAGTTGTTTCTGGGAAGGCTCGCTTTGTGAATTCAATCCGGCAATCGCTACTTGTTGTAATCCATATTCATTGGCAATATAGCCGAATGCGGCATGTGAGACGAAATATGTCTTCGTCTCGGCTTTGCCGGCCATTTCCTTGAACCGTTCATCCAATTCCATTAAATCGTCTTCCAAAAGATCAAAGTTCTTTTCAAAAGCTTCTTGCTGGTCGGGCATTTTTGAAATGAGCGCTTCTTTGATGGAGGAGGCGAGTTCAATGCTAAGGACTGGCGAAATCCAAACATGGGGATCAAATTGACCGTGCTCATGACCATGTTCATCATGCTCTTCTTCCTCGTCCTCATGATGTTCTTCTTTCAATTGTTCTTCTGAAAGGGACTCCGCTGTTGCCACCAACTCGACATGTTGATTCTTTAACGTCTTTTGAGCACTTTCGACAAACCCTTCAAGACCGAGACCGATATAAAAGAACAGGTCGGCATCGGAAAGCGCAATCATGTCTTTTTGTGTAGGATCGAATGAATGCTCATCTGCTCCAGCCGGGTATATCGACTTGACATCTACAAAATCTCCGCCGATCCGCTCGGTGAAATATTGAAGGGGATAGACTGTCGTGTATACGGTCAATTTCCCTTCGTTGCTCGTGCCTATCTTGCCTTTATCATTTTTGTTCCCACAGGCGCCAATGAGTAAAATCATGACGAGTCCAAGGAGAACGAGTGATTTCTTCTTCATAAGTAAATCCTCCGCTAACTTAATAGTAATGATTACGATTTAATTGCTTTCTTATAATACAAGATATGGCCGGTTTTCGCAACATAAAAGAAAAAACGATTGAGTCAAGTTTTTGTAGGTGCTACATTGAAAATTTTCTTATAAGGATAAAGTTTTTGTGATATTCTTCAAGTACAAAATTGCTTTTAATAAAGTAGTAACTTGAACGTGTTGATTTCCGCTCCAGACGCACGCTTTCCGTGGGGTGTGCGGTGAGCCTCCTCGATCGCTTCGCTCTACTGCGGGGTCTCACCTGTCCCGCTAATCCCACAGGAGTCGGCGCCTTCCGCTTCAATCAACAGAGATAACTGCTAATCATCAATGGTTGTCAGATACACAGCCGATTGAAATAAGATCCTGCATCTATTCAATTCACACGTCTGACACCACTTCAAATTATTTAAAAGCCAGTATTCGAATCAAATTAAAAGTTTTAAAGTTCTTTTTATACACGATAGATAGGCTTACCCGGGGCTTGCTGTAAAAGTGGATATTGGTCCTAGTTACTTCTTCTATAAAAGAAAAGGACCCCTTTTTCATGCCTTTATAATTACCAGGCAGTTGAGGATTCGCATAAATTCTTATTGATTGGAGTGGAGATCGGCGACTCCAGCGGGAACAGCGCGAGCTGAAGACCCTGGACTGAGCGAAAGCCGTAACGAAGAACGGCTTTTGCGAGTAAAAGCGTAGCGTTACGAGCATAGGGGTGCTGTCTAATTTCTGCACAAAACGCAGAAATTAGACAAATCGAACCCTTCGCTGTTCGATTGGCTGAAGCCGTGCCCGCGGAAAGCGTCCGATCGGAACGGAAATCAATAGGATTTGTAGCAGGCTGAAATTTTTACTATCCACCCACAAAAAACAATTTACTCATACAAAAAAAACCGGCCAAAGCCGGTAATCCTTAATTTTTTTTATCAGTCTTGTCAGGAACCGGATCGAAGCCGCCTTCATGGAAAGGATGGCATTTCAATATCCTTCGAATCGTCAACCATGCCCCTTTTAACGCGCCGTGCTTCTGGATTGCCTCCACACCGTAATGTGAGCAAGTAGGATAAAAACGGCATGATGGCGGAGTGAGCGGAGAAATGATTTTTTGATATATGGTAATGATACCGACTAGAATTGTCTTCATTGTATGGCCCCTTGCTTTCTCTTCTATGTTTAGTTTATTTCTTTCAGTGGTAAATTAACAGAGGAAAGCATTATAAATAAGAATTTGAAGAGGGGTTTTTTTATGTCTAAGGAATTGATAGAAGAACTGAATGTACAAGTATCCACATGGTCGGTCATGTATGCTAAGTTGCATAATTATCATTGGTATGTGAAGGGCAATCAATTTTTCACCCTGCATGCTAAATTTGAAGAGCTTTACAATGAGGCGACGGCTCATATGGATGAAATCGCTGAAAGAATTTTGACGCTTGGAGGAAATCCGACAGCGACACTACAAGAACATTTGGAGCAGTCGGTCGTAAAAGAGGCAAAAGGTGATGAGAATGCCGAGGACATGGTGAAAACGATCGCCGATGACTTCGATAACATTATGAAATCGTTGAAAAAAGGGATGGAGCTAGCAGCAGAGGCTGGCGATGATATGACCGAAGATATATTGAATGCGACGTATCAAAGCATTGAGAAGCATCAATGGATGTTACATGCGTTCCTTGGTGAAGATAATAAATAAGAGCAATTGTACTTAAATTATTTATTTGTTCTCCGATAATAGCAATGTAGAGGAGGAATCGTTTATGAACATGAACTCCATCATGGCAAGCCAATTGAGAAGTTTGCAATCAACCGTTCAATTAAGTGTCATGAACAAGGCATTATCGGTGAATGCGACTGCAGTGACAGATATGCTGCAAAGTATGCAAGACCAACCGGCGGCACATCCTTATAAAGGCTCGGCTGTCGACGTAAAAGCATGAAGAAGAGAGCACGAATTTCCTTACAATCTAGGAAATTCGTGCTTTAGTTTTGTTGATGCCACTCAATATGTGTAAAATGGGGTACGGATAGGTAAGAGGATTACATAGGAGGCGACATCATGTCACATATCCAATTCATAAGAAATCTAATTATTGAAACGCCATCGAAGCCGGGGAATTTTGCAAAAGTGGCAACAGCCATCGGCGAATTGAAAGGTGATATTGGAGATATCCAAACGATTAAAGTTGGCACTTTATCGACAATTAGGGATGTTTCCGTACAGTGTACGAGCGAGGAGCAGTTGGAGGAAATCGTATCGGCGATTAATGCGATCGGGGAAGGCATTCAAGTCCATGCTGTAACGGATGATGTATTGCACGCACATGAAGGCGGTAAAATTGCGATGAAGAGCCGCATGGAAGTCCGCTCATTAGGAGACCTTCGGAGAATCTACACACCGGGAGTCGCCAATGTTTGTAAAGTGATTCAAAATGATCCGGCACAAGCGGATTATTTTACAGGAATCTCAAATACGGTCGCCATCGTGACAGATGGGACGGCAATATTAGGACTCGGGAATATCGGTCCAGTTGCAGGGATGCCAGTGATGGAAGGGAAGGCGGTATTGTTCGATCAATTCGCAGGCATTAGCGGAATTCCGATATTGCTCGATACGAGCGATCCTGATGAAGTTGTGGAAACCGTTAAGCACATCCACCAAAGCTTCGGCGGGATTCTTTTGGAAGATATCGGGTCGCCACATTGTTTCGAAATCGAAGAACGGCTGAAAGCGGAACTGGAGATTCCGGTCATGCATGACGACCAACACGGAACAGCAGTCGTCACACTCGCTTCGGCTCTTTCGGCATGCCGTCAATCGGGTGTGGAATTGTCGCAATCCGTAGTTGGGCAAATCGGATTGGGAGCAGCAGGTCTTGCGATCAGTCGGATGTTCATGGCATATGGCGTGAAGGAAATGCGCGGCGTCGACCCGAATCCGGAAGCGATCGATCGACTGAGACAACATGGAGGCACCGCTCTGAATTCAGTCGAAGAAATCATGCAGTCTTGTGATATCGTCATTGCGACGACCGGAGTGCAAGGGTTGATCAAACCGGAGATGGTCCGTAAAGGCCAGATCATTTTAGCGCTGTCTAATCCTCATGCGGAAATTGAGCCAGAAGTTGCGTTAGAAGCGGGTGCCGCATTTGCTGCGGATGGCAGACAAGTGAACAATATACTTGGTTTCCCTGGAATCTTCCGAGGAGCATTAAATGCACACGCGAAAGACATCACATATCCAATGCTGATCGCCGCCGCACTCGCAATTTTGGATAGTACGAAACCGGGTGATCTTGTCCCGCATCCATTAGATCCGGCAGTACACGAAAATGTGGCGAATGCAGTTGAACGCGTCGCGAATGAAGAAGCAAATTCCAGATAATATGCAATGAATCGTTTATCCATTGTGAGCCATACTACGACAAAAAAAGGATGGGTCAAATGGAAAACGATAAAGTAAGAATGTACGTATCGATTGCCAATCAGCAAGTGTATCCACATAAGCATGCATCACCATGGGAATATGAAGTGGAGATGAGCAGGGAGTTTCTTCCGGTCTTCCAACAATTGTTCAGACAAATGGACCGGCTGGAATTCCGGAACTTCCTGCGATCCCATTTGCCATATGTCCCGTACCATTATGATCGGGACAATCATGATGTCGATCGCAGGACGATGATGCTTTATGCATTGATCCATGAATTCACAGATGATGAAACGAAGAGGTTCATTGAACAGTTGCCGTATTTTGCTAAGGGAAGGCCAATGATAACATCAGCTCCCATTCAACCATCCAATTGACTTTGAAAGGACGTGAAGTCAAATAGCAACGACATTTAGAGATTTACAAGGAGCGCATGTCGAGCTGACTTTCGGGGAGAATCGCTTCGGCATGGAAGCGAGACATGTGCTCGTTGTATTGAAGCACGAGGGGAGATGGCTCGTTACTCGCCACTCCATTCGAGGTATTGAATTTCCCGGAGGAAAGGCGGAAGATGGTGAAACGATTGCAGAAGCCGCGATACGTGAAACGATAGAGGAAACAGGGGTAACAATTACTGAGCTTGTTAAGTTCGCTGAATACGTCGTCATGAGCAATGTAAGTTTTTGCAAAGCTGTATTTACAGGGAAAGTTTCTAGCATCGATGAAAATCCCCAGTTGTTCGAAACGGAAGGCGCTTTGTGGATGACCGATGAAGAATTGGTGAGCTGCAAAGAGTTGAGTTTTCATATGAAAGATGCCGGAATGGCGGAAATACGGAAGTGGGTGGATGCAAATGTTTCCTAATGGAGCTATTTTGTACAGAAGGGATTATCCATCACCGAACCCAAATATCCGTCTTGAAGAATTAACATATTGGTCGGATGGGTTCAAAGTGAAGGGGTTGCTAGCTGAACCGGCAAGTGGAGGGAACTATGAAGGGATCATATACTTGCGCGGGGGCATGCAGCATGTCGGCATGGTCCGTCCTGCAAGGATTGCTCAATTCGCTTCACAAGGCTTTGTCGTATTTGCTCCTTATTATCGCGGCAACAGGGGCGGGGAAGGCCGGGATGAATTTGCGGGAGCTGATCGACAAGATGCGGTCAATGCCGTTGAAGTCCTGAAGCAGAGCACAAAGGTGAACAAAGACCGGATCCATTTGTATGCTTTTTCCCGTGGCGGCATTATGGCACTTTGGACAGCGATTTTGCGTGAGGATATTTCGTCAGTTGTAACATGGGCCGGCGTCTCGGATGTCATCTTTACATATAATGAACGCAAAGATATGCGCAGAATGATGAAGCGGGTAATTGGCGGCACGCCGAACAGCATGCCAGATGCGTACCGTGAGCGGACAGCTTTATTCCGAGTGGATGAAATCACAGCTCCAATTTTAATTATCCATGGCATGAAGGATGATAATGTTTCTTTCGAGCAGGCGATTTTGCTTGAGGACGCTTTACGTGAGAAGGAAAAACAGTACGAGACTTGGTATTTCCCCGACTATAATCATTATTTCCCTCCCGCACACAATGCACAAATCGTTAGAGACTTATGTAATTGGATGAGAAGGCAGGGGAGTGAATAGAGCCTAACAAAAAAACAACCGTCTAGGTTGTTTTTTTATGTGAAGGGGTTGTCTAGAAGGACAACCCCAATCCTTATTTCGCTACGCTTTTCCCTGCATTATTTGGAACTAGGAAGATAATTGAGATCAATGCGATTGCGGCGAAAATGACGTTGGCGATAATACCTCCACTTGCTGCGGCATGTACCCCGCTATTTTCTGAAATCACCGCATATACAGTAGCTGAAATTGCGACTCCAAAAGCTCCACCGAGGGAACTTGCCATTTTATAAATTCCTGAAGCGGCACCAATTTTTTCATCCGGTGCATTTGACACGGCAGTGTCGGTGGAAGGGGTCGCATAAATTCCTAACCCAAATCCGAATACAGCAAAACCTATAAATACGACGACAGTATAGGCGAGATCCGGTAAAAATGTTAGACCCATCACACCAACACCGACGAGGGTAAATATAGTACCCCAAACCATAGGTTTTTTTGCGCCGACTTTTTGAAGAATCTTTTCTCCGACGCGAATCATGGAAAGTACGACAATTAAATATCCGATGGAAAGCATACCGGATTGGAAAGATGTAAATCCTCGTCCTTCTTGTACGTACGTATTTGCAACGACAAGCGTTCCAGCAACAGCATTTAGCAAGAAGTTTGAAATAGTTGCCCCTGTATAGGGCATGTTTTTAAATAATTTAAAATCGATTAATGCGTTCTCTCTGCCGTTCTCAACTTTAATGAAGGCCAAAGCGCCAATAACTGCAACGGCTAACAATACAATTGTAACCCAGTTGGTCCAACCAAGTTTATCACCTTGTGTGATGAAAATATTCAATGCCAACATTGTGATGATGAATACAATGAGACCGCTAACATCAAACTTGGAATTTCCTGTTTGTTTTGCTTTACTTTCAGGTGTGTCTTTAATTAACCACAAGGCAAGAACTGCAAAGATAATGGAGAAAATGAAAATCCATTTCCATCCCAAATATGTTGCAACAGCTCCACCAAATAAGGAACAAACACCAGAACCACCCCAAGAACCGATTGACCAGTAACTAAGTGCCCGTTGACGTTCAGCCCCTTCGAAATATGCTTTCATCAAGGCGATCGTTGCAGGCATAATACAAGCGGCTGATATCCCTTGAATGATCCGGCCGACAATGAGTAAGAATGATCCGGTTGCAAACACTAAACAAAGGGAGCCGATGATACTTAAGATAAGCCCAATATTTGTCAATTTTTTCCGCCCGACTTTATCGGCAAGACCACCAGCTGCTACGATAAAGATACCAGAGAATAACGCAGTTAAACTAATTGCGATATTCAATGTACTTGAAGAAACTCCTAGGTCAGATTGAACTGCTGGAATAACGTTGACCATTGCTTGAGCAAATAACCAAAACGTTAATACCCCAAACACAATCCCTGTGATCAATTTATTCGTACCTTTATAGGCAGTTGTCATATTTTACTCTCCCTTATCGTATTTCTTCACTTCATTGTTTGCAGAACTACTCGTTCTATGCATGCCAATATCGGGGCATACTTTGTGGGAGAGAGAAACATTTGCAAGATGCCACAATAAAAAGATCCAAGTGCATAATCGCACTTGGATCTTTAATTTCAATATATTAGGCAATTGGTCCGCCTTTTTTAGTGATTTCTTCCGAAACGTGACCGAACTTTTTGAAGTTCTCACGGAAAAGATCTGCCAATTCTTTCGCTTTTGTATCATAAGCAGCTGGATCGCTCCAAGCATTGCGAGGGTTTAACACTTCAGTCGGAACACCGTCAATTGCTCTTGGCATAGCCAGACCGAAAATAGCATTCTGCTCAAACTCTACATCGTTCAATTTGCCGGCAAGTGCTGCGCGGACCATTGTGCGTGTATGTTTTAAAGCCATACGCTGACCTACGCCGTAAACTCCGCCAGTCCATCCTGTGTTGACAAGGAAGACCTGTGCATCATGCTCGTCGATTTTCTTCCCAAGCATTTCTGCGTAGACCGTTGCAGGCAATGGTAGGAAAGGGGCACCGAAGCAAGTTGAAAACGTAGCTTCAGGTGACGTGACGCCGCGCTCAGTTCCTGCAAGCTTCGAAGTGAAACCGCTCAGGAAGTGATACATCGCTTGTTCCTTCGTCAATTTTGAAATCGGAGGCAATACGCCGAATGCATCTGCAGTCAAGAAGACGATCGTCTTTGGATGTCCAGCAGCTGAAGGCACTGCAATATTGTCGATAAAATGGATTGGATATGCCGCACGCGTGTTTTCAGTCAATGAATTATCATCGTAATCCGGCTTGCGCGTCTTCTCATCCAACACGACGTTTTCCAAGACCGAACCAAAACGGATAGCTCCGTAAATTTCAGGTTCTTTCTCTTGTGAGAGATTGATCGTTTTCGCGTAGCAGCCACCTTCGATATTGAATACGCCATGATCGGACCAGCCGTGCTCATCATCACCGATCAACTTACGGTCAGCATCGGCGGAAAGCGTCGTTTTACCTGTGCCGGAAAGGCCGAAGAATAGAGCTACGTCCCCATCTTCACCAACGTTTGCCGAGCAGTGCATGGAAAGGATTCCACGTTCAGGCAGCAAGTAGTTCATGACGGAGAAGATCGATTTTTTCATTTCTCCAGCATATTCCGTACCGCCAATCAACACAATGCGCTTCTCAAGTGATACAATGATGAAGGTTTCGGATTTTGTTCCATCCACAGCAGGATCCGCTTTGAACGTCGGAGCTGCAATAACCGTGAATTGCGCTTCATGCGTCTTCAACTCTTCTTCGGTAGGGCGGATGAACAAATTATGAACGAACAGGTTTTGCCATGCGAATTCATTGATGACTTGGATTGAAAGCTGAGAGTTCTTGTCAGCTCCTGCGAAGCCTTTGAATACGAATAGCTCTTCCTTTGCTTTTAAATGGTTAAGAACTTTATTATATAATGAGTCAAAGATTTCAGGTGAAATCGGGCGGTTCACTTTGCCCCAGTCGATTTTGTCTTTAGAAGAATCTTCTTCGACAATATACTTATCCTCAGGCGAACGGCCAGTATACTTTCCTGTCTCGGCAGTAAGTGCGCCGTCTGCGGAAAGTTTCGCTTCTCCACGGGAAGTCGCTTTTTCAACCAATTCCGCCACTGAAGGCTGTATGTTTACGTTGTTGCCTGAAAGTAACTCGTGTAATCCGTTTTCAATTTTAGCTGAAATCATTTTATTCGTACCGTCCTTTGCATATAATCCCACATTGGTGGGTATCATCACATTTCCTAAATAGTATAACACATTTAGAATAATAATCTATACTAATTAAAAACTCAAGTATATATGTTTAAAAAGGTTTGACAAAGTGCAAACTTTTTCGTAGGATTGTTAATTGAACGGATACTCTTATCCCGAGCTGGCGGAGGGACAGGCCCTATGAAGCCCGGCAACCTGCGTGGACCATTTTGGCCACGAGAAGGTGCCAAACCTGGAGCAAGGTGGAATGCCTTGGACGATAAGAGTGAAAGGTGCTGCTTTTGAAATTATGCCTTTCCTCATGTATATTTACGTGAGCGAAGGGCTTTTTTATTGATTCTATGAGGCCCTTAATCCTTGTGTATGTTGACGTCGACTCTCTAGGCGCTGAACTTACTGGGACAAACAGAGTACCGTATCAATATTTGCAAGCCGTTAAGGAGGAAACTACAATGACAAATCGCCGATTATTCACATCGGAATCGGTAACGGAAGGACATCCGGACAAAATGTGCGATCAGATTTCTGACGCCATTTTGGATGCCATTTTAGAGGAAGACCCGAATGCACGCGTAGCCTGCGAAACGACAATTACGACAGGACTCGTTTTGGTCATCGGAGAAATTACGACGACTACGTATGTTGATATCCCAAAAGTCGTACGGGACACAGTGAAGGAAATTGGCTATACGCGCGCGAAGTTCGGTTTCGACTGGGAGACGTCATCGGTGTTGACATCAATCGACGAACAATCGGCTGACATCGCGGCGAGTGTCGATCAGGCACTGGAAGCACGTGAAGGGACAATGACGGATGAAGAGCTTGAAGCAATCGGAGCAGGAGACCAAGGATTAATGTTCGGTTATGCTTGCAATGAAACACCGGAGCTTATGCCGATGCCGATCAGTTTATCCCATAAGCTGTCACGCAGACTTGCGCAAGTGAGAAAAGACGACACACTTGATTATTTGCGTCCTGACGGAAAAACGCAAGTGACGGTAGAGTACGATGAAGACAACCGTCCTGTACGGATTGATACGATTGTCATTTCGACACAGCATCATCCTGATATTACGCTCGAACAAATTCAACAAGACATTAAAGATCATGTAATCAACCCAGTTGTTCCAGCGGAATTATTAGATGAAGAAACAAAATACTTCATCAACCCATCAGGCCGTTTTGTCATCGGCGGACCACAAGGGGATGCCGGTTTGACAGGAAGGAAAATCATCGTTGACACATATGGCGGCTATGCGCGTCATGGTGGCGGCGCATTTTCCGGAAAAGATGCAACGAAAGTGGACCGTTCGGCTTCATACGCGGCGCGCTATGTTGCGAAGAATATAGTAGCTGCAGGCCTCGCGGATCGCTGTGAAGTTCAACTAGCATATGCGATTGGTGTTGCGAAGCCGGTTTCGATTTCCATCGATACATTCGGTACAGGCAAAGTCGAAGAAGACAAGCTTGTTGAAATCGTGCGTGAGCTGTTCGATCTACGCCCAGCAGGCATCATAAAAATGCTCGACCTGCGCCGTCCAATCTATAAGCAGACTGCGGCATATGGCCATTTCGGACGCACTGACGTGGAACTCCCTTGGGAGCAGACGGACAAAGCGGAAGAATTGATCGCCAAAGCAGGATTGACTGTTTAATAATATGAATTCGAGGAAGCAGTGGGGAAATCCATGCTTCCTTTTTTATTTGTTGAGTGGAACGAGAACTTTCCTCAGGTGAACGAGAACTTTTTAATCTTAAACGAGAAGTCTATTTTAAGGAATGAGAACTTATTGGGGTGAATCGAGAAGTTTGATTAAATGAACGAGAACTTTTCGAAGTAGAATGAGAAGTTAAAGGTGTAGAACGAGAACTCAGCAATTATGAAGTGGAATAGGAACTTTACGGGCTTTAAAGCGTTTATACTAATTATACGAAAAGAGGGGATAGCGTTCTTATATCGCTAGTAGCGGTTTAGTGTCACTCGGGATCATCGGTGCTGCCCAATTGGACAGCACCCGCCAATAGATCTTCACTTCTGTATTTCCTTATAAATCCGGCCTTTTTCGACATAGCTGTTCAAAACCCGTTCCATATCCGCTCGGTCTTCGTCATTCAATTCACGGACGACTTTTGCAGGCGAGCCGAGGGCAAGGCAGCCAGGCGGTATTTTCTTGCCGGGAGGGACGAGGCTTCCTGCTCCAATGAACGCACCCTCGCCGATTTCTGCGCCATCCAAAATGATAGCTCCCATTCCGATGAGTGCGCCTTTTCGGATAACACAACTATGTAGAAGAGCTTTATGGCCGACTGTCACATCATCCTCAATTAATAGCGTCTTGCCGGGACTTTGGTGAAGACAGCTCAAGTCTTGGATGCTGACACGTTCACCGATGATTGTCGGTGCTACATCGCCCCTGATGACCGAACTGAACCAAATCGAACTGTCTGCCCCAATCGTTACATCGCCTGTAATCGTCGCATAATCCGCGACATAGACGGAAGGGTGAATTTTTGGCGTTTTTCCGTTGTATGAATAAATCATGAACGTCTCCTCTTTTCTAAAAATCATGTATAATTTATCGTAACATAAAACTTTCATTTACATAAAGGGGGGTGAGTGCCATGTGGAAATGGGAAGCGGAAGGACAGCCGAAAGCGGTAATAGCGATTGTCCATAATGCATATGAACATCACAGAAGGTATGCATGGCTCATCCAAAAGCTCCGAAACGGAGGTTTCCATGTCGTCACGACCGATTTGCCGGGGCATGGTTCTGAAAGCGGAAGAAAGATCCATGATGAACCGTTCGAGTCGTATATAGACCATGTGAAAAAAATGATTGATATTGCGTTGCATGATAATTTGCCATTATTCGTACTAGGACACGGACTTGGGGCGACAATCGTCATGCATATTCTCCAACGTGAGAAATTGGAATGTGCAGGCTTCATTTTCAGCTCCCCTTGGCTCTCGATGAAACACCAGCCATCCAAGTTTTCAGGAGTGTTGACGAAGCTTTCGAGTTCTATGAAATTGAACCATGATATTACAATTGAGTTACTGACGCGGAACACCGATATGTATATAGAGTTTCAGAACGATCGGGACTATAGCTCCGTAGTCGTCACATCCTGGTATCGTGAAATGCATTCAATGATGAAATCGATCATGTATCATGAAGAAAGTATTTACGATACACCTATCTTGGTCCATACAGGGGAAGAAGATAAAATTACGGATATTTCCTATGCGAAAAGATGGTTGTTGAAACAACAACTTTCCGAATTTCATTATAAGGAATGGAAAAGGCTGTACCACGATCTTTATCAAGAGCCTGAGAGGGAGGAAGTCTATTTGTACATTGAATCATTCATGAACAATATTCTTCGCTCGCTCGGCTATATTGTTTGATTCAAAGACCAAAAGGGGGAGTGGTTAGTATGACGGTAATCGGGTTTGTCAGGCACGGTGTAACTGCGTGGAACAAGGAAGGGAGAGCGCAAGGCAGTTCGGATATCTCTTTGGATGATGAGGGAATTGAGATGGCGAAGCGCATAGCAGACAGATTGTCCACGGAGCAGTGGGATATCATTTATACAAGCCATTTAAAAAGAGCGAAGAAGACTGCGGAACTCATAGCTGAAAAGTTGCCGGGTGTTGAACTTGTGGAGGATGCACGATTGCGTGAGATTGGCGGCGGGATGATTGAAGGGACTACTGAAGCGGAGCGCATCGAGAAGTGGGGGAAAGAGTGGAGACAGCTAGACATGGGGTTTGAACCGCATGAGTCCATCGTCTCCCGCGGAATGGCATCTCTAGACGAAATCAGAAACAAGCAT
This sequence comes from Sporosarcina sp. Marseille-Q4943, assembly GCF_943736995.1. Taxonomy (GTDB): domain Bacteria; phylum Bacillota; class Bacilli; order Bacillales_A; family Planococcaceae; genus Sporosarcina. The sequence goes on along the minus strand of NZ_OX031157.1, from coordinate 677,119 downwards.
GCCGGCAAAAGGGTGTTGGTCGTCAGCCATGGCAGCTTCATTAAGCGGATGTTGAACGAGCTTGTAACGGATACCGCTTATGAGGAAGGTTTGGATAACACATCATTAACAATCGTCGAGCTAAATGACGAAAATAATCTTTGCCAGCTATTCAACTGCACCGCCCATCTGTAAAAATAGGCGGATTTTGAAGCGGTATTTGAAGTTATGTAATTAAGTGTTGGTTTTAAATCTTATCATAACTTAATAGATTGTATTATCATTTATGCATAATGAAGAATGTTTTGTGATTGATTTAATTCTAATATTGGAGCGGAGGGCGGCGACTCCAGCGAACGCCGTCACGAAGAACGGCGTTTGCGAGCAAAAGCGTAGCGTTGCGAGCACATCTTTGCACTGCCGTCACGAAGAACGGCGTATGCGAGCAAAAGCGTAGCGTTGCGAGCACATCTTTGCACTGACGTCACGAAGAACGGCTTTTGCGACCAAAAGCCAGCGTTGGGAGCACCGGATGTATGATTTCTGCACAAGTCGCAGAAATCACACAAATCGAACCCTTCGCTGTTCGATTGGCTCACCGCTCGCCCGCGGAAAGCGTCCGCCCGGAGCGGAAATAAATATACTATAAATTGTAAGATCGGGGGCTCTCAAATGAAGAAAGAAACAACTTCTGAAATTATGTCATGGATAAAAGCCATTGTAGTCGCTTGCGTACTCGTATTTGCCATTCGTCACTTCCTGTTTTCACCGGTCATCGTATCCGGCCAATCGATGGAGCCGACATTTGAATCAGAAAACCGTGTCATCATTTCAAAAATCCATAAGCTTAATCATTTCGACTTGGTAGTCTTCCATGCGCCGGGATCAACAGAAGATTACATTAAACGAGTGATTGGCCTTCCGGGAGATACAGTTGTCATGAAAGATGACAAACTCTTCATTAACGGGAAAGAGTATGAAGAGGATTATATTCAAGCAAATAAGGAAAGGCTTTTCAAAGATCAAAAATTGACGGAGGACTTTGAAGTCACTGTGCCGGAAGGACAACTTTTCGTTTTAGGTGACAATCGAAGGAACAGCACGGATAGCCGTGCAATCGGCTGTATCGATCAGGAATCTGTTGTAGGAAAGGTCGGTTTCAGGTTTTATCCATTCAATTCAATCGGAATTCCTAAGTAAACCCCATGATTAACTATTCTCCTTTCGGGTATCTCTATACAGACTACCTAAAAAGGAGCGATGTCATTGTCTAGAGATGCAAAGAACAAAAAAGAAAACAGCAACAAAGACAATACGAACAGGGCCCAAATGGCGGGAACCGAGTATACTGACGAACAACGGCATACGAACGAAGTCGCCTCCACAGCTTATATGGGCAGCAAGAAGGAAAAAGTGGATATTCAAAACGATCGGCTCGAATCAGGCGGCTTTTAATTGACAACCTCTGCGTAAATTGCAGAGGTTGTTTCTTTTTCACGGACGTAAACTCTACAAAATGTGCGTTCGTATGGTAAATTAAGAACATCGTTAGAAGAAGGAGCACCTAGCAATGACTGATTTTTTCACAAGGAAAAAGAACGAACTACATATAAAATTGAACAACGTCCAACAACATGCCGTTTTGCATTCGGAAGGTCCATTGCTCTTATTAGCATGTCCCGGATCGGGGAAGACGACAACGATGATTATGCGGATCGGCTATTTGATCGAGGAGAAGAATGTAAATCCAAAACGCATCAAAGCCATAACGTTCAGCCGGGCATCAGCACTCGATATGGCAGACCGGTTCAAGCGATTTTTTCCGCAGCATCCTCCAGTTGATTTCTCGACCATCCATAGCCTCGCATTTACAATCACACGTACGTACTTGCAAAAGACGGGTGTCACATTCGAATTGATCGAAGGCGGTGGGAGAGGGAGTCAGAAACAGCCTCTCACGAAAACCACTTTACTGAAACGCCTATATAAAGAAGTGCTTCGGGACGATGGTACTGAAGATGAATTGACCTCATTATCGACATTCATCAGTTATTTGAAGAACAGGATGATCCCTTTCAAAGAGTGGGAGCAAGTTCCCGGACCTTTTGACAAAGCTGGCTCCATTGCACTTAGTTATGAACAATTCAAATCGAAAACGAAAGGGCATCTTCTCCTCGACTTTGATGATATGTTATCCATCGCGGAACAGGCGTTACGTCAGGATGAACAACTTGCCGAGCAGTTCCGCAGCCGGTATGACTACATTTTGACAGACGAAAGCCAGGACACTTCTCTCGTTCAGCACCGGATTGTCGAGCACCTCGTTGCGCACCACGGCAATCTATGTGTCGTGGCGGATGACGATCAATCGATCTATACGTGGCGCGGAGCAGATCCCACCTATTTGCTGAACTTCAAGCAAGTATACCCGGATGCGAATTTGCTCAGGATGGAGCAGAATTACCGTTCATCTAAGGAAATAGTGGAAACCGCAGCTACGTTCATTACTCGTAATAAGCACAGATATAGGAAAGAAATGCGGACAGACAATACCGAAGCAGGACCGATTGTCATGAAACAATTCGAAGATCCGAAACGGCTATTGGAATATGTCACGTATGAATTATTGGATGAGCAAAACTTGGATGAAGTCGCTGTTTTATTCAGAAATAACGCTTCTTCCACACTCTATGTCAACGAACTCCATCGAAGGGGAATCCCTTTCTATATGAAAGACGCGGATGACAAATTCTTCTCTCATTGGGTCGTTGAAGACGTTTTGAACTTCATGCGACTTAGCTTCAATCTTGAGCGAAAAGATGTTTTCGCGAAAATCGCCATGAAAATGAACTTGTTCATTTCAAGGGATATGCTGTCCAAGTTCATGAATAAAACGACTTCCGGAAATGTTTTTGAGGCGTTCATCCAATCTGTTCAATTGAAGGGCAGCCAAATTGAAAAATTGGATACTTTCATCGACGTCTACAAAAGAATTCCGGATATGCGGCCAGCCCAAATCATTCGGATCATTCGCTATGAGCTTGAATATGAGGAAGCGTTGAAAAGTCGGGCGGCAAAATTCGGCTATCGGATCGATCATCTTCTCGGTATTTTGGATACGCTCGAAGGAATCGCTTCACAAGTACGGACAATGGTCGATTTTGCGAATCGCTTAAAAGAACTGGAACAAGCCGTTCAGCAGGCGAAATTCAATCCGCCTGCAAATGCATTGACATTATCGACTTTCCATAGCTCAAAAGGGTTGGAATTCAGGCGTGTATTCATGATTGACTTACTGAAAGGGGTTATTCCATCCGAAGAGGACGAAACGGATCCGATGTTGCTGGAAGAGGCAAGGCGGCTGTTTTACGTCGGGATGACTCGGGCAAAAGAACGATTGGAATTGCTCTCTTACCGGGAGGCGAATGGGAAGACGAAAGAGGATTCGAGATTTCTGAATGAAGTGCGAGGGATATTGATGAAGCCGGAGGAGAAGAGTAACGAGAAATTGAAGAAGGCCGACTTGTCTACGTTGCCGGACCCGGACGGCATCGCCGATCGAACAGAGTTATCCGTCGGCATGCACGTCTTGCACCGAGTATTTGGAAGAGGGATCATTAACGCTATCGGTGAAGAGAATATACGGATCCAATTCGGTGAGACTGAAAAGCAGCTACTGCTAGAAACGATTTTATCTCGCCGTCTATTGAAAGAGGTGGAGCTGTGAAACAAGCCCTTCTTGTCGGAATTGCCGGAGCTGTAGGAGCGATTTGCCGTGTAGGGATCGGAAGGTTTTTTACCGGGTCATCGGATTTTCCTTTGGCAACACTGACTGCCAACTTGCTCGGGACATTCATCCTTTGTCTTCTAAGTGCAGGCGTCATTCAACGGGTAACGGCTGATCAGCAGCTTCAAACCGCTATAACGACAGGGTTTTTAGGTTCCTTTACAACATTTTCCGCGTTCAGTATGGAAACGGTGAGCCTTATTCAAAATGGTCAAGTCATGCATGCTGCTTTGTATTTTATCGTTAGTGTTGTAGGGGGGCTTGCCGTAGGTCTATACGGCTTTCGGATAGGCAACAGGATGGTGAGTGTATGACAGTTGTCGAAGCGATTGTCATCGGTGCAGGAGGGTTTATCGGAGCACTCCTGAGATTTTATATTTCCGCACGGATGAATAAAGAGGAAGGGACGCCGAGGGGGACATTGGCCGTCAATTTGACAGGTTCTATGCTAATCGGTCTCCTATTCGGCTTTGATTTGCCGAAGCTGTGGACTGTCTTTCTAGTGTCCGGCTTGGTTGGCGCCCTTACGACTTTCTCAACGCTAATGAAAGAATTGATTCAGTTATGGAGGAGCGGTCAAAGAAAGGAAACGATTCTTTATAGTATTTGGACATTCGGGTTCGGAGCCCTTCTAGCTTATGTAGGATTTGTCATCGGCCAATTTTGCTAATTTGCTGTTTGTTTGGAGAATCTCTTGACGGGAATAGAGTAGGAGACTACTGAAACCGAATGGAGGAAATGAAATGGATAGAAACCATTCCGTAGATGCTAACAGCAAGGATAAACAATTGGAACATTATCGATCACTCGACAAAGGGAAGAGAATGACGACAAATCAAGGGTTGAAAATCTCGGAGGATGAGCATTCATTAAAAGCCGGATACCGGGGACCGACCCTTATGGAAGACTTCCATTTCCGTGAGAAGATGACTCATTTCGACCATGAACGGATTCCCGAGCGGGTCGTCCATGCGAGAGGATTTGCAGCTCATGGGGAATTCGAATTGTATGAGTCGATGAAAAAATATACGAAAGCCGCCTTCTTGCAGGAACCAGGTTCGAAGACTCCCGTTTTCACACGGTTTTCGACTGTTGCAGGAAGCCGCGGATCCGGCGAGACGGTACGGGACGTCCGTGGATTCGCCGTAAAGTTTTATACGGAAGAAGGGAATTATGACCTCGTCGGAAATAACATCCCCGTGTTTTTCATCCAGGACGCCATTAAGTTCCCAGATCTAATTCACGCTGTCAAACCTGAGCCGCATAATGAAATGCCGCAAGCCGCTTCCGCGCACGACACATTTTGGGATTTCGTTGCAAACAATCAGGAATCGGCACATATGATCATGTGGCATATGTCCGACCGAACGATTCCGAGAAGCTTCAGGATGATGGAAGGATTCGGAGTGCATACGTTCCGTTTCGTCAATGAAGAGGGAATTGCGCATTTCGTGAAGTTCCACTGGAAGCCGAAACTCGGTGTGCATTCATTAGTTTGGGATGAAGCCCAAAAGATCAACGGTAAAGATCCCGACTTCCATCGGAGAGACTTATGGGAAGCGATTGAAAGAGGAGATTTCGTCGAGTTTGAATTGGGCGTTCAGCTTATCGAAGAGAAAGATGAATTCATGTTCGACTTCGATATTTTAGATCCGACGAAGATATGGCCAGAAGAGCAAGTGCCCGTCAAAATCATCGGTAAGATGACATTGAACCGAAATGTGGATAATGTGTTCGCGGAAACCGAGCAAGTCGCGTTTCATCCTGGGAATGTCGTTCCGGGCATCGACTTCACGAACGACCCATTATTGCAAGGGCGATTATTTTCGTATACGGATACACAGCTGATCAGATTGGGAGGACCAAATTTCCACGAACTCCCGATCAATCGTCCGGTATGTCCATTCCATAATAACCAGCGTGATGGGTACGGCAGGCAGACGATCAATGTCGGCCAAGTGAGCTACCACAAAAATTCATTGGCGGATAATACCCCTTCCGTTTCAACCGAGGAGGAAGGCGGTTACGCCCACTATCAAGAAAAAGTTGAAGGCCGAAAAATCCAAGCGCGCAGTGAATCATTCGCGGACCATTTTTCACAGGCGAAGCTTTTCTGGAACAGTATGTCACTTACCGAGAAGAAGCATATCGTTGATGCCTTCAGTTTCGAAGTCGGCAAGGTGAAGAGCATGAGCGTTAGACAGCAAGTCGTAGATATGTTTGCAAATGTGGATGTCGGATTGGCAACGGCAGTCGCGGAAGCCGTTGGTGCACAATTCCCGACAGAAGCTAAAGAATCACCTGTCACGAAATCATCTCCTGCCTTGAGTCAAATGACGACAACAATGCTGCCAGACACCCGCAAAGTCGCAATCCTAATCGGTAGCGGATTCGTTGGGGATGAAGTCGAATCGCTCGTCTCATCGTGCTTGAAGGCGGGAATGAATGTCGACCTCGTCGGAGAAAAATTCGGTGTCCGATACGGTGAAAATGATTTGGCTGTTGAGATTGATGAAACCTTCTTAACTGTCCATCCAACGTTATACGATGCCATCTATGTAGTTGGTGGCGAAGCAGACAATATGAAGAAATTCACAATGGATATTGTCGATTTCATTAATGAGGCATATAAGCATTACAAGACGATCGGCATCGCATCCACTGGAAAAGTGTTTTTCGAAGCGTCTGACGCTGATGCAGGGCCGGGCATCATTATGAACGAGAATGACGGTGCATTTGCCGACAACTTTATCAATGCTGTAGCTGCACATCGCCATTGGAACCGAAAAGTTTACGGCTGGGAAGAATAGGATACGTAAGTTGCCATACCCGTTTACGCTACGGGTACGGCGACTTTTTTATTTGATTTTTAAAATCGGACCGATGGACTGTTGACTTATCCCGCAAGGCTGGTAATATACAAACATAATCACATTTGAAACGAATACGTTACGGAGAGTCGACATAGTAATCCTGTTGTGGGCAGCAAAAAGAGACTGAATGGATAGTGCAAATTCAGGCAGCAGCAGGCATGAAGTACACCGACAGTTGTTCTCCAATTGAAATGAAGTGGACTGCAGGCTTGCCTGTCGTCAATCAGGGTGGTATCGCGGAGAGCTCCTTCGTCCCTTATCTAAGGGATGGAAGGAGTTTTTTGTGTTCATGATAAATACTAGGAGGAGTGCATTATGTTTCAAATAAAAGCGATCCATTCGCCCGCGTTTTGGGAATCGGCCTTACTCGTTTTCGGCATCGTGGCGATGATCAGTGTTAGTATTATAAAATTCGAATCCGTCCCTCATTTACCGATTCTATTATCAATATTATTGTTGATCGGATACGGCCTGCTGAAAAGGATTCCTTTCAAAAAGCTTGAAAAAGGATTGGTGGAAGGTGCCGGGGCCGGCATGGGGGCGGTTTTCCTCTTTTTCTTCATCGGCATTCTTATTAGCAGCTGGATGATGAGCGGAACGATTCCTACGTTAATTTACGCAGGATTTCACTTAATTACACCTACATTCTTTTTTGCGATTGTTTTCGTCGTCACGGCTATCGTCGGCGTCTCGATCGGAAGCTCCCTGACAACGGTGGCGACTGTCGGCGTGGCATTCATCGGGATGGCAAGTGTCCTCGAACTTTCGTTGCCGATTGCGGCGGGTGCTATCGTTTCAGGTGCGTTCTTTGGCGATAAAATGTCGCCGTTATCAGATACGACGAACCTTGCGTCCTCGATCGTAGGAGTTGATCTTTTTGAGCATATCCGCAATATGGGATGGACGACAATGCCGGCATTCATCATATCATTGATTGTCTTCGGTGTTATATCGCCGGACGTGACGACAGGGGAGTTCGATAAGATTTCGATGTTTCAAGAGACATTGCTGGATACAGGGATGATTCATTGGTATACGGTCCTTCCGCTCGTCGCTCTATTTGTATTGACGATTGCAAGAGTCCCCGCTTTTCTTACGTTGGCAATCAGTTCGGCTGTCGCAGTCCTACTTTCATTTCTCCATCAAAGCATTGGATTTTCGAAAGTGCTCGCAATATTATTTAGCGGTTACGTCTCCGCGACGGGCGTAGAGGCCGTTGACGCTTTACTGACGCGTGGCGGCATGGAAAGCATGATGTTTACAGTTGCTCTAGTGTTATTGGCGCTCAGCATGGGTGGGTTGTTGTTCACGTTAGGAATTGTCCAAAGTTTGTTGGCACAGATTGAAATGTTGTTGAAGAAAGTGTCTTCCGTCATTATGGCTTCCGCTATGACAGCAATCGGCATCAACGTATTGATCGGCGAACAATACTTGTCGATTTTATTGACAGGGCAGGCGTTCCAAACACAATACGAGAAAGTCGGCCTTGCGAATAAAAACTTGAGCCGGGTTATGGAAGATGCGGGGACGGTAGTAAATCCGCTCGTTCCATGGAGCGTATGCGGCATTTTCATTACGAAAGTGTTAGGCGTTTCGACGATCGACTATTTGCCTTTCGCATTCTTTTGCCTGTTATCGCCGATATTGACGATTTTGTTCGGGTATATGGGGAAAACATTGACACGTATTTCTTAATAAAACGAAACACCGAGGAAACTGCCCCTCGGTGTTTTGTCATTTATTCAACTGAAATTCTTCCGTATAATTCGTTGCTTTCCGAAGTGCCTGTTCCTCCGCCGGAATCCGCACCGACATCATCCAAATATTGAGGAGTGAAAAGACGACCGCGGTAATAAAGGCATTGAATAACAACGGCAAGACGAGCAGCTCGGTAGCGACAATCATGTAATTCGGATGCCGTAACCATTTGTAAGGTCCTTTTCGAACAACCTGCGCATTCGGAAGGACGATGATTTTTGTGTTCCAAAACTTCCCTAATGAAGTGAGGCACCAAATTCTCAGTAGTTGCGCCGCCAAAAATATTGCCAACCAAATCGGCCAAATTGCGGAAAGTTGGCGTTGGAAGAATAATACTTCCGTAATGAGAGCGATAAAAAAGAATACGTGCATCGCGACCATATATGGATAATGAGATGCGCCCGCTTCAAAGGCGCCTTGGCTTTTCATCCATTTTTCGTTCCGTTTAGCGATGACCAGTTCAATGATCCGCTGCAAAATGATGATGGAAAGGACGATACCGATAATCATTCATAACACCTCAATCCCACTTCAACAAAAGCAATTCACCGCAAAATCCCGGGCCAAGCGCGGCCATCAATCCATAATCGCCTACCGCAGGTTCGGATTCCATAAATCGCTTCAGTACGTAAAGGACCGTCGGGGAGGACATATTGCCGTGATTCCGCAACACATCCCGCGAAATGTCAGTTTTTGAACTGTCAAATCCTAATGAATCCTCATACGCCGTCAATACTTTTTTACCGCCAGGATGTGCAACAAAATGAGTGATATCGTCTTTGTCCAAATGATAAGAATCAAGGAATTCGTGCACAAACGGACCTAGCCAGTTCGTGATGATGGACGGAATGCTTTTCGAGAAAATGACATACAACCCATTGTTTTTAATATCCCATCCCATGACGTCCTCCGAATCGGGCATCCATTTTGAAGTCGTGCCAATGATTGAGGGGACCGGAATGTCAACAGCGATTTCGGATTGATCCCCCGAAATTAGCGCACAGGCGACACCGTCGGAGAACAAGGACACTCCAACAAGATTGCTCTTCGAATAATCGTCTTTTTGGAACGTCAAACTGCAGAGCTCGATGGAGAGCACCAATACGTTCGCTTTCGGAAAGGCTTTGCAATATTCGAATGCCCGGCTCACACCCGCAGCCCCTCCCGCACAACCTAATCCCCAAATCGGAATCCGCTTCACATCATCTCGGAAAGGGAGCCTGTTCATGATGCGGGCTTCAATGCTCGGCGTCGCAATGCCTGAACTTGAAATGAAGAAAATCGCGTCGATCTCCGAAGGGGCGACTGCTTCAGTCAATGTAGTCGATTGCAACAGGCACGCTTGTACAGCTTTCACACCAAAATCAACGGCATGTTTGATGTATAAATCATTCCGCTCTTCAAAATCATGAGCTTGCCCATACCACTCAAGTGGCATGCAAACATCCCTCTTCTCGATATCGCCGTTTTGAAAGACTTTCAATAGCCGTTCAATATCTTTGAATTTCCGGCTGAAAAGGGAGCGGGTCAGTTCAACAGCTTCCGCCTGCTTCACTTCATGGGGAGGCAGGACAGTGCTGACAGAAAGAATTTTTGGCATGGATAGACCTCCGATATCTTTATCACTCTCTAACCTTAGAAGACAGTTACTAAACATTATAATCTGGAAAAACACTCTATGTAGGAGTTTGGTTACTGCAGTTTATGTACTGGGGGAAACGAATATGAAAGCCCGGCAAAAGAGCGGGCTTCAATCAGGTGGAGTAAGTATCAGTTTACACAAGTTGCGGAAGTTTTCCTTGAATTTTTCATTGCTCTCTTTCGATCGTTTTTTAGGGCCGCGAAGACGTCCTCCCGCCATTCTGATTTTCTGTGCGGCATGTCTAGCGAATAATAGTTGGTCGATATTTTCGTTTGTATACAGTCTGCCGTTCTGATCAATCGGGTGTCCTTGCTTCGCTAACACCATGGCCGCTAATCCATAGTCCTGCGTAACGACAATATCACCTTTTTGAACTTTATTGACAAGGACAAAATCGACAGCATCTGCACCCTTCGAAACGATGATCGTCTCTGCCCCTTCACGATGCATTTCATGGGCTGTGTCACAAATGAGCGTGCAAGGTAAATTGAATTTCTTTGCAATGGAAATCGTTTCATTTACGACTGGACAGCCATCCGCATCAACAAAAATCATAACCATGGCAAGACCTCTTTTCAATTGGAGTATGAAAGCGATTGTTAATAATCGTATATACAAGGTTCGATGCCTCACTATATCATATTCAATCGTTTTAATTTCATTCAAATATAAAAGAGGGCAGGATTCGCCCTCTTTTAGTTATCGATTGTATATGGAAAGTTATCTATTGAATAGCTGGAGTTATCTATTGGATCCGTTCATTTACTACCGAAAGTTGACTATAGAATTATCTAACAGTTATCCTTCCGTTATCCGATTTCAATTGAATCTGGTGCAATTCCGCTCCGAAGCGGCTGCGTGAATTGCGATCGCCATAAATATCGATACGTCCGTGTCCTGTTTTGGCAAGAATTGTCGCATTGGTCGCCTTGCGCGTCGTTGTAATTTCGATGCTTCCATTATCCGTCTGGAAGTCGATATTGCGATCTAAATGTTCGCCAGCGAGGACAATCCGGCCATTGTCTGTGATTGCAGTAAGCTCCCCGTCGACTTGGTCGAACTCGATGCGTCCATTATCCGATTCAGCAAAAATCGAATCGGCTTCGATATGTCTCATCGTCACCCGGCCATTATCCGTTTTTGCCTTCAGTCGGTCTGTCTGCACTTTCGAAATTTCAATTCGGCCGTTATCCGTCTCCGCATCGAGTGAAGTCGCTGCAAGCTCGGTAAGTTCAATGCGACCGTTATCTGTGCGGCACTCGATCTGTTTCCCAATCAATTTTTCAGCGTTGATTCTGCCATTATCCGATTTCATGGAAATGGATTGGTACAATTTCTTTGGAATGAACACGTTCAATGCCACACCCTTCGTATTGAAATTGAACAAGAATAACCAATGCGTTTTGCTTTTTAATTTGATCCGGAGCGTATCTCCTATAATCTCCGCGGTAAGTTCCAGTTTCTCTTTTGCCCCGGTAAGTTCGATTCTCGATTCATCGGTTTCGGAAGGTAAGACGGCAAGGGAGCCGTGCTGAACTTCGATATCCACTTTTGTAAAACTGTCATCCTGGATCGTGATCACTTCACTTGTCGGACTCACATTCATGTCAGCTGTTTCCTTGAACGGGTAAGCTTCCAATAGTTCAGCTGCAATAATTGCAGGTGAGCCAAGGGATGCTGCGATTTCCTCATCCTCTTTTCCATCATCGCGACCATTCAAAAAGTATTCGCGGATATCTTGGAGAATGTCGTTTCTTTCATCTGCAGGCAAACGTTTCAAAGCGTGTTCGAGCTCATTGATAAATTGGTTTTCAGTCATGGCGAATGCCCTCCTCGATCAATGTATTGACTCCATTAGTAAAACTGCGCCACTCATCCAACTGCTCATGCAAGTAGTCCCGCCCGGCATCCGTCAATTTGTAGTACTTGCGGGGAGGGCCTTCTGTTGATTCCTGAAGATATGTCGTAAAATAACCTTCTTTCGTCAGACGGCGCAGCAACGGATAGACAGAGCCTTCGGAAATGGAAATCTGGTCGGAAATCTTCTGGACGAGCTCATAGCCGTATCGATCCTGTTTATCCAAAAGGACGAGGACGCAAAGGTTTAAGACGCCTTTTTTGAATTGAATATTCATGCTTCATACTCCTTTCCGGTACCATTCAATGAACACTACTGATTTATAAAACATACTGGTTGGGTACAATATAGCACACGGTATTGTTCAATGCAAGGTACTGGATGAACCTTTTATCCGAAACTTTTCCATCGATTAGACGTATAGAAAGTATGACATCTAGAAGGAGGAAATGGTATGGAAGGAAGCTATTTCGTAGGGTGGGGGACACTTGCTTTAATCAACGCCGGGATTGCACAAGGGAAAAATAGAAGCGGGCTGAATTGGTTTTTGCTATCGCTGTTATTAGGTCCTTTTGCTACGTTCTGCCTTGTCATTGCCGATAAAAGATAATTCTTTTAAAAAAGCTGACATATGGTAAACTATTTCTGTACTCGAAATAAATAGATTTAGGGGGAAGAGAAATGTCAGAAGTAAAGATCATATTTGCAAACGATGAATTGATTAGCGGTAATGATACACGGAAAAGTTACGTTGCGCAGCAGAAGACTGGCCATTGTTCGGTCTTGATTGAAGACACGCATTATGTCGCAATCAAGGAAGCGGAAAAGACGAATTTGGAAAAGGTCCGTTCAATAGCAGGGAATATTGCACGTGATTTGGCGTCGCAAAAAATAGACAAAGCGACTGTACAAGAAGACGTTTTAGGAAATGTGTTTGCGGGCCTCGACAAAGAGGATGTTTACACGGCTTTCGCGGAAGGCTGGGATCTCGGTTCTTATCAATTTCTAACTTACAAATCTGAGGCGGAGCAATTCAAAACGGAATTGCACGTCGATGAAAGCGATATGCAAGCAGCTGTTCAAACAGGACAAATTCGTGCAGCGGCAACTGCTTTTTCACGTGACTTGATGAACGAAGTGTCTGACGTTCTGAATCCTGAAACATATCCGGAAGTCTTGAAGGAGAAGTTCGAAGGGAAAGGCGTTGAAGTAATCGTTCACGGCAAAGAGCAGCTTGAAGAGATGGAAATGAACGGTGTACTGACTGTTTGCCGTGGCAGTAAATACAATCCATCATTCGTAGAGCTTCATTATGAAGGGGATGCTTCAAAACCGCTAGTGGCGCTTGTCGGTAAAGGCGTGACATTCGATACAGGTGGTATCAGCTTGAAGAGCGGTAAAGATTTAAGCGATATGCGTATGGACATGGGTGGTTCTGCGGCAGTTGCAGGAGCAATGCAGCTACTTGTTGATTCAGAGGCGAACGTGAATGTCGTCGCTCTAATTCCGATGGTAGAGAACACACCGGATGCAAATTCCGTATTCCCTGGCGAAGTGATCCGTTATAAAAACGGAAAAACCGTTCAAGTGGGCAATACAGACGCGGAAGGCCGTCTCATTTTGGCGGATGCCCTTATCCGTGCGGGTGAATTGAATGCTGAATATATCGTTGACATCGCTACGTTGACAGGCGCCATCGTCAATGCACTTGGCTCGGAAATTGGCGGCGTATTCGGTGATGAAGAATTGTCTCTCGTCATGAAAAAATTGGGCGACCAAAACGGCGATTTCGTCTGGCCGATGCCGTTAGTTGAAGCATACGACAAGTCATTGGCAAGTGATTACGCGGATATGAACAATATCAGTTCCTTGAACTTTGCGGGCTCGATCACGGCAGGTCTTTTCCTACGCCGCTTCGTACCGGAAAACAGCAAATGGCTGCATGTCGACATGGCGGGCATGATGAGCAAGTCAAGCGCATCTGGCTATTACGCAAAATCAGCAACAGGCTACGGTGCAAGATTATTGGCTGACTACACTGTTGAAATTTCGAAATGAAAAAGAACGAAGAGGATAGTATGTTCAATTTGAGCATACGATCCTCTTTTATTATGCATTGTATTCTCTATATTGGGAATATAGTGTAATATGAATAGTGTATAAGGGAATATTTGTCTTTTGTGTGAGGGGGATAGCTGAAAACAAATGGAGACCGTTAAATACGAGAAAATAGTTAACCGATTGATAAAATCAAAACATATTCATGAGTCCGTTTTATTTATTGAAAACATGAGTGGAGATTTTTCATATAAAAATGAGTATGGGGGCAAGAATATAGACGCCCCGTTACTAATGGCAAGCATCACTAAATTGTTTACAACTGCTTGTATTTTGATTTTGCGTGAACAAGGGAAGTTGTCGCTCGATGATAAGGTAACAAAATACTTCGATAGCAGCATACTCAGCAGACTTCATATGTTTAAGGGGCAAGAGTCTACTTCGAAATTGACAATCGCTAGTTTATTATTTCAAACAAGCGGACTACCGGATGCCTACGAAGAAAGTAAAAACAGCATTAAAAAACGTGTTCTCCGTGAAGATATGCACATTACATTCGATGAAAAGATAACGCTTACCAAACAATTGAAACCGCATTTTGCACCTAACAACTTGAATAGGGCTCATTATGCAGACATCAACTTTGATCTCCTCGGAAAGATAATTGAAACCATTACCAACTCCTCATTGGAAGATGTTTATAAGTCTTTGATCTTTGAACCATTGGATCTCGTGAAAACCTATTTACCTAGAGATGAGCATGACTTCACTCCAACTATTTATTATGAAGAGACCGCTATTTCCCGTCCAAAGTACATCAGTTGCTGTCGTGCTAGTGGTGGCGGTATTAGCACAGCTCGTGAATTGATGATATTTAGTAAAGCGTTCTTTGGAGGGAGTCTGTTTAACAAAGATGTTTTTTATCAGTTGGAAAAGTATAACAAGTTACAAGCTACCATGTACCCAATTCAATATGGCGGTGGCTACATGCGAATACCGTTAAATGGAATCCCTACACTTTTTATGGGAAAAGGAGAGTTAGTTGGACATTCGGGCTCAACAGGTTCATTTGCTTTTTATTTTCCTCAAGAGGATCTGTTTTTTGTAGGAGATGTAAATCAAATGGCGAATCCTGCACTTCCCATACGGTTGGCGATGCGGCTGGCAATCTCAAGTAAATAATGAATCGCATTCGAAATTCAAGATTAGAAATTGAATTGAAATGAAAGAGGGGGCAATGTCTTTGGGACAAAATACAACACCTGTTCATACACCACCTAAACATTTTGTTTCAGCTGCAACGATTGTACTCAATGATCAAAATGAAATTTTATTAATTAAAGGACCGATGAGAGGGTGGGAAATGCCAGGCGGAATCGTTGAGGAAGGCGAGTCTTTAAAAGATACAGCAATTAGGGAAACGAAAGAGGAATCAGGTATTGATGTTGAGATTCTTAAATTCTGTGGGATATTTCAAAATGTAAATAAATCAATTTGTAATACCCTATTTTTGGCTAAGCCAATAGGAGGTAAATTAACAACTTCGCCAGAGAGTTTAGAAGTTGGATTCTTTCCTATCGAATTAGCTTTGGAGATGATAACCCTGGGGAACTTCAGGCAAAGAATAGAGTACTGTCTTGATGACAGTCTTCAACCTTTTTATGTGGAATTTTAGTTTATATGGCAAGGAAGTGTGAACTGATGCAGGCACTACGATTGAAATTAGAAGAATATATCAACGAATATCTAAAGTTGTGGGACTTTTTTGGAGTTGTTCAAGTGATCGAAAAAGGGGAAGTGCTTTTTGAACGTGCATGCGGTTATGCAAGTATCGAGTTTGGAATAAAAAATGACATAAACTCGCGCTTTTCTATTGCTTCTATGTCAAAACAGTTTACAGCCTTTGCGATTATGCTTCTCTATGATAAGAAAATGTTGGATATCGATAAATCTGCACAATTATACCTTCCTGCCGGTATGAAGATTGATGAGTCAATTACTGTCCATCATTTATTATCCCACACCTCAGGTTTATATAATTTCACCAACTTTGTAGATGATTTTTTTGCTGGCTACAACAGAATGGATTATTCACGAAACTATTTTTTCAAGAAGTATATTAAGAAAAAACCTACAAAGCAAGCGGGAACAGTATTTGATTACAATAACTCGAACTATAATTTGCTTGCGTGGATCATTGAAAATGTTTCAGGAGAGACATACGATGATTTTCTAAGAAACCACATATTCCAGCCTTTACATATGATGACCAGCGAAGTGGATGATGGTTGTAAACCGATTAAAAACAGATCATGTAATTACGTAAAAGATTTTGACGCAACAATTAAATGTCCGTATTTTAATGAGAAATTTAGCATCGGTGCAGGTGCTATTATTTCAAGCTGTGAGGATTTGTTCAAATGGTATACCTGTTTACGAGATCGGAAACTACTTTCTGAGAAAGTGTATACCAGGTTTTTTATCGTGAACCAAAATAATTACTGCTATGGACTTGAGCATCATCATATTTACGGTACAGACAAGTATTCCCATGGAGGGGATCACCTTGGGATTTGTACTTATATGCAGAGTTTTTTCGATGAAGATATTTGTATCATCATCCTTTCTAATAATGAGGCGATAAATCAGTACAGACTGGGAAATGCAATTTCAGATATTCTACATCATGTTGATGTAGCTGCACCGACTAAATATCCAGAGATTCCAATCAATGAAAGTCAACTTAAAAAGTATTGCGGCACATACTTGAAAGATAAGATTGAAGTGGAATTCCTTAATGGCAAATTATACTTTACGAGATTCTCTGGCAATCTTCATATTGAAATCTACCCAGTAGGTGAAGGGGAATTTGCTAGAAGATATTCAGATCAAATCTATCTATACAATATTGTTGAGAACGATAAAGGCGAGATGTCGTTTTTCGGATATATAAAGGAAACCCTGTAAAATAGGATTATCATCAATAGGGAAAGAGAAATTGTTATATGGCAAGGGGGGATTTAATTGAAAATTAGGTTGTCTGCGTACAATGAAAAATGGGTTCAAATGTTCAATGATGAGGCTCTATTTTTAAGAGGCATATTCGGGGAGGAAATCATCAAAGTTGAACATTTTGGGAGTACCGCTGTTCCAGGGATGAAGGCAAAGCCTGTCATTGATATGATGTGTCTCGTGAAAGACATCAAGAAAATCGATTCCTTTAATGAGCAAATGGATTCGTTGGGATACGATGTTGCTGGTGAATGGGGAATTGAAGGCCGACGGTTGTTTCGCAAAGGTGGGGAAAATAGAACCCATCACATTCATGTTTATCAGCATGACAACTCTCATATTCATCGCCATCTGGTATTGCGAGATTATTTGAGAGCTCATCCTGACGAAGTCGCACGATATACATACATAAAACAAGAGTTAGCTCAACGATATGATGATACTGTTTTATACAGCAAAGAAAAAAAGCCTTTCGTAAAGGAATTGGAACAACGTGCGGTGAATTGGTTTGAAAACCAGTGAGCAAACACTGGAAGTAACATAAACCACAATAATCTAATTGAAAAACCGATGGGGGACCGTATTATGATCAATAACCTAAAAAGCGAAAGAGTCATTCTTCGAGAAATGGAAGAAAACGATTGGAAGGGTGTTCACAAATATGCATCGCAAGAAAAGGTTTGTCAATATCAGCCTTGGGGACCAAACTCAGAGCAAGAGTCTGAGGGTTTTGTGAAGCAGGTTATCAAAGACGCCAAAAAAGAACCGAGGAGCCGATTCATGTTTGCAGTAATTGATAAGGAAAGCGGAGAAATGATTGGTGCAGGAGAGATAAATATTCGAGACTTTAGCAATAGAGTCGGTGAGATTGCATACATAGTGAACCCCCAATACTGGGGGAAGGGATATGCGACAGATTTAGCGAAACTGTTAATTGCATATGGCTTCAATGATTTAAAACTACATCGTATTTTTGCAACTTGTGACCCGAGAAATATTGGTTCATCAAGGGTCTTAGAAAAGGTGGGACTGATTAAGGAAGGTAGGATGCGTGAGAATTTATTACTAAAAGACGGCTGGCGTGATTCGCTTTTATACAGCATCTTAGAACATGAGTTTTTCATAGATAAGAATACGTAAATTACAAAGGGGATTTATAATGCAAAACTTCCATTATGAAATAGTAGAGATACCTGCGTATCGGGGAATCGGATTAATGTGGGATGGACCGTACACAGAAGTTAGCACTTTGAAAAAACTTATCAGTAGCATGAGTGGGAGAGTAGGAGAGTTAGATTACGCAATCAATCCGAAAGTGCAATTAGGACTGTCCTATCATCTTCGTCCTGATGGGTTTGTACATTATTCTGTGTATGAGGTTAGCGGAGAACAGCAGCTGCTTGAAGGTATGGTGGAAATAAATGTACCGGAAATGACTTACTTAATGGTACATCATAAAAAAGATCAAAACATTGGTCAGACTTATGACAAGGTTTATCAATGGTTGAAGGAAAGTGAGTATGAGCCATTTATGGAGCCTAATGTGGAATATTACGATGCTTTACCGATAAAACATGAACGATATCCGCATGATCGCGATTTTAACAATCCGCATTTTGATATCTTAATTCCTATTAGTAAGAGGGAATAATTAGTAAGTTGTTCAATAATGGGAAACGATTATAGAATTAGAAGATATGCCCCTTTTTAAATAAACGGGCCAAATTATCTTTAAAGGGAGTAATGTAGATGAAAGCTGTAATCCAAAATGAATTTGGTGATGCAAATGTACTTTCGTATGCTGATATCGATATACCGAAAAGAAGCGAGAACGAAGTATTAATAAAGACCAAGTATACAAGTGTGAATTATGCTGATATTAAACAACGCATGGGAACTAAAGGAGAAGGGAGTTTCCCATTAATTATTGGATTGGATGTTTCTGGGGTTGTTGAAGAAGTTTCTACGCATTCTAAATTTTCAAAGGGAGACCGTGTCATAGCTTTTTCGAAAGCTGGTTCATATGCGGAATATATAGTAGCGAATGAACACCTAGTTTTTAAGATTCCAGATAATCTTTCCTTTGAAAAGGCTGCCACAATGCCAACTGTATCTATTTTGTCTTATATACTATTGCATGAGATCGGACAAGTGAATAAAACGGATACAATTGTAATACATAGTGCGGCTGGTGGTGTGGGTTCAATGCTCGTACAATTAGCAAAATTAGCTGGTGTTGAAAAAATTATTGGAACTGTCGGGAATACTGCTAAAGAAGACTATGTTAAGAAGTTAGGCGCTGATATGGTTTGCACTTATGACAGTTTTGTAGATGAAGTCATGAAGCAAACAAATAATCAAGGCGCTGATGTTATCTTCGACTCAGTTGCTGGAGAAGTCACCAGTAGGAGTTTAGATTGTTTAGCGTTATATGGCACATTGGTCCAGTTTGGGAATAGTAGTGGGAAAGCAGGTACTTTTAAAACAAGTGATGTCCATAGTAGTTGTAGGAGCGTAAAAGGTTTCAGTTTAGGAACAACCCGAAAGCATAATCCAGGCCGATTGGCTCCGGTCGCTGCCAAAGTAACGGAATTGTTTTCTGAAAATAAAATTGCACTTCCTATTGCTCAAGTCTTCGATTTAAGTGATGCCACAGAAGCTCATAAATTAATGGAGAGTCGTAACTATGTAGGAAAAATCTTGATTAAAATATAAAAAAGGGGGGATTAAATGTTATCGGGGGAAAGGGTGAGGTTTAGAAAAATGGTTAAAGACGATGCTTATATATACCACAAATGGAGAAATGACTTAGAAGTAATGTTTTCAACTAGTCCAACTTTGGATTTATATTCTATCGAGGAAACAAAACATTTCGTCGAGAACATTATTTTAGGTTCTAGTAATTCTAAAAGTTACATTATTGAGGACAACGAGACAAATAAACCGATCGGTATTACATCGCTTGTTAATATAGATGTCAAAAACCGAAACGCTGAATTGATAATCGATATTGGAGAAAAAAGTTATTGGGGAAAAGGGTTAGGTACCGAAGCAGTAAGAACAATTTTAGAATATGCCTTTTTAGAACTTAACTTCCATCGAATTTCCTTAAGAGTATTTTCTTTAAATCCAAAAGCGATTCATATCTATACGAAATTAGGTTTTAAACAAGAAGGCGTTAGTAGACAATCTTTATACCGAAATGGGGAGTGGCACGATATTATTAATATGAGTATTCTAAAAGATGAATATCTCGAAATATAGCCTTGTTATTTATCCGAATAACATATAACAGCATTTCCATATATCCTAGTTACATAGTTGTTGAATATTCGGTCCAAATTGAAGAAGAAATGAAGAGAGATGATTTATTGAAATTTATTGAGTTCGGGATAGGTAATACTTGGCTAGTAAGGACTGAGACTGAGTTAGAAGATGGAACAGAATATGAGGAAAAAGGAATAGTAGGACCAATAAAATACCACTCTATATATTTAAGAATTTGGATCTGTAAGACTGCTTTAATCTTTGACTCAAAAGAAGGTTTTAAACGAAGTAGAAAGAGGCGAAAAGCAATTAAATTAATTTTAGGTATAGCTGGTAGTTAAATTACTTGTTACAATTGTGCGCGTTAGTCGAAAAAGAAAGGACATAACATATTTTAGAGTGACTAAAATGTTATGTCCTTTAAAATTCTTTTCTCGAGTGTTAAGGCTACTTAATAAACTTCTCAATCTCATCCTTATGCTCTTTCACTAACTTATCCAATACCGCATTTGCCTTTTTATTATATTCTTCAACATTAAAATTTTTATCATCCACCATCGGTTCGCCTAGCATCTTATCCAAATAGGCTTGCAGATAGACACCTATTTCCTGACTTGCTGTTACATGCTTTTCAAAAAACTCTTTTGGCTCCATTCCCAGTTTTTTAGCTTGCGACTCATAGAACTTCCGGGTATCCTTTGCGATTTCAGATTTATCGTCATCCTGCGGATAGGATTCAACAATTGAGTCCTTAGACAAATGAATTCCCTGAAGTTCTTCAGATACATCAAGATTCATTTTCTTAACTTCTTGTTCTGCCAATTTCGCTTTAATCGTCCCATCCAGATTCTCTAGAATTTTTTCATCCGGATATAATAAGCGCAGTTCACCGACTGTAATTTCTTCCCCTCTCACAACGGCTGCAACGTCTTCATCATCATACTTTGATATGGAGTTACATCCAGCTAGAATCATCAAACAGCTAAGAAACATGGCACTCGCAAATCTTTTCATTCATCCCACCCCTTTGTTAGATGAACACTTGTCATTCATTCACATACAACGACTTGCCGTTCGAATGTACCTTTTTTCGCTACACAGCGGTCCACGATTTCGAAGCCAGCTTCCATAATCATATGATCCATCGGCTCGATCGTCACAATTACAAGTTTCGAAGTAATCCGTCTGGCAGCTTTTAAAATGTCCAGTTGTCCTTCATCTGTAATATGTGTAAACAGATTGTATGGCATGTCGATAATCGCAGCATCATATGTATCCGTCACTTCGGCAATAGGGCCCTTCACAACTTCCCCTTCCAACCCGAAGTGGGCGAGATTCTTTCTTGAGCCAAGACAGACGAGAGGGTTGATATCCCTTCCGACGATGTCAATGCCCATGGAGCGAGCTTCCACCAAAACAGTTCCGATTCCGCAGCAAGGATCGATTGCCCGGACACCTTCAGGATGGGGGACGGCAATGTTGGCGACGGCTCTCGCAACACGTGTGCTCAGCGCTGTTGAATACATATGAGGCTTTTGCATATGGAATCGCCATATTGGCTCGCTTTCATCAACAATGCCGAAATGCCAAGTCCCTTCAAGCAAGACGACCCCAAAGTTCACTTCAGGCTCCAGTAAATCCGCTTCCCCTTGGATTACTTCACCGATCTTCCGCTCAATGCTGCGCCTCTCTGGTTGGCGAAGTTTTGGGGTGGAAGAAAGTGCGATTGAATTTAGGCACGTCACTTTAAAAGTCTTATGGCTGACAAATTCAGATGCTTGCTTTATTATCTCTTCCAGATCACTTCCGGAGAACAGAATTTCCAGACGCTCTTTCATGAAAGGGCTTCTGCTTGGATCGATCTTCACATTACTCTTAATGACGTTCGAAGGGCTGTCAAAGCCGAAAAAAGCCCTCATTTCCAATCGGCATAGATCATGTTCGTCCATTTGCCGTACATATGTGTAGATGAATTCCTTGTTTTCAACTTCAAATGCATGCTTCAATTTGCTGCCTCGATCGCTTCAAGCAAATTGAAGATGAATCGATAGGCGAGATCCATCGCATCTTTTATTTCCAGCTCTTTATGGAAACCGTCCAATTGATCGAGCGGTATATTGACGTCCCATAGTCCGTCCTTGTCGGAAAACATGGCACTATATGTTTTTGAACCGACATTCGCATCCAAATATTCCTTCAGGAAAGAACCCCGCTTTTTCTGCACTTTCAATCCGAAAAGGACTGTCGATGTCTCGAAGACATCATCCATTTCAAATGCAATTCCATCGACTCCGATTGTTTCGAAGGCATTCGATTCGACGTAGAGGAATTCATCAACGTTCTTCGAAAAATAAGAGACCGGTTCATTCATGAATGATTCTGGTTCCGCTTGGATCACTTCTTCCGTCTCTTTCAAGCATCTTTCAATGACGGGAAAGCTCCAGTCTTTATTGTCAGTTTCCGTAGTTTCCTGAATCAATCCTTGTTTGACTGCGTACGCTCGTTCAATTGGAAACAATGCTTCATTTTCAGCGACCAAATGCGCTATTTTATCTTTCAACATCAAAGACACTCCTTTTCATTCACCAGTATACATTACTTCATAGCCCTTCTGCCGGATTATTCATCCGGATACCAAGGATTCAAATGGATGAGCACTTCATCCACATCCGCGTGTTCATCAATGATCAAATTTCGGATTTGACTTGAAATATCGTGACCTTCCTGGATTGTCAACGTACCGGAAATGCCGATCCTCAAATCGACGAGGACATAATGACCGTGCTCCCGTGCGCGTAGGCGGTCGATCCTTTTCACTTCTGGAACTGTGCGGATCAATGTCGCAAATTCCTGTAGACGTTCTTCCGACACGTTCTTTTCCATTAGTATATCCATTGCCTCAATACCGATTTCATAAGCTAATCTTAGGACAAGCACCGAGACGATCACACCTGCAAATGGATCACCGTATAACAAGATCGGGATATGATAGGCATCACCGATCAATGCCAACCCGATACCGACAACAGCTGCAAGGGATGCATAAACATCAGCCAAATGGTCGTATGCTGTTGCTATCAATCCTTTACTGTTCACCTTTTTCCCGATGCGCATCGTGTAAATATAGAGAGCCTGCTTCCAGAAGAGGGAAAGAATGGCGGTGATCAATGCAATGACACTCGCCTTCGCTGGCTCTTCAAAAAATGTTTTGACGGCCTCATAACCGATATAAACGGCAGCAATTCCTAAAATGATGGCAACAAGGCCGGATCCGATGACTTCAGCTTTCCCATGCCCATAAGGATGGTCTTCATCAGCAGGGCGTTGCGAATATCGCATGGACGTCAAGGCCGCGGCTGATGCGACAACATCTCCTGCGTTATGGAAACCGTCCGCGAGCAAGACGGGACTGTTAAAAAGTACACCAACAAGGATTTTCAAAACGGTTAATACAATATTGCTGATCAGGCTTATCCAAATCGCAAAGACCGATGCGATGGAATGGTTTTGTTTTGTTGTCATTTACTATGCCTCCAAGATGATTTTCCCCGGGGAAACAAAAACCCCTGACATATTGTTGTCAAGGGCTTGGGTAAATAATATCTATAGTTGCGTTCAATATTGGATTTTATCATGATCATCACTCTTTTTTTCGTCAATGACTTAAGCATAGCATTACTTCATATAGCGAGCAAGAAATTGGCAACACATGATAATATATTTAACAAAGTTGTTTCGGATTTCATTGCAATTGAATGATGAAATCATTATAATACAATAAAATGAATAAAAATACATATGAGAGGTTGATTATACATGAAGCTTTGGGGAGGACGTTTTACAAGCCGTGCAGATGAAATAATGGAGCAGTTCAACACGTCATTGCCGGTCGACTATAGATTATATAAAGAAGATATTGCAGGTAGCCTTGCCCACGTCACGATGCTCGTACATACGGACCTATTGACACCGGAGGAAGGGGATTTGCTCGTTCAAGGTCTAGAATCGATCCTGCATGATATCGATAACGGTGAACTTGTCATCGAAGGAGACTACGAAGACATCCATTCTTTCGTGGAAATGCATTTGACAGAAAGGATTGGGGAAACGGGGAAGAAGCTCCATACGGCACGTAGCCGGAATGACCAAGTGGCGGTTGATATGCGTCTATATGCAAAGAATAAAGCGGTCGAGGTGATGGACGGCTTACAGACACTGATTGATTCCTTGCATGCAAAAGCGAAAGCGAACAACGTCATCATGCCTGGATATACACATTTGCAGCGTGCGCAAGTCGTCACATTTGGCCATCATTTAGGCGCCTATGAGCAAATGTTCAAACGTGATAAAAAACGTGTTGGCAATGCACTTGAACTGCTCGATGAAAACCCGTTAGGATGCGGGGCACTTGCCGGGACGACACATGCAATTGATCGTGAAATTACAACCAATCTACTAGGTTTCGCGAAACCGGTCGATAATTTTCTCGACGGTGTGAGCGACCGCGATTATATGCTGGAACTCATGTCCGATTTCTCTATCATCATGATGCACTTGAGCCGTTTGAGCGAAGAGCTGATTTTATGGAGCAGCCAAGAATTCAAGTTCATTACAATGGCGGATGCCTATTCGACGGGCAGCAGCATCATGCCGCAGAAGAAAAACCCTGACGCGGCGGAACTCATCCGCGGCAAAACGGGTAGAGTGTACGGTTCCTTATTCGCTTTATTGACGACATTGAAAGGCTTGCCGTTGACGTACAACAAAGACATGCAGGAGGATAAAGAGCAATTTTTCGACGCGCTTGATACAGTCCTTGATTGCATGGAAATCATGTCGAAGATGATCGACACATTGAAAGTGAATGCCGACAATATGAAAGCGGCCATCAAAGCCGGCTTCCTGAATGCAACGGAAGTCGCCGATTATTTGGTAGCAAAAGGCACTCCGTTCCGTGACGCACATGAAATCGTCGGGAAAATCATCATTTATTGCGAAGCGGAGAAGAAAGCAATCGAGGATTTGACAGTGGAGGAACTGTCGTCGTTTAGCGATAAGATAGTGGATGATATTTACGATTATATTGATTACGAAAACATTTTGACGAAAGGCAATAAGGGGTTAATGAAGGAGATTGGGGAATAACAAGACGTTTTCTCATTGATGGTTCGTTCCGCGTCCAAAGCGTTGCGTTCCGCGCCCAAAGCAAGGCATGCCACGCTCATAACCATTAAAAAGCCAGAGGGAATTTCCTCTGGCTTTTGTCATGCCTTTTGAATTCTATAATGAATCGTCAAAAACGGTATCGAAAAAATCCACATTTCATGCTTCGCGGTCATGGACCCATCCGCCTCTTCACGAACGATGAAGTTTTCCTCCAGCGGCAGTTTGAAATACTTTCCAAGTTTTGAAGTCAAATAGATTCCCGCATCTGATGCGGGGTTGGTTTTCTTGCTCGTCAATTGCAAGTTATTGCCTTGCTCAATCAGTTCCAAAACACCGGTCATCGTCGAAAAAGGTAACGGCAATGCAATATTCATATACTCCTTGCCTGTGACAGACTGATGATAGGAATAAAGGGCGATGAATGCAAAGCTGTCGTCAACCTTCCGGATCCATGCACGGGCATCAGGTCTGCCATCTAAACCAGGCACCACCGTAATCACATCGCCAGTCATCTCCACTTCATTTCGATGGAGTGGCAAATTGATCTGCTCCGTCCTTATGCTAATCAATGAATAGAGATAGGCAAAAGGTTTAAACCACTTACGCCAATGCACGGTGGAGAATAACTGGTAATCAATCGTGTTTTCGTAAAAATCAACAATACGAGGCGACACCTTGCTTACTCCATAGCGTTTCATGTCATCAACAAGTCCTCTATGCCGTCCAGTTGCGCCAAGCTGTTCAACTCGCTGTTTTCCTTTCACCCTACTAATCGGGAAGTTTGGTTCTTTATAGTTGGGAGCAGGAACGGACAACAGCCATCCTAGAACTCCACACAACGCAAAGATGATACAATTCAACACACCGTGAAAACGAAGCATGAAGTCGATCGTAATGGAAGTGAGCCCGAAGCCGTTTCCGAGTACGTAAAGGAGCGAGAACAAAATCGTCAGACCAAGAGATGTAAAAGAAGTGACGACAAGCCATTTTTGTACACGGTTCACAAATCGCGCACGCCAGGCAATCGCAATCATTCCCGCCAATCCTACGATATAAAGTAGTACAGAAAACAACTCGATCCATCGAGAAAAGGTGATACCGATTGCCACTACCATCGGCGCAGCCAATAAAAGGATGCTGGAAATCGAATAGGACCGCGTCTTATGCAGCCTCCCAAGCAACCCAATGAAATTGGGCAACAGGAAGGCGGAGTAATGAAAATGAATCCCCGTAAGCCACGTCAATAAAGGAGTGAAACCCGTATCAATATCCGCCACGTAAGCAAAATACCAACCACCTCCGAGCGCTATGTACATCATCCCGAGGTCGATTGAAAACTCCTCGATACTTGTAAATCCGCGGCGCAAAAACCGGGACAGTCCATACAATGCAATGAAAACCGTGAAGGCCAAATAGATGATAGCGGGAATCGCGGACCAAGTGGGTGACAATAGTTGAATGATCGCAACCGAAACATATGCGGGAATCGCAATATAATAATAGAGCTTCGAAAACCAATCTCCGCGTTTCATGACAAAGCGAAGAGCAATCGGTACATAGACGACCTGCGCAATCGTCAGCAGTAAATAGGGCCATGGATCTTTGCTAAAAACAGCGATGATCATAAACAATATAAAGTGAATAAGCACGAATTTACGCATTTTGCACAAACTCCCCTTCATAGGAAAAGACATGGCCAATCAATGGATTCCGAACGTTTACGCTAATTCGGTAAACGGCATCCGCTTCATCATAACGTTCCGTCACCGTCGCTAAACCTTGCAAGGGTTTCGGCAACGGCAACTCGACTTTGCCGAGAACGAGGCGTTGATTCAATGAATGGATTGTCAGCGAGCCATCATCCGAAACTTCGAAAGCTAAGTCGGAATAGACCAAAGGGGGCTCCCCGAGATAATCTTTGATGACGAGGCGTGTTTCATCCAAACTCATTAACGCATTGAAGTAGCGCTTCGTCGAACCGAAATGAAAGATGCGCTCCCAATGGATTTGGCTCTCGCTGTTCTTTCCAAGACGAGCCGTGTTTGTAATGGAAAAAGGAATGTTGTTTCCTCGCTCCGGGAACAGCAGCTTCCAATTGACACCGAGCCGGAAAAGGGGATATAGCCATCTAGGTCCGCCCTTAATTTCTTTCATCGTGCCGGTCGCTTCAAATGCGCTTCCATCGGGTAGGTCATAACGCTTTTGCAACATCGGATGCAATCGATCAAAATTTTTACCAAGAACTCTTTTATAAATGGACAACATACTCACCTTTTCCTTTTACAGCTTTTTGCCGTCGGTAGACAATCGCTACTGAAATACCCAATGAGGGAGAGGACAAACAACGACAGATTGAACGTCACTGGGTTGAATGGATGGATGGCCGCTTCAGGCGCCGCTATCATCGCCGCAATCGTGAGAAGTGGAAAGATGATTAGCTGCAAGGTAAATAAATGTTTCTTCCTCTTATAAATCAGCCATAGAACACCGAACAGCACTTCAGCGATTCCAATGCCAATCATGATGGCTGTAATTGTTGGGTCGTCAAATGGAATTGTACTCGCCAACATCCTTTTTTCCTCAGGATGCATGCCGATAATTTTTGGAAGTAGACCATGGTAGATCCAAACGAATGCGAACAACATAGCGAGCCCATACGTCGTGAAAAAGCGGTAGTATTGGGAACGGGGAGATTCCCCTTTTTCAAGCCATCTTTTCAATACATCGAAACTGAGAGCGGTGCCCCATCCGATGATCGGGCGGAAGACGAATGCATCAAACGCTTTTCCGATCGACCCAAAATTCGCATCGTAATCATATTGCGTAAGGAATTTTGTCCCTTTTTGTTGGGGTTCATATTTCCAATACCCTTTCCCTTCCTTGATTGGCGAAACCCATTGATCCGTTCCGAAATGCAGGGAAGACGACCGGGTGCCATCGCCTTTATTGAATGTCCCCGTACTTTTCCCCCAGCCTTCGACGGTTAGAAGGGGGGAAACACTTCGTTTGTATGTAAACATTTGGGGCTCACCGTCTTTTTTCGGTAAATAGGTGATGGATGAAAATCGCAAATCCCATTGCGAATGCAAGTCCGGATCTTGTGATGCATCCCAAACATCATCTATATGTGAATCAATCTCTATTTCAACGTAAATCGGCTTCTTTTTCATAAAATTCACCTCATTATCAATGACGTTTTCTTTAATGAAATGTTTCTAATGATTTCCAATCAATCGCCGTTTGAACAACAAAAAAAGGAGCCGTTAAGCTCCTTTTTTCATCCCATAATATTGTAGCCACCATCTACGTAAATGACTTCTCCGGTTACACCGCTTGAAAGATCGCTTAACATCGCAATCGACATCTTCGCGACTTCCTCATTTGTAATATTGCGCTTCAATGGAGCTTTTTCTTCGATTTGCCCCAAAATCGTGTTGAAAGAAGGAACACCTTTCGCAGAAAGGGTACGGACAGCGCCTGCTGAGATTGCGTTGACACGGATCGCTTCTTTCCCTAAATCATTCGCCAAGTAGCGGACAGACGCTTCAAGTGCAGCTTTTGCGACACCCATAACATTGTAGCCGTCAAGCACACGTTCAGCACCTAAATAGCTCATCGTGATGATTGAGCCGCCTTCTGTCATGAAGCGGCGTGCTTCCCTTGCAGTTGCAATGAGGGAGTAGGAGCTTGAATCTTGTGCGAATGCATAGCCGCTTCTCGTCGTTTCAACAAAATCATTTTTCAAATCTTCGGCATGCGCAAACGCGATAGAATGAACAACCCCATGGATCGTTCCAAGCGTTTCGCCGATCAACGTAAATGCATGCTGAATGCTTTCATCATCATTCACATCGCATTGGACGATCATTTTCGCTTCAAGTCCGTTGCTGTCCAAAGCTTTCTCGAGCTTTGCTAGCGAGCGCTCCTTGCGATACGTGAAAATGACGTTCGCCCCGACATCAAATAGGGACTTCGCTACGCCCCATGCAATGCTTCGCTCATTCGCCACGCCCATTACGACAATGTTTTTCCCTTTAAGCTTCAATAAATCTTCCATAGTGACCTCCTCGGTAAAAACTATCACCTAATATTAGTACCTGATAATAACGATAGTATAACATAATCTCCTCCAATTCAAAACTCCAATACTGAAGACGTGAAGAAATTCTACTTAGAAATTTATAATAATACAGTTGACTTTATATTTATGCATACGTATACTAATTTTAACGATAAAAGGGGTGGGGACATGAAGATAGGAATCATCGGTGCTTCCGGGTACGGTGGACTAGAATTGATCCGCTTATTGCATAATCACCCAGAAGTCGAACAACTCGATTTATTCACATCATCTGAGGAGGGGACTTTGTTTTCTAGCAAGTTTCCGCATACATCTACTCTGTATGATCAACCTCTTCTAAAAATCGATTATGCACAGCTGATCGGCTTTGACGTCGTATTTGCCAGTACGCCGGCCGGAGTGACGAGCCGATTGCTACCGCCACTTATCGGCAGTGGACCGAGACTGATAGATTTATCCGGAGATTTCAGGTTGAAGGATTTTGCTGAGTACGAACGTTGGTATAAGAAAACACCTGCACCAGCTGAAGCGGTGGAGCAAAGCGCATACGGATTGACGGAATGGAATTATGAAGAAATCCGGAATGCGCAGCTTATTGCGAACCCTGGATGCTATCCGACTGCAGTGCTTCTCTCATTATTGCCATTGATCAAAGAAAAGCTGATCGATGCATCAGCACTCATTATCGATGCAAAGAGCGGTGTGTCGGGAGCCGGGAACACTCCGGGACCGATGACTCATTTCAGTGAAACGAATGAAAACTTCTCCATCTATAAAATTCATGAGCACCAGCATATTCCGGAAATCGAACAAGGGATTGAACAGTTTGGCGGTCAAAAAACATCGGTGACATTTACAACGCATCTTGTTCCGATGACGAGGGGCATCATGGCTACAAGTTATGCACCAGTTAACGCCGGCGTTACGGAAGAGCAGCTTATCAGTTGTTTACAAGAAACATATGCGGGACGGCCTTTTGTGAGGATCATGAATGAATCGGTGAAATTTTGTACGAAGCAAGTGGCCGGTTCAAATTACTGTGATATTCATGTGAAAGTGGATCCACGAACGAGCCGGGCTACGATCGTATCGGTCATCGACAACTTGGTGAAAGGGGCTGCCGGGCAGGCGGTCCAAAATATGAATGTGCAATTTGGGTTGGATGAAACGACAGGTTTGACGCAAGTTCCATTATTCATTTAAGAGGAGGAATTGGTATGGCGGTAGCTGTTCAACAATTGAAACGCATCTCAGGAAAAAATATAGCAACACCTAAAGGGTTCAAAGCGGTCGGCATCCATTGCGGATTGAAGCATAAGAAATACGATTTGGCGGTATTGCTCAGTGAAGTTCCTGCGAGTGTGGCAGGTGTTTTCACGACGAACGCCATCCAAGCGGCCCCTCTTGTAGTGACAAAGGAAGTTGTACACCAAACCGGGCAAATGCAAGCGGTCATCATCAATTCAGGCAACGCAAATGCATGTACCGGGAAACAGGGCATGATTGATGCGCTCACAATGCAGGAAAAGGCGGCCGAACAATTCGGCATTGACCCGAACTTGGTCGGAGTTGCGTCAACAGGTGTCATTGGTGAGAAATTGAATATGGAGCCTTTGCTGAAAGGAATCAGTCAGCTCGAGCCGACAAGCACCCTTGAAGGTTCAATCCAATTTTCTCAAGCGATTTTGACGACAGATACCGTCATGAAAAACACGGCATACCGTACGGAAGTCGATGGCAAGGAAGTCATCATCGCGGGAACAGCGAAAGGTTCTGGAATGATCGAACCGAATATGGCAACAATGCTCGGCTTCATTACGACGGATGCCAACATCGACTCCGGTCATTTGCAGGGAGCGTTGAAGTCCGTGACCGATATGACATTCAATTCCATCACGGTCGATGGAGATACTTCGACGAACGACATGGTCCTCGTGCTAGCGAACGGCATGGCGGGCAATCAATCATTGTCTCCTGCCCATCCTGACTGGGGCTCATTCGTCCAAACATTGCACGCGGTCGCTCAAGATCTTGCAAAAATGATTGCAAAAGATGGGGAAGGGGCGACGAAGCTTATCGAAGTGGAAGTGGCTGGAGCTTTGACGGATGCCGAAGCGAGAATAATTGCCAAGACGGTCGTCGGATCTCCTCTCGTCAAAACGGCGGTATTCGGTTGCGATGCGAACTGGGGAAGGGTCATCGCAGCGGTTGGGTATAGCGGAGCGTCTGTCGATCCAGTAGGGATTACGATTAAAATTGGTGACACGACAGTTGTAACGGATGGCGAGCCGGTCAACTTCTCGGAGGAGGATCTGCTGCTTTATTTAAAGCAACCGGAAGTGAAGATCTTCGTTGGACTGAATAAAGGAAATGGGCATGGAATAGCATGGGGGTGCGATTTGACATATGACTACGTCCAAATCAATGCTTCATACCGATCGTAAGCGGATTGTCATTAAACTTGGGGGCAGCATGCTCGAAGGGTTGCAAAGCGGTTTTTTTAAGAAGTTTCAAGAAATGCAAAGTGAAGGCAAGGAAATCGTCATCGTCCATGGCGGCGGGCCTTCCATTAATGCGGCGTTGCAAAAGAATGCCATTGAGTCCAACATCATCAATGGAATACGCGTTACTTGTGAAAGGTCAATCTCCATCGTGAAAGATGTATTGATCGGTGACGTGAATCCATCACTCGTCCACCAATTGAATGGTGCAGACATCCATGCAGTTGGACTGAGTGGGTTCGACGGCAAGCTGCTAACTTGTACATTACTGGATGAAGAAAATTACGGTTTCGTCGGTGATATCCAAGCTGTGAATGATGGATTGCTCGAGAAGTTGTTCGCAGCTGGAATCGTTCCTGTCATATCTTGTATCGGTGCAACCGAATGTGGAAAGCCGCTCAATATTAATGCCGACACAGTCGCAAGCAAAGTTGCACTCGCGATTGGTGCAACGAGCCTCGTGTTTGTGTCGGATACACCGGGAATCAAGATTGGAAATGAAATTCAAACAGCCGTCTCGCCAGGGGATATAGTGAACTGGATTGAAGCCGGGGACATATACGGTGGGATGATACCGAAAGTGCATGCCGCAATGGACTGCTTGGATGCGGGTGTGCCATCCGTCCAAATCGTCGATCAGCATTTGGCAGGCACAACAATCGGACTGGAGGAGGTTTTCAGTTGAGTACGTTATTCAATAATTATGCACGACGACCGGTGCACCTTGTAAAAGGCGAGGGGACAGTCGTTGAAGATGCGAACGGCAAGAAGTACCTCGATTTCACAAGCGGCATCGCTGTCGTCAGCCTTGGTCATGCGCATCCGGCAATCGTCAAGGCGATCCAGGCTCAAAGCGAAAAGCTCTGGCATGTATCGAACTTATTCGAAAGCCCCGAGCAGAAAAAGCTCGCTGCCACTCTAATGAAAGACACGCATTTCTCACATAGCTTCTTCTGTAACAGCGGAGCGGAGGCGAACGAAGCGGCCATTAAACTTGCGAGGAAGCATTCGGGCAAAACGACGATCATTACTTTCGATCAATCATTCCATGGCCGTACATTCGGGGCGATGGCTGCAACGGGCCAGGAGAAAATAAAGCAGGGCTTCGGACCGATGCTTGAAACGTTCAAGACGGTTCCATTCAATGATCCGGCGAAACTGGAAGCTGCTATCGATGATGATGTGGCGGCCATCATGCTGGAAGTGATTCAGGGTGAAGGGGGCATTCATGCCGTCACGCCAGAATTTGCTTCCGCCATTTCGGACATTTGCAAGTCGAAAGGGATTTTATGCATTGTCGATGAAGTGCAGACAGGAATTGGAAGGACCGGTACACGTTATGCATACGAGCAGACAGGATTGAAACCGGATATACTGACGCTCGCCAAAGGATTGGGCGGGGGCTTCCCAATTGGAGCGATGCTCGGAACAGCAGAACTCTTCGATTCATTCGGTCCAGGGACGCACGGCACTACATTCGGCGGGAATCCGCTCGCTGTCGCAGTTGCTCAAACGGTAGTGGATCATGTTTTCGCAGAGGATTTCCTGAAGGATGTCCAAGAAAAATCTAATGCTTTGATTCGGAAATTGAATGAGTGCCTGCCACCTGAACGATTTGATATCCGGGGCAACGGATTGCTTATCGGAATCGATTGCAAGGAAGACGTCGCGCCTTTCATTCGCCAAGCGGAAGAAGCGGGACTGCTCGTTGTGCAGGCCGGTTCCAACGTAATCCGTATGCTGCCGCCATTAACTGTGACCGAAGAGGAAATCGATCAGGCCGTTACGATACTGACATCCATTTTGCTCGTGCCAACGACTATATAACTTTTTCATAGAATGAAAAACGGATCTCACGGAACAAGGAGATCCGTTTTTGCCGTCGTTCAGATAGAGCGCCCATTGTGGTATGCTCATAGGACATGTACATAATAAGGGAGACGACACGATGAAGCTTGAGGGAAATCAAAGCAACGTAACAATACATAGATTCGAGAATAAAACATGGTTATTAATAGTCGGCATCATTTTCATCGCATCAACCTTACGCTCACCTTTGACTTCTGTTGGACCGATTATCGGCCCAATACGAGATAGCCTAGGCATCTCAAATGTGCTGGCAGGCTTCTTGACGACAATTCCCTTGTTGGCGTTCGCTTTTATATCTCCGTTCGTACCGAAACTGTCAAAACGATTTGGCATGGAGTTGACTCTTTTCGTCGCTCTCTGTCTGCTGACGGTCGGGATTGTCATCCGCTCAGCAGGTTCTATTCTATTTTTAGTCGTCGGGACATTCCTGATCGGTGTCGCAATCGCGTTCGGTAATGTTTTATTGCCTGCTTTATTAAAATTAAGCTTTCCATTACATATCGGGGTAATGACAGGGATCTATTCGGTTGCTATGAATATTTCAGCGACGACCGCTTCGGGAATTAGCGCACCGATTGTCGTAAATACTGATTTCGGTTGGCAAGGAGCACTAGGGGTATGGGCTGCCTTGTCCATGCTGGCAGTCATCCTATGGTCGCCGCAGCTGAAAAACAAACGATCCGTGCAACCGAAACTTGACAAAACATCGGCGGAAAAGCCGAATTTCTTATGGCGTTCTCCGCTTGCTTGGGCAGTTACGTTTTTCATGGGGTTGCAGTCGTTGCTGTTTTACTGTACATCGGCATGGCTGCCCGAAATGCTCGTTTCTGAAGGAATGACAGTCGAGAAGGCGGGATGGATGCTTTCACTTTTACAAGTTGCACAATTACCGATGACGTTCATCATTCCGATCCTTGCAGGAAGAATGAAAGATCAGCGGATGCTCGTCATCGGCACTGCGGCATTATACTTGATCGGCTATGGCGGTGTTTACGCCGGGGAATTATCATTCGTTCCTTTATGGATGATCTTCATCGGTATTGCAGGCGGGGCATCGTTCGGATTGGCGATGATGTTTTTCACCTTGCGGACAGAGACGCATACAGAGGCTGCAGAGTTATCGGGCATGGCACAATCATCGGGTTACATGCTTGCAGCCACGGGCCCGGTGCTTTTTGGACTTCTTCATGACGTCACATCCTCTTGGAAAAGTCCGATGCTCATTTTACTCATCGGTTCACTGTTTTTCTTAATTTGTGGATTGAAGGCTGGAAGGGATGAAAAGGTGATTTCGTTAAATTAATGTAACTTTTACCAATGCACTCCGTCTGATTCATTGAATACTCGATATGAGGAGAGAGAGAACATGAAGAAAATCGGAGCAGTTGCATTAACAGCCTTATTGGCAGGAAGCGCATGGTATCCTTTTGCAGTTCAGGCGAACGAGGACGTGATTCAGATGGAAAATGAAGACGTGAAGGACGCTACGGATTTCGTGAGAGCGACAGGTATTATCACCGAAATTGAAAACAAGGAAAATGAACGTATGGTAACTGTCGAAAACGACCAAGGGCTCATAACGATTTTCCGTATCCAAGAAAA